>NZ_JAGSYG010000003.1:600000-961249 GCF_025685655.1 Acidicapsa ligni | reverse complement strand
CGATAGGTGAGTCAAGATGATGAGACATGCTTTTCCCCTTTATGTTGATGGAATCTGATTGGGATTCGCTTTGAATTGACAGAGCCGAAGCGGTCCGGGACAAACCGATTCCCGCCGCGACAATTGCGCCGCGGATAAGAGCTTTCCGACGCGATATATATTCGATTCCGTTTGTATTTGCTTCAGGAATATCCGCTTTTTTGATTGATCGCATAGTGCTGTCACCTCTTTGTTTAACGTTCCAGAGATCTGCGAACATCGTGGATTGAGCCAGGGAACAGATATACAGGAAGTTCGCATTGGGACTGGGCACTTCTCAAGAAAGAGTATAGGGAGGGGACCCTCAGGATTTTGAATTTCTCTGGAGAAAGGTACCGACCTGCTCGCCGAAGGTTCCAGACCTGGAGAACGTGCGCAATACCGATGTGAGATAGTACTCCAGAAATATCGTTTGAGGAAAGAAACGTTGCACGTAGAGGATATCCATCTTAGGTGCAGGATTAATGCACGATTCTCAACCGTCTTTATGACAACTCAGCGGCCTATCAACGCCTGGCTGGCGATAGCAGGCATACGAGTTCATTCGTGTTCAGCGGAAGGGGATGACGCTGAACACGAGTCCTCTAATGGGATTTTCTCAGCGAGATCAGTAGCGACTATGTTTTCATAGGTAAGAGATAAGGGGATCCAACGCCATGATCTACGACGCTGAGAGCAAGAACACTGCATGGAACAATCCAGACTTTCGGCCCGACCTCGCCTTTGCGAAACTTACGGAGGAGATGATCGTACGGCTGGGCGCCTATGGTCAGGAAGAAACCTTTCCGGCAGGCGTACCGTTGTTCACCTGGGGCGAGCGGCAGATAGACATGTTCGTGGTGCTCGAAGGACAGATCGATGTCTCTCTGCGCCTCGTAAATGGTGATTCCAAGGTTATAGCGAATCATAGGAGGCTGGACTTCTCCGGCGAGTTTAATCTTCTGACCTCACAGGGATCACTCGTAGAAGCACGAACAGTTCAAGAGAGCCGTCTTCTTCGCGTACCACGCAGAGAGCTCTCGAAACTCATGCGTGCGGAAGGTGATATCGCAAATCTCGTCACCTCAGCAGTTGCTTGGCGTCGTATTGGCATGCTTGGCGAGGAAAACGCGGGCATTACATTGAGGGGGCTTGCCAACGATGCCGAGGTTACAGTAATCCAACGCTTTCTTGTTCGTAACAGCTATCCGCACAGGATTGTGGAGGTGCATGCTGAGGAAGGCCCGCTGCTGAATGATGGCCTATCCAATCCTGAATCCACTCTGCCAGAGGCGATTCTTTTTGATGGCCGCATCTTGCATCGGCCCACCATCACACAGCTTGCGGATGAACTGGGCATTACTGAACTGCCTGATCCAGAGATGATCTACGACGTGACAGTTGTCGGTGCTGGCCCTTCGGGCCTCGCTGCTGCTGTCTATGCTGCGTCGGAGGGGCTCTGCACCATCGTTATTGAAAGTACAGCTTCAGGCGGACAAGCAGGCACAAGCTCCAAAATCGAAAACTACCTTGGTTTCCCAACAGGAATCTCCGGCCAGCGGCTTGCAAACCGTGCCCAGTTGCAGGCGTTGAAGTTTGGAGTACGCATCGCGATCTCCAGGCAGACCATCACTGCGGAGCAGAGCAATGGCATCCACAAGCTGACACTTGCGGGCGGCATTCCAGTCTATTCAAGATCTGTTGTTGTGGCCTCGGGAGCACAATATCGCAAGCTTTCGGTAGATAACTACAGCCAGTATGAAAACTGCGGGATCTTTTACGCGGCAACCGCGATGGAGTCAATGTTTTGCCGCGAAAAAGAGATTGTTGTCGTAGGCGGGGGCAACTCAGCCGGGCAGGCTGCTTTATTTCTATCGGGCATCGCAAAACATGTACACCACATCATTCGCGGTAAATCGCTGGCAAGCACGATGTCGCAGTATCTTATTTCTCGCCTCGAAAGCTCGTCACGCATCTCGCTTTATACTCAAGCAGAAATTGTGAAGCTCGAAGGAGATCCTTATCTCGAATACGTCACCTGGACTAATCGAGAAACAGGTGAGTCCATCGTGAAGCCAATTGGGACTGTATTCGTTATGATCGGTGCCGAACCAAACTCGGGATGGCTCTTTGGTACAGTACGGCTGGATAAGAAGGGTTTCATTCTCACAGGCGGTACAGACGGCTTCGAGAGCACGCCCTACGCCACAAGCTTACCCGGAATGTTTGCCGTAGGAGACGTTCGTTCCAATTCCGTAAAACGCGTAGCGTCTGCTGTTGGCGAAGGTTCCGTTGTCATCGCGGATGTCCATCGCTATCTAGCGGATCATCGCAACAATTTTCCAGCTGAACCAAACTCAGCTCTTGCGGCACTCCGATCCGTAAACGCTGCGACTACCCCTGAAGACGCGGCGCCTTCACATCGTTTATAGGTCAAAGAGTTAAACTTTTGGGAAGCGATTTGATCATGTCCAAAACAGCAGGTTTCAGTGCAGATACCTCATTACCGACACGGGGCAGACACATCTGAAATCGCGATCCATGCCCAGGCACGCTATCGACGATGATGTGTGTTTTATGTTGATCCGCGATCCACTCGGCGAGTGTAAGTCCTAAACCGGCGCCAACGCTTTGTTCGGATGTATCGCCCTTTACCCTGTAGAACCGATTGAAAATGTGCTTTTGATGCTCAGGCGCTATACCGATACCGTCATCAATAACAGCCAGGGTAGCGGATGACACATTCATCACCGCTTCGATTGTGATGGAGCCGTTCGCTGCAGTAAATTTGCAGCTATTATCAAGCCAGATCCGCAAAATCCGCAGTAACGACAGGCGATCTCCGAGTACAAAAACAGCTTCCTGGTTTGTAGTCGAATGCTGGAAATTAGTGTAGAGGTTGATCGAGAGTCGCTCGGTGATCGGTCTCCATTCCTGTGCTATTTCTGCAATTATCACCTGAAGATCGATCGGCGTGAGGCGAAAAATTTCTGTGCCGGCTTCTGCGCGGGCAAGTGTTAATAAGTTATCGACAAGGACCGACATCTCGATCGAGCTCTGGTGCATATGTTCCAGTATCTCTCGATATTCGCCTACTTCTCGTGGCCGCAAAAGGGCGATCTCGGCTTCTGTGCGAATGCGCGCGAGTGGAGTGCGAAGTTCGTGAGAGGCATTCGCCGTGAAGTCTTTAACGCTGCGAAATCCAGCGTCGATGCGTGCCAACATATTGTTCAGAGTGATGGAAAGAAAGGAGAGCTCATCCTTGGTGGTAGATACAGGCAGGCGAGTATCGAGATTTTTGTCGGAGATTCGACGTGCCTCTTGCGCTATACGATTTACAGGGGCAAGCGCCTTGCGACTCATGAGATGACCTCCCGCCGCCGCTACCACTACGACGATTGGTGTAAGTAGAAGGAGGCAGATGCCGAAATTATGGAGAAGGATACGGGGCTTGTTCATCGAGATGCCCGTCTCTACGGTATATCTTTGATCATTGATAAACAGAGCGATGGAAAGTGCCCGTACTGGGTGACCGCCTAGAATGAATTCAGATAAATCTCCTGTTGCAGGATGGTCGTGTGTGAAAGACAACGGCACATTAAAGTAAGCCATGCGGGATGAACGATAAATCCATTGGCCATTTTGATCCCTAATCTGAAGCCATTTTCCTTCATCGCGATCACGATATACCGACTCAAAGTGTTCCTGAGCTTTGTCGAGTGTGAAGTGCGGGCCGAGATGCTGAATCTCGATGCGAACATCATCTACTCTCTCCTGCAGGTCCTGATGGATGGTGGCATCGATCGTACGACGGAGCATCCACCAACTCGTCAGACTTAGCAGGAGCGCAGCACTCACAAACATTACGAAGTACCACAGAGTAAGCTTCAAGCGTATCGGGAGAGACTTCACGAGGGGAGTCCTTTTTGCAGCTGCATTTCTTCAGACCTGGCCTCGAAGAAGGTGGTTTGCAAACGATAACCAACGCCACGCACAGTGTGAAGTAATTTGTGTTTGTAAGGGGCGTCAAGTTTACTGCGAAGCGCATTTACCAGCACATCGAGCGTATTGGGTGTAACTGTTTGATCCTGCCCCCAGATTGCCTCCGTGAGTTCCTGCCTGGTCGTAGGCGCTCCGTCGTGATCGTTCAAAGAGGCCAGCAGCAGGTATTCGGAGCGAGTCAGGCGGATAACTTCTCCATCGCGTTGCGCTGTAAGTCGTATGGGATCGAGTAACAAGGCAGGTGTTGCACTCGTTGGACGCGAAGACCTGGTGAGCCCTTCCAATCTAACAAGCAGTTCCCGGAACGAAAATGGTTTGGTTAGATAGTCATCGACGCCGAGATCAAATCCGCGAATGATATCGTCCTCGGCGTCGCGTGCTGTCAGCATGATGATCGGAGCAGATTTCTTCTGTTTGCGCAGGGCGATCGCAACACTGTAACCGTCTCGTCCAGGCAGGCCGATATCGAGAACCATTGCGTCAAAGTCAAAGTTGATCGCAAGCTCCAACCCAGCGTCCCCGTCGGATGCGGGCATAGCGGTGTGGCCCGAATCGCGTAGACCTTGGCAGAGAAGCTCCAGCATTCGCGGGTCATCTTCGATAATTAGAATGCGCAGGGAACCCTCACATCGCCGCCAGGTGGAGGAGCAGGCCGTTGCAGGACATGCTGCAGGACATGCCTATCAATCTAATTCACACTGTAAATACAATGAGTTCAGGTTGGAAGCCATGATTCGATCGATTGGCCTGTACTGGAATATTATTCACGACATTTTCATGGTGGTGGGCTCTTAGCTTCAGATAGACGATTTCTACCTTAGAAATTATTTATCGTTTCGTGAACAGAGGTTTACAGCCATAGCTAAAGCTTGCAACAGATCACGCTCAACCGAAGCAGCCTTTTGTACTCTCGGAAAATGAGCGCAGTTTGATCGGGAGACTATTCAGCATGAAATTGCGCGTTCTATCGCTCTTATCTCTTTTCTTGCTCTTTGTTTGTATTCCATCGCTGCTTCACTCCGCGGAGGTCGATAAGTCAGTCGATGGCGAGAATGGCAGCATCAGCGGCGTCGTGAAAGATACATCCGGAGCTGCTCTTCAAGGAGCGCAGATAGCACTGCAGCCTACATCGGCGACAGCAGTATCGGATGCCCAGGGAAACTTCTCAATTCAGAATGTAAAACCTGGCAGTTACACCCTGACCGTGTCTTATATCGGTTTTGGTAACTCGGTTTCGTCTGTAGTTGTGGCCCAAGGCCAGAACGTTCAGTTGAATACTACGATGAATGTTGGGTCCAATAGTCAGCAAGTGGTGGTGAATGGAGATGTGGTCGGAGATGCAGCAGCGATCAACGAGCAGCGCACATCCGAAAACATTCTGAACGTAGAAACGGACGTGCAGATTCAAAGCCTGCCGAACCAGAACGTCGCGGATGCTTTGGGCCGCTTGCCGGGAGTGACGTTGCAGCGCAATGAGGGCGAGGGCCAGTATGTACAGATCCGCGGCACTGAACCTAGGCTGAGCAACACAACGATCGATGGAGTGATTGTGCCCGGCCCTGATCCTGCGGTTCGTCAGGTAGATCTCGATACAATTCCGGCAGGTCTGGTAGGCTCCGTAGCAATCAACAAGACACTCTCTGCAAGCCAGGATGGAGACGCAATTGGTGGCTCTGTAGATCTACGCATCAAGCAGGCGACTACAGACAAACCAACTATTTCGATCCAGGGCATCGATGGTTATACGCCAATTGCAAACGGTCGTAAATCATTCGCGATTAATTCCACGGCAGGTTTTCGTTTTGGTCCTAGCGAAAGCCATGGTCCTGGCAAGCGGTTTGGCCTGATGCTTGGCTATAGTTATGACGCCAATGAGCGCGGCATTGACGATGTTGAGCCCGTTCCTGGTATCTCACCTTTAACGGGTGAGAAGACCTTTGGTTCGGAGGATATTCAGCAGTATCTCTATGATCGAACGCGTTACGGATTTGCCGGTGCTCTTGACTACAAGCTGAATGAGAACTCCGACTTGTATGTGCATGGACTATTTTCTAACTTCAGAGACTACGGTCAGAAATATGCTTACCAATTAACAGTAGAGGACAACCCAAAATTCAAGACGAGTATTCGTCGCCCTAATCTGCAGATCGAAGATCTGGCTATTGGTGGTAACCAGGTCTTTAATCATTCTTTTCTCAGGTATCAGATCGCAATTGCGCACTCTCGTTTTGGAGGAGCCGCAGGCAACCCCGGCGCGGAGTTTAAGGTCGCAAAGCACAGCGCGATTGGTGATGATTGCGAGTATGTGCCCGGGCCTAGTCAATATCGGCCTCAATTTAGCTGCGCCGTAGCAGGAAACGAGATCTACGATCCAACTAAATATTTTTTGGATACGATTGATCTTACCTTCGGGCAGGCTACGCAGCTTAACCTGCAGGCAGGTGGGGCTATGGGCATTAACTACCATCTTGGATCGCACGCGTCGACGCTTGAATTCGGTGGGCAATTTCGCAATGAGCATAAGGGGCAGGATGCCTACTCTCCTGAGTATGATTCCTCGAACGGCACGCCTATGACCCAGTATCTAAGCTCTTTTGTGAACAACCATTTTTATGATGGAAGTTATCATCTGGGGCCTGTCACCAACTTTGCCGCGATTGCCGGAGATCTTGCTGCTAACCCAGAAAATTTTAGCCTGGACGAAGGGACGACTCACCTGCAGTCGGATGCAGCCAACTATAACCTGCAAGAACGGGTCTCTGCAGGCTACATCATGAATACGATCGAGTTTGGCCGCTTTCATCTGCAAACAGGTCTGCGCTTTGAGGGGACTCAAACCTCAAACACCGGTTATCTCGTGGTAAATGATGCAAACGGAAATTATGTGTCGACAACGCCGCAGCATGGAAGTGGATCCTATGTAAATCCGTTACCAAGTGCGCAGCTTCGCTATAAGATTGACGCTAACTCCGATATCCGTGCAGTCTACGGAAGAGGTATGTCCCGTCCTGATCCATATCAACTTGTTTCTTACGTTACAGAGGATCAGTCCACCAATCCCTACACGATCGGCATCGGTAATCCATCCCTGGTAGCCGAACATGCGAACGACTACGATCTACTCTATGAGCGATATCTTCCATCCGTAGGCATGATCGAGGCCGGTTATTTCTACAAGCAGATTACGCGTCCCATCTTTAGCCGGCAATCGATCATCCCCGCAACGGGATCTCCCTTATCGCAGGCCTATGCTGGGGATCTAGTTTTACAGGAAGTCAATGGCGATCACGCCTATGTGCAAGGTGTTGAGTTAGCGTATCAACAGCATTTGAGGTTCCTTCCAGGTGTTCTGAGCGGGGCGCGGATCAACGCCAACTTTACTTACACATCCTCAAAGAACTATAACCTCCCAGGTCGCAGTGATAATCCGGCACTGGTAGGACAAGCTCCCTATTCATGGAATATCGCGCCAGCATATGCAACCAAACGCGCCCTGATTACTGTGGCAGCTTCTCATAACGGGTCAAACATATATGTCTATCAATATCAGCAGACAGGGCAATCGATAGCTCAGCTTGGGGTTACTGGTCCTACCGGAGATAACTACTTTTATGCCCATACTCAGATCGATGCCCAGGCGACTTACTATATCGGCAAAGGATTCACTGTTCTGGCTTCAGGGCTAAACATGAACAACGAAGTCTTCGGTTTCTTCAACGGTAGCCCACAGTACCTTACTCAGCGTGAATATTACAAGCCGACATATCAGGGTGGAATTCGCTGGAACCTTCATCACAGTGAGTAAGAAATAACTACGATGAAAGCCGTAATTGAGGCTTTCATCGTAGCCTCACTTAGCGGATGAAGCAGATATCATCCATTGTTATTCCCAATGGCCATAGGTCTACATGATCTCATGTGACCTGGAGGTATTTTGTGATTAGAAATTCAGTGATCGCTGTTTGTATAGCAGTTTGTGGAATCGGTCTTATTCAGATCCATGCAGAATCGCCAATCACTCTTCAACGCACTATTCCACTAACTGGCGTAAAAGGGAAATTCGACCACTTTGCTGTAGACGAAGCTGGACATCGTTTATTCGCGGCGGCTACTGGCAACAAGACAGTAGAAGTGGTAGACCTGGCCACAGGAACGAAGCTGCAGAGCATTGCAGGCCTGGGCAAACCTCATGGACTCGCATGGGTGGCTCAGAAAGGTCTTCTGTTTGTTGCCGATGGAGAGAAGGCAGAGTTGAACGTTTTTAAAGGTTCTCCACTCAAGCTGATCAGGTCTATCAAGCTTTCCGATGATGCGGACGATCTTGTTTACGATAATGCCACTAATGTTCTATATGTCGGACACGGTGGAAGTGATACTGCGAATCCGGCATCTGTCGCCATCATTGATGGAGAAAGTCTTTCGCTGATTGCAAACATAGCCGTTGCTGCACATCCCGAAGCACTGGAACTTGATGAGACAGGGCATCGCGTTTTTGTAAACATCAGTGATGCCGGACAAGTCGTGGTAATCGATGGCAGGAGTCATGCAGTTGTAAACAAGTGGCAGCTAAATGGCGCTAAAGGAAATACTCCACTCGCTTACGATGTAGCGGATGATCTCTTGCTCGTTGGTTGCCGGACGCCTGCCAAGCTTCTGGTGTTGAATGGGAAGACCGGAAAGGAAATCGCAAGCGCTCCATCGGATACCGGTGCGGATGATCTATTTTATGAACCAGCGACACATCGCGCTTATTTGATTACGGGTTCCGGGGCAGTGGATACCTTTGCTGTCTCAGCCGACGGAAAGCTGGAAGCACTTGCTGTAACCGGGACTGTCGCTGGAGCGAAAACAGGTTTGCTTGTTCCTTCGCAGCGGTCACTCTATATCGGCATTCCCGGTACGACATTTCCTGCTGAAGTGCGCGTATATCAAACCGGCGCACGATGATATCAATTGACCGCTGCTTTAGTTAGATAAATTGCCGTAAAGCTGTCCGGTAGAGTCTATGTGTTTCAAGGAGATGTGATTTGAAAAAGATACTGCTATGCCTGTTTTATTTATGCTTCATCCTGGCGGGCTATAAGCTATCCAATGCGCAGGTGAAGACTAGCCCTGATGAGCATCTTAAATTTGTGCTTATTCTCACGCGTCATGGTGTTCGTTCTCCAACCTGGGCAAATACACGCCTGGATGAATATGCGAAGGATCCGTGGCCGGTATGGCCCGTGGCTCCTGGCCTTCTTACAGCGCACGGAAAAATGTTGATGACCCAGTTTGGTAGTTATTATCGTGCTTCATTTGAGGCAAAAGGTTTATTGTCTTCGGAGGGATGTGCCGATGCAAAGGCAGTCTTTATCTATGCAGATACAGATCAGCGTACTTTGGAAACAGGCCGAGGTCTTGCGGATGGATTGTTATCGGGCTGTACGGTCGATATTCATTCGGCAGCCCTTGGAACGCAGGATGCAACATTTCATCCAGGAGGGAGAATTGGCAAGCCAGATCCTCAACTTGCCTACTCCGCGGTTGCAGGACGAATGGGCGGCGATGCTGCAGCACTGCTGCCGGCTTATCAAATGTCATTAGAGGCGATGCAGCAGATACTCATTGGGTGCACTGCGCATGATTGCAAACCTGAGGGCAAGAAAGATCTGCTTGGAATTCCTGCATCCATGATGCAGGGAAGTGGCGATCATTTGACGGATATCAAGGGGCCACTAACCACTGCGGCGACTTTCGCTGAAGATTTTCAGCTGGAGTATCTGGAGGGGATGCCAACTACAAATGTGGGTTGGGGCCGTGTGGATGAAGACAAGATGCGAGCCTTCATGGCACTGCATGCTGCTTCATCGGAGTTGATTCAGCGCACACCGTATGTCGCACGTGTAAAAGCCTCGAATCTTCTCAATCATATATTGAGAACACTGGAGCAGGCAGAAGATGGAACGCCAGTCACAGGCGCGATTGGCACTCCTGGCGATAAGCTGACACTCCTCGTAGGACATGACACAAACATTGCAAATGTTGCCGCGTTACTTGACCTTCATTGGCTGATAAATGGCTATCAACGGGACGATGCAGCACCTGGAGGTGCCCTGGTTTTTGAGCTTTGGCAGAGAGCTGGTCAGGGAGATTTCGTCAAAGCTTACTACACTGTACAGACTCCGAATCAGATGCGGAGCGGTTTGCCGCTGTCGCTCGTTGCGCCCCCGAGCAAGGCGTCCTTATTTTTACCAGCGTGCAGTCGAGCACGAGAGGACGCTCCCTGTGCTTGGAAAGATTTTCAAGTCGTTGTCACAAAGTCTATTGATAGTAGCTTTGTGCAGTGAGTTATCAGAATGTTCTCAAAGGTAACTTAATCGATGAGCGATTTACCTCCGCTCTATTTACGGGATAGTTTGGATTCAATATTAAACAGAAGAGAACTCTGCCATAGTTCGATGTAACTTCCAAATGGCTGAAGCCGTGTGCCTTCGGCGCCCAGTGGCTGTGAGCAGCCTCTTCTTCCTGGGCTGATGGACCACAATAGCTGTTGTCACGATTCTATGGGCGGATATATATAAAGAGATAGTTGTCATTTCCGTTCTGTATCGCTACTGTCAGAATCGTTTCACATGCCATTTATTCCTTATGACGAAAGGTTGCGATGATGAATGACCGTACAGACGATTTAATCTCTCTGGAGCATCCAAACCGCCGCAGCTTTCTAGGGCTAAGTTCTGCAGCGCTGGCCACAGCTGCATTCGCAGGCCTGACTGCTCATGCCCAAGAAAAAGTAAGCACTCAGAAAGCCGAGCAGGATCACTCGTCCAGTGATCCAGGACAGGAGAACAAGGGGCTTTTGGCCCTGAACCCAAACTCTAATACTCCGCCGCCAACCGATCATGGCGATGTTATGCCGATGTGGTATTCCTTCGATCTCGTCAAGAAGCGTGTCGAAGAGGGTGGTTGGACCCACGAAGTGACTGAGCGCGTGCTGCCCTCTTCAAAAGACATCGCGGGCGTAAACATGCGCCTCACCGCCGGCAGTTATCGTGAGATGCACTGGCATACAGCGGACGAATGGGCGTACGTTCTTTATGGCAAGGCCCGCGTTACCGTGATGCAGCCCGATGGAAATATGTTCATCGGCGACGTGGAGGAGGGTGATCTCTGGATTTTTCCGGCTGGACATCCGCACTCTATCCAGGGTCTTGGTCCCGACGGAACGGAGTTCCTGCTCGTATTTAATCAGGGTGGCTTCTCTGAGGATGGAACGATGCTCCTCTCTGAGTGGCTCGCTCATACTCCGCCCGAGGTTCTTGCGAAGAATACTGGATTGGATGCAGACGCGTTCGCCAATGCTCCAAAGGCGCCGCTCTACATTTTTCCGGGGAAAGAACCGGGTTCGCTTGCTGCGGACAAGGCAGAAATCGGTGGAGAATCGGTCGCGGCTCACAGCCAGTACACCTTCCATCTCAAATCTATGGCGCCAACGAAATCCAGTAAGGGCGGGGAAGTACGCATCGTAGATTCGAAAAACTTCCCGGTCTCAAAACATATCGCAGCTGCGCTGGTTACGGTGAAGCCAGGTGGTATGCGCGAGATGCATTGGCATCCGCATGACTCAGAGTGGCAGTTCTATATTGCGGGGAAGGGCCGCATGACCGTTTTTTTCCCGGTCGACAATGCTCGCACGATGGACTTCAATGCCAATGATGTGGGTTATGTTCCCAATAACGCACCACATTACATCGAAAACACCGGCGACACGGACCTCGTGTTTCTTGAGACATTCGCCACGGATGAGTTCCAGGATATATCGCTGAACCAATGGCTAAGGCGTGTTCCGAGCGAGATGCTCAAAGCGCACCTGAACATCGACAAAGCACAAGTGATGAAGATTCCCTCAGAGAATCAAGGGGTCATCTAAGTGTTGTCGTTATCAGGCACGAGCTGCATGTACGAGTCCAGTCATGTGGCTCTCCGATTGCGCAGTCCAATGCTATTCAATTTCGGAAAGGGTACGATGAAAACACGTTCGCTCGGACGCGCCCTGAGAACCTTAGGGTTATTCGCATGCGCTTTTGCGCTTGCTGGCGAGATTCTATCGGCTCAGGCTGCATTGCCTCCAATTGGAGTACCGTTACCCAAACCTCCTGATGTGCGAACGCCATTGGTGTTGAGTGCGGTGAACGATCCAGTCTCGGGGCGCGGAGCGTTCTCTTTCGAGGGCAGGGAAGTCCCTCCAGTTATTCGCGTATCGCCCGGTCAAAAACTCCGTATAACGTATTTGAATCGTATGCGAGCTTCATCGGGCGAAGTTTGCGTAGACGGTCCATGCATGAACATGAGTAATCTTCATTTTCACGGGCTGCATGTTTCTCCCGAATCTCCGCAAGACGATGTCATATCGATGATGGCAATGCCTGGCGAATCGCTTCGCTACACGGTGGATATACCGCTCAATCAGCCGTCGGGGCTTTATTGGTACCATACTCACCCTCACGGTGAGAGCTATCAGCAGGATCTTGATGGAATGTCAGGGGCCATCGTTGTCGAAGGCATCGAGCGGTATGTTCCTGAACTCCGCGGACTCAAAGAACAAATACTGATCCTGCGCGACGCTGAGCTTCATCAAGGCGATGAAGCTTCGAAGCGCCTCACAGCAGCAGTTGATATTTCGCAAACTACTTGTGGAGAAGCAACCGGAGATCCCGGAAGAATCTTTACGGTCAATGGAGCAGTGCGGCCGAAGATAGCAATTGCACCCGGCGAGAAACAGTTTTGGCGCATTGTTAATGCCTCTCCTGATCTCTATGCAGATCTCATGATCGACTCAGAAGACATGATCACAGTGGCACTCGATGGAATGCCTCTCGGTTATCACAATCCCGATCGCCCTACTGAGTCGGCGCAGCATGTTTTATTAGCTCCAGCAGGGCGACTTGAAGTGATTGTGACCGGTTCTACCTCTGGTGCGAAGGCGTCCCTCCGAAGCCTTTGCGTAAACACAGGCCCAGACGGAGACCCGAATCCAGCGATGGTGATTGCGGATCTGGACCCTGCCGGGCGGCAGGATGCACCAACGCGCAGCAAACATGGAGCGGCAGATTCTCAGAAGGCTGTTTATAGACATCTTTCCTCCCAGGCCGTAAAGGACTTGGAGAAGCGCGATGCTGCTTTCGTCGTGAATTTCACAGAAGACAAAAATGGCTTCTACATCAATAACAAGAAGTACCAACCATCCGATGATCCTATGGTGACTGTTAAGACGGGCAGCTATGTCCATTGGCAGGTGGTGAATCGCACACACGAGGTCCATCCTTTTCATATCCATCAAGTGCACTTTCTTGTTTATGGAAACGATGGAACGTCTATCAGCAACCCGAAATGGATGGATACAGTTAATTTAGAGCCGGGCCAATCTCTCGACCTCATTATGGATTTTATGGATCCAATCATTCGGGGTATCTCCGTCTTCCATTGCCATCTGCTCAAGCATGAAGATAAAGGCATGATGGCGAAGATTCGCTTTGAGTGAGATGTTTCGTCTCCCAACCTTCGTCTCCGTACTCGCGGGCTTATGAGGGTTGAAGACCTGGCTCCAACCTCTGTGTTTGCATGAGGATCATCTATACAAAGTGATGATTGGCAACCTCTTCTGGCCGAGCTACGATGACGCTGTAGCTGGGAGTAATGGTATTGGCCGAGCAATCCAAACCGTTTGTCGTAGCTGTCGTGGATTATGTAAGAGTCAGTGAATCGGCTCGTGATCTGATCACACCGGCAAGGATAAAAATATGTTCTCGAATAATCTAATCGGTTCAAGCAATACATTTCGCAGCGTGATAGAAGACATAGATATGGTAGCCCCACTGAACTGCGCCATCTTGATTCAAGGAGAGACCGGCACAGGGAAGGAGGTTGTGGCGAGAGCAGTTCATGACAACGGTTCGAGGCGTAATAAGCCATTCGTTGCGATCAACTGCGCTGCAATCCCATCTACGCTGCTTGAGAGCGAGTTGTTCGGACATGAGAAAGGGGCTTTCACCGGTGCGGTCGAACGGACGATTGGCCGGTTCCAGACGGCTCATGGAGGGACGTTATTTCTCGACGAGATTGGTGATATGCCACTGGAATTGCAGCCGAAGCTCTTACGCGTTCTCCAGGAGCAGCAGTTCGAGCGGGTCGGCAGCAGCCGAACAACACAAGTTGATGTGCGAATTATTGCTGCTACAAATCTTCATCTTCAACAAATGGTCGAGGAGAAGTCCTTTAGAGCGGATCTCTACTACCGATTGAGCGTCTTTCCTATCGCACTTCCGCCTCTCAGACAACGCAAAGGCGATATCCCATTGCTGGTTCGTTGTTTCGTCAATCGGTTTAATGAACGGCTTGGAAGGCATGTGATCCATATTCCAAACGAGCTTATCGAGCGGTTGACCGAGTACCATTGGCCTGGCAATATTCGCGAACTTCAGAACTTTGTGGAACGCGCATTGATCACATCTTCCGGCGATGTTCTCACTCCACGCGAGAGGGATCTCAGGTTCATCGCCCCTGTCCCTCAAACAAGAGATGTCGTTACACTTGCCGATGCGGAAAGAGCCCATATTCATCGAACTCTCCATGAAACCAATTGGACCATCGGCGGCAGTAATGGAGCCGCCGCGAAGCTTGGGATACCACGCACAACTTTGATCTCACGCATGGAAAAGCTTGGATTTTCCAAGTCGCCGAGGCGATCTACGGTGGACACAAATGTCCTGCCGGACATTTTCTCTCCGGAATCTCACAATCGGTCGCTTGCGCTTAGTGGCGTTCTTCAATCCTGATGAGATTGAAGACGAAGGTATAGGGCACAATCTATCTCAAGAAGCACTGTAGGCTTTTTCCCAAGCTGCGATCTTCCTATTGCAAAAGTGAATGTGTCGATACGGTTTAGGGGAGACCTATTCGTTCCAGGATTAATTGCGGGGCCGATGCATTTGTAGCAATATTGGCGGCGCCTACAATCATTTCGAATGACTGAAGGCCACCATGAGCTATTTTTGCACGTTGTAGCGTTGGCATCATCAGCGATGGGGTGAGCAGGAAGGTAGTTGCTGCTTCGGTGCCGGCGGTGTTCAGTCCGCCAACGATCAGGACATGCCCTGTAGACGTGAGATTCGGCACATAGGCGATGAGACCGTAGGTGCGATTCTCGTCCGCAGTGCCATAGAGGGTGTTCTCCCCGGCCCGTGGATGTAAGTTGAGTATTCCGGATGGTGTGTTAGAACCCGGATTGATGCTGAAATGAAAGTTCATGTGAGGTTGAAATAGTTGGATCCAAGGATTGGCTTCGGTAGAACCGATTAAAATAGCGTTCCCGGTTCGGAGGTCGTCCATGCGCAGGTCTCGTGCATATCGGATCACCATGCGTTCGGGTACGACTTCATCCAATTGAGCTATGTGAGCGACAAAAGCCAGATCGACTACGCTGGTATAACGCCGACCACCGAGTTTGAGGATCTCGGGAGCGCCCGAATCTCCTTCCGTTTTGACATCGGTTCGATAACTTCCATTGACATAGCTCGAGATGGGGACCGGGCGCGCGGTAAGTCTTTGCATGATGATCAGGCCATCGTCCGAAGGCACGATGAAGGTGTCTCGATCGTTGCTGAATATCTGGGACCATAGGCCAATCGATGCAGCTTCAGAGGGTGGAGGAAATGCGCGCTTAAGGAATGGCAGCGGTCGCAAAGCGGTGCCACCCAGCCCCAGAAGGATACCGATACAGAGTGCGAGAACTACTCCGTATTTGCGAAGGACCGCACCGAATGCGATGTGCCAGGGAAGTATCGCGGGTGCCTCAACAGTTGGAGACAGAGTCAGAGGGTGTGCTTCTAATTCTGGTATAGAGGAAGCGTCTGAGGTTATATCTGCGTCGTCATTTATCTGCGGAAGGATGGGCCGTGGAAGATTCAGATTCTTCGTTGGTGATTCTGGTTCTGATCTAACAACGGAGAATGATGGAGTGTATCCACCACGAGGAATCTCGAGCCGTAGTGATTCCTCTTTACCCTCAGTGGCGAAGTACTCTCCGATTCGTTTACGCAGGTTTCTCGCGTAACTGCGAACGATATTATCGTCATTCGCATCGTAGCCTTCGGCTCTTCCGAATACTAGAATTCCGATTTGTTGCTCTGTAATCTCGTCAGTGCGATCGTGGATGTGGCGATCAACAATATAGAGCAGAAAGTCGGTAAGAAGACGTGAACGTCCCAGGCTGCCACTAGCTGCAATTCGTTGCGCAAGTTGCCAGCGGGGATCCTTCGCATGCAAGGCCGCGTCGGTGGTAAGTGCGACTTTCGTGTCTGGAACAATGCCCGCGACGATCTTTGGTGATGACTCCAAGGTTTGCATGGCGGGATTCAAACTCGCTTCTTGAATAAAGTGTAAGGTGCTTTGATGAATGCTGGGTAAATCAAAGCATTTGCCGCTATCGTACACATGTATGCACACGCAAAACACAGAACATTTTTTGTTGATTCTACAGACGATAGCTTGGCCACAATGTGTCAATTTATCTACACAAGGAAAACCCCTACCGCCCGGATAGCCTCCACCGAATACTCGAATTCATCAGGACTGCAGGTGAGTCTCTTTTTCGCACTTGTGCGAAACCTCAGGCCAAAAGAAAAAAGGAGATGGGATGAAAGCGCTGTTGTTGGAGATGCCAAAAGAACTTAAGAAGATTATGAGCCGTCGAATACGAAGGTACTTTGCTCTTCATTGTGGATTGCTATTCATACTGGCCCTTGCAGGTGGTTCGAATTTGTTGGGCCAGGGTATTACGGGATCTATTACGGGTGCGGTAACCGATGCGAGTGGAGCCACGATATCCGGAGCAACTGTAACGATTCGTCAGATCGATACGAACGCGATCCATACCGTAACCAGTTCCGACGTTGGGTCCTATACCGTTACACAACTGCCCCCAGGCATGTATAGCCTCCGAGTGGAGAAGACTGGATTTGAAGTCTTTCAGAAGGACAGTTTCACGCTTGCAATCGATCAGGTGGCGAAGATCGATGCCAAGCTAACCGTCGGATCGAACCAGCAAACGGTGACCGTGACTGGAGAAGATCCTGTCATCCAGACCGAGACCTCCTCTGTAGGGCTGGTCGTTGACAGTGCCACCATCCAGAACACTCCGCTGAATGGCCACGTGAGCATTCTCGGCCTCATTAACCTTGTACCCGGCGTGCAGGACGTCGCTGCCCAGGATCAAGTGCCGGTCCGTGGTGTGACACTTGCTTTTGGTACGAACCAACGCAACTCCTATGGAGACGTCGGCTTTACTCTCGACGGCGTTACCAATGAGGAGATCGAACTGCAGCGTGGAGAAGGCGAAGTGCCACCGCTCGACGCACTGGCCGAGTTCAAGGTCATTACGCAGGGTGCACCCGCAGAGTTTAATCAACCTAACCAGGTCATTATTGTGAGTGCCAGCGGTGGCAATGCGTTGCATGGCGAAGCGTTGGAGTTCAATCGGAGCCGCGGGACGGGGGCAAAGCCTTACTTCTTTGGTGCGGCTCCTGCTGCCCCAGCACGGCCTCCCTACCAGCGCAACGAATACAGTGGGAACCTTAGCGGGCCTATCTATATCCCTCATCTTTACAACGGCAGAGACAGGTCTTTCTTTTTTGCCAGCTACGAGGGATTCCATCTTACCCAATCCAATCCCCTTACCAGCACCCAGCCTACGACAGCCGAGCGTAATGGAGACTTCAGTTGCTTTTTGGCTGGAGGTAGCTGCGCCACGCCTTCAGCACCAAACACGGTCATCATCAATCCTCTGACAAAGCAGCCGTTCCCTGGAAACAAGATTAATGTTCCTTTCAACCTGGTCGACGTTCAGTTGCAGAACCTGCTGCTTCCTCAGTCGACGACGCAGACGACGGGCGTCAACACCTTCGAGCTGGTTCCACACACTACCGAAGTTACGCGCTTCAATTTACGGCTCGATCATAAGGTCAACGATCGCGATCAGATTAGGGCAACGTGGCTTCGAGCGTACTATGGACCATTTGCAGACGTAGCTACCCAGGGCAGCGGGTCCAGTCTTGTTGGAGGCGTAGCGCGCGATGGTGAACATAACGACATCTTTGTCGCTGGGTGGACTCATACGTTCTCACCCACCCTGTTGCTCGACAGCTATATTTCTTACCTGCACTTACCGCTTTATCGCGATGCGCAGAACTACAAGACCGATTTCTCGTCGATAATCCCCGGCTTGGGACCTCAACTGCTCGAAGGCGCGCCGTCACTGAACATTACCAACATCACAGCCTTCAGCGAAGCCGGCTCCAAGAATCTTGAGCAGACGTATCAAGGCAATACCGCGCTCACCAAGGTTCTTCCGAAGCACACTATCAAAGCTGGCGCCTCTTATCTATACAACGATTCCTGGCAAGACAGCTCGCAATCGCATGGCGCCTTCACCTTTACAGGGCGGTACACGGGCATTGCTTACGCTGACTTTTTGCTTGGGTTCCCAAACACGACGGCCAATGCGACTCCGCATGACTACGTAGTGCGATTCAATTCGAGCCAGTATGGCATCTACATCCAGGATGATTGGAAGCCGCTGCCCAAGCTGACGATCAACTATGGCATTCGGTATGATCTGCAACGTTTCCACGACAACCCGTATGGTACGGAATCGCTCTTCGTGCCTAGCATTGGTAAAGTTGTCGTCTTCGCGAAGGCGTATCCTGCTGGGAGCAACGCTGCTTACATTCCGGATACGGTGCTTGCGCCGACGGTGGGCTTACCGACCAGCATGTTCGCTTATCTAGGTCAGCCAATGACGAATATCGCACCGCGTTTCGGCTTTGCCTATCAGCTTTTTCCGAAGACGGTCATCCGCGGCGCTGTGGGCCAGTACTACAACCTGCTGCCCTCGTCTTATGTAGACGGCGGATTCAGCAACCTGCCGTTTGTCAGCAGTCTCTCGTATACAAACAGCACATCGCCGACGCTTACGATGAATGCGCCCTTTGCTGCAAATCCCTCAGTTGCAGCCAATCCTACGACGATTGCTGAGCACAAGCCAATTACGCCCTACACCGAGCAGTACAACCTCGCGATTGAGCAACAATTGCCAGGCGCAATTGATCTGCGCATTGGTTACGTAGGCCAGCGCACCATCCACCAGAACAATCACGGCGGCACCGGCAATACAGAACCGGACATCAACTATGCGGCGCCTGGAGCAACCGTGGAGCAATCGCGTCGGCCATTCCAGCCCTTTTCGACGATTATGGATACCTTTGATCCCCTGTATCACACGACGGGCAACTCGTTGCAGGTCGGTCTGCACAAGCAGTATAAACACGGCTTGATGGTGAATGCCGAGTACCAGTGGATACGCGTGTTAGGTATTGAAAACCATCAGAATCCGACAGCGATCGGCGACTCTTATGGTCCGATCTCCAGCATCACACCGCAGACACTTGAGGTCAGCTACGCCTATGAGCTGCCGTTCGGCAGGAACAAGATACTGTTCAGCAAGGCGAATGAATTCACAAACAAAATCATCAGTGGATGGCAGTTGGCTGGTCTCACATCATTCCAGACAGGCCAGCCGTTTTCCGTCACATATACCGCACCTGGCAGCCAGGTGTACGGTGCGTCGGGGCGCGCAGACCGCGTTCCTGGAGTAGCAATCTATCCGTCTCACAAGACCAACGCGGAGTGGTTCAACCCGGCAGCATTCGCTGCACCTGCTCCTTACACGTTCGGTAACTCGGGCTACGACATGCTCCGCGGACCGAACTACCAGAACTGGGATATGAACATCGAGAAGAACACTTCTATCGGTGAACGTTATAAGCTGCAGCTCCGTGGTGAGGTCTTCAATATCGCCAACCATCCGAACTTCGGAGTCCCAAGCTCGGCCATATCCAACCCTGCCTCCGTTGGGGTTATCTCATCGGTGGTCAACGAAGCTCGAACCATCGAGTTCGCCGCCAAATTCAACTTCTAACGAAAGCATTGCAGGAAGCGAGGAGTCCGTCTGTCAGATCCCGAATATGGTTCTGACAGGCGGACTCAATCAACCTTTTATTTTTAGCCTGGAGTCTCCTTCGTTTATGAAAACTCAACTTCCGGTTGCCCCGTCTGTTCCCATGGCAAAGTTCACTCGACGTCGACTTCTCAGGAGTGCTGCGGGGCTTGCGGCAGCTGCCGCTGCCGAGACGCTTATGCCTCCGAACGTACAGCGCATGCTGGCGCAGGGACAACCGAGACACGGCTCTATGCGCGACATCAAGCATGTCGTGATGCTGATGCAGGAAAATCGCTCCTTCGATCATTATTTCGGAACGCTCGCGGGCGTTCGCGGATTCGATGATCCCCATGCCCTGACGCTTTCTCACGGAAAGTCTGTCTTTCATCAGCCCGATACTCAAAATCCGAACGGCTATCTGTTGCCGTTCCACTTGGATACGCGTGTAAGCAGCGCACAGAAGATTCCTTCCACCAACCATGGATGGGCCGTACAACATGAGGCATGGAACGGCGGACGGATGGATAACTGGGTGCCTGCCCATCGCAAGGCGGATGGCGAGCATGGTCCGTACACGATGAGCTATTACAAGCGAGAGGACATTCCGTTTCACTTTGCTTTGGCCGATGCATTTACGATCTGTGACGCTTACCACTGTTCAATGATGGGTCCTACAGGCCCGAACCGTATGTACTGGATGACGGGAACGGTAGATCCGGATGGACAGCATGGCGGACCGATGACGCACAACAACTGGCCGGAGGAAGGTTTTGCGTGGAAGACCTATGCGGAACGGTTGGAGGATGCTGGAATCTCCTGGAAAGCGTACTCGCATCAGGAAGGCCACATCTATAACCGGCTGCTTAGTTTCAGAAATTTTATTCATGCTCCAAAGAGTTCGCCGCTGTACCCGAAAGGGATGGTCGTGTCTTCGGAAGGGCAGTTTGAGTACGATGCGATCCACGACAAATTACCGGCTGTCTCCTGGATCTTCCCGACTGCGATCCAGTCGGAGCATCCCGATTACACGCCTGCTGAGGGCGCGGCTTTTATCGCGAGCAAGCTTGATGCAATAGCGGCCAATCCAGACGTTTGGGCAAAGACAGCATTCATCCTTAACTACGATGAGAATGACGGAATCTTTGACCATGTGCCGCCTCCGGTTCCACCGTCGGGTACTGCCCAGGAGTTTATTGACGGCCTTCCCATCGGCGCGGGTTTTCGTGTCCCTTGCATTCTCATTTCGCCATGGACAACTGGTGGCTGGGTATGCAGCCAGTCATTCGATCACACATCGGTGCTCCAGTTTTTGGAGAAGTTTACAGGTATACGTGAGCCCAATATCAGCCAGTGGAGAAGGCAGACCTTCGGCGATTTGACTTCGGCCTTCCGCTTTAATCATGCGACCGCCAAGCCTCCCATGTTGCCTGATACCACAGGTGAACTGCGCCTGGCGAAGTATGCCGTCAACAATCTTCCATCGGCTGAACTGCCCGGGCTTGAGCAGCAGCAACCGAAGCAGGAGAAGGGTACTCGTAAGCGTATTTCATAGACGAATACGATGTCGTTTCGATGCCACAGCAATTACGCTCGGTCCACCAGACAACCTACCCAGAGAAGACAAAGGCTACTTGATATGCGGAACCTCCTAACCATACTCCCGGCAATTATCCTGTTCTCCCTATGTGCAGTGGCTCAGCAGACCTCTGCTGCTAAACAAGATCAGTCCGTCCGTATCAACGAGATCCAGGTGATCGGAAGCCACAACAGTTATCACACGGGTATCGCGCCCAGTGAGCACAAGTTGATTGAGCAACAGAATCCGAAGGCAATGCGCGCACTCGACTATGAGCATAAGCCACTTGGCGACCAACTCTCCGGCGGTGTTCGCCAACTCGAGATTGATATTTATGCCGACTCCAAGGGTGGCCGGTATTCTCATCCGACAATCGTAGATAAGGTGGCTGCGGCAGGGTTGCCTGCTGATCCGGATTTCGATCCAAACCATGAGATGGATAAGCCTGGCTTCAAGGTGATGCATGTGCTGAATGTAGATCAGCGCAGTTCCTGCCACACCTTAATCGCCTGCCTTACGACGATTCGAAGCTGGTCCAATCTGAACCCCGGGCATGTGCCGATCTTCATTCTCATCGAGACCAAACAAGGGCGTCCGGGAACTGAGGCTTCTCCGAGTGGGCCGGAACCATTTACAGCCGCAACCTTCGACGCGCTCGACGCCGAGATACGCTCTGTTTTTTCTTCGAAAGAGATGATCACACCGGATGAGGTGCGAGGCAGCTACGCGACGCTCTTTGAGGCTATCCAGAATAGTGGAAAAGATACTGCGGGTAGAAAATCCGGTGGCTGGCCCACGTTGGCAGAGTCTCGCGGCAAGGTGATCTTTCTGATGGATCAGCGCCCGGTAGAAGCAATTTATACCGAAGGCCATCTTCACTTCGTGGCCGGATGATCTTCACGAACGCGACTCCGGGCGCCCCAGACGCAGCCTTTACCGAAGAGAACGGTGGAACGAAAGAAGAGATGGATGCTCTCGCGAAACAGGGATACCTGATTCGGACACGTACTGACGATAGCACCGAAGAAGCGCGCAGCAATGATCGCACCCGCGCTGAACTTGCGCTGTCGAGCGCGGCACAGATGTTAAGCACCGACTATCCCTCATCGGAACCGTCGAAATGGACGGGATTTTTCGTGGGATTGCCGCATGGTCTCATCGCTCGTTGCAACCCGGTGATAGCGCCTTCGGGCTGTGTTGACGCGTTGATTGAGCCCTCCCTATCGAAGTAAGCGCTGCTCGAACGAAATCCTAAGAAATTTTATAGAACCACCAACAGACGGAGATTTACTTGACGACTGACATTTTGCGTGACGCCGAAGAGAACGGACGCGTTCCATTTCATTTTCTATATTCAACCGGGCTTCGAATGGTTCGTTTTACTTGTTTGTTTCTTGGTGTATGCATTGCTTTGTTTGCCGTTACAGTGCCATCGTTCGGGGCCGGTATTCAGCCTCAGAAAGACTACACGCGCGATGTTGATCCCTTCATCGGTGTGGACTGGGGAGGCAATACCTTTGTCGGTTCTGCGATACCTTATGGGCTGGTTAAACTGGGCCCGGACATGGAGACTTTTGACGGACGTCGCTCCGGCTTCGGCTATTCGAGCAATGGAGTCATTCTTGGCTTTTCTCATCTTCATCTCAGCGGAGCTCAAGGCAAATATGGCAACATCCTTGTTGCCCCTGTCACTGGCCCGCTCGACCTGAACGATATCAAATCTCCACGAACGGAAGAGGTCGCTAAAGTCGGCTACTACGCGGCGAATCTTACCCGCTACCAGGTCAAAGCGGAGCTGACCAGCAGTCGTCGCGTCGGCTTCCATCGTTATACTTTTGCTGCTTCGCAACAGGCCCACATCACCGTCAACCTCGCGCAGGCGTTTGGCATTGGAACGGACTGGCAGGCGCAGAAGTTTCTTGGCGCGGAGATCCACCTCACCTCAAATCACGAGGCTCAGGGAGTAGCGCGTTTCACCGGTGGTTGGAATAGAGGAGGCGAGTACAGGGTCTTCTACTACATGGTGCTGGACACGCCTGCCAAAGCGATGCGGACGTGGACCGGAAGTTCTTTGACTGAAGTCAGGGACGCTACGGTTGGTGCAGACACACCAATTGGCGCTTCCTTCGACTTCAGCACGAAAGCAAATCAGGTGATCCAGGTCAAGGTTGGTATTTCATTCATCAGTGCCGGACAGGCGAAGCAGAGCGTGCAGCAGGAAGTTCCCGCGTGGAATTTCGCGGCAGTGCACGCTGCTTCCGTTGCACTCTGGAATACCGAGCTGGCGAAATTGAGCATGACAGGCGAGACTAATTCACAACGTCGGCAGCTCTACACTGCGATCTATCACGTCATGCTAATGCCCACCGACCGCACAGGCGAAAACCCGGATTGGAAGTCATCAGAGCCTTACTATGACGACTACTACTGTATCTGGGATACGTTCCGCACCTCCAGCCCGTTGCTTACGCTGATCGCGCCGGATCGACAGCGCGACATCATTCGTTCGCTCATCGATATCTATCGGCACACGGGTTATATGCCGGACGCACGTAGCGGCAATGACAATGGCCGCACCCAAGGTGGATCTAACGCCAACGTCGTCGTTGCAGATGCTTATCTCAAAGGTCTCAAGGGCATTGATTATCAGACGGCCTTTGCCGCGATGGTACATGATGCCGAGGTGCCTCCTGCGGATGCGCAAAAAGAGGGTCGAGGAGGTCTCAAGGATTACAACGAGAAGGGCTACGTCACGCTTGCCGATGAGCGCTCCGGCTCGCGTACTGCGGAGTATAGCTACGACGACTTCGCTATCTCCGAGGTTGCGAGTGGTCTGGGCAAGACGAAAGAGGCTGCGTTGTATGCCAGTCGGGCGCACAACTTTGAGCATCTCTGGGACAAGGATATGACTGTCCAGGGATTCAAAGGATTTATGCGTCCGCGCAATCAGGATGGCACATGGGCTCCTCCATATCTTGTCGTCCGCGGCACATGGCCTGACTTCTTCTACGAGGGCGATATCTGGACCTATTCGATCTACGCTCCGCAGGATATGAAACGGCTCATAGAAATGGCTGGCGGCAAAGATGCTTTCGTTCATCGTCTTGACTGGACTTTCCTGCGCGGCCATTTCGATGTGACCAATGAGCCAGGCTTCCTGCTTCCTGTGCTCTATAACTATGCTGGGCGTCCAGACAAGACTGCGGATATCGTGCATATGGTGCTCGAAAAAGCTTTTACTGATAGCCGCGCTGGTATCCCCGGCAACGACGACTCCGGAGCGATGTCGAGCTGGTTGATCTTCTCGACGCTTGGTATTTTCCCGGTTGCTGGCCAGGATATCTATCTCATCAGCACGCCGAGCATTCCTGACGTATCGCTTGCTCTCGGAGACGGCAAGAAGCTCCGAATCGTCGCCAGAAACCTGGATGGCAACGGCCTCAATCGCTATGTGCAATCGGCCACTCTCAATGGAGTCGATCTCCCGAACGCCTGGTTCCGGCACGCTCAGATCAAGGACGGAGCGACATTGGTTCTTTCGATGGGATCTGCTCCGTCGGAATGGGGTAAGGCCACGCCACCGCCCTCTATGAGTGACGCGACTTCGTCTCTACGCACTGCAGTACAGGGTGCGAGCACGGATCACTGAAACATGAGTTTGGACCTCGGCTCTCACTCTTAAATTGCAAAAGTTCTAGATGGAATCCGGAGGCGCAGAGCTGCCAAGCGCGCCTCGATCTTTATGTGTTCGTCAGGAAAGCTCATGGGAGCACCATCTCCGGTGTACTCCCTTGAGCGTAAGCAAAAGCGGACAGAACCTAACCCTGTACATTCTGAAAGGAATTGAGTATGCGTGCATATATTTTCGTAGCTGGTTTGATCATGGCGGGTTGCATCAGTAGTTCGACTCTGGGACAGTCAAGCCATAGTAATCCGTGGGCACCTGTCGATGTGGGCCCACTGCCGCCCATCGCCAGCCTTACTGACGGCGTATGGCTCAAGGGAGATCTTCACTTGCATTCCCGGCATAGCCATGACTCCAGTAATAACTCCGAGGCAAAGATCATTGCCTTTTCCGAGTCTGTCGGCATGGACTATCTCTGTATTACCGATCATGACAATCATGTTCAGGGTGATGTTGCGCACAACACATGGTCTGATCCTGAGTTCAAATCAAAGTCTCTTCTGCTTCTGTATGGTGCGGAGTGGACGACGGTTCGTGGCCACGGCAATGCGTTCTCAGCCACACCCTACGATCACCAGCGGCTCTATGATGTTCGCGACCAGCGCGACGTGGTGGTGGGAGCGGTGAAGAGGGAGCTTGGGATTCATCTGTCGGCCAACCATCCGAGCGGAAAGGATCATTTCGGATACTCCTACGATATGGTCGACTCAATTGAAGTATGGAACTCTGCGGTCTGGCCAAAGAATGCCAATGCGATCATGATCTGGGACGACATGCTCTCCTCCGGTCGCAAGTTAACGGGTAGAGGTGGAAGCGATTCTCATCATGGCACTCCGGACACTCCCGAACAGGCGACTAAAAATACGTATCAGCGTCAGGCCAACTACGTTGGAACCCCAACCACCTGGGTGTTTGCCAAGGAGCGGACTTTGCAAGCAGTCGTAGACGCTCTGACGAACGGGCGAGTTGCTGTCAGCGCGAATCCGTATGCTCCTCGCGTCGAGTTTTATGCTGATCTCGATGGGGATGGCAAGATGGACATGATGATGGGGGACAACACAAAGGCTACGGGCAAGCCGATCAAGTTTCGCATTCAACTCACGGGAAATACCGTTGCCGGAGCATCCTACACCGTACGGGTGGTGAAGAATGGCGATCCGTTCAGCACCTTGCAGGCAACTGGCGGCAAGGAAGCTATGGTGGAGTTCACCGACACTCCTGCATCCCTTGGCCGGACCTACTATCGCATCGAGGTTGAGGGTCCGCCTACAGCCTATCCGCAGGTTCCAGGATCGATGGCGCTCAGCGGGAACATGGTCGGACTTTCGAACCCGATCTACTTCAACTTCGATCCGAAATTCTAAGCGCGGTTGATCTCGATTTTCCCGGTTCTCGATTCTCCTGTTTTTAGACACGCGAGACGAAAGCTCTGGCCGGTTGAGATTCAATGAATCATTGATTCAATGCGATGATCGTGCTCAGCATAGCGATGGAGAACGCTGTACTGAGCACGATCGCCGCATCCGATTCATCCATTGCACCGACCGTCTTTGAATGCTCTCGGTGCAAACATTTTGAGACTTGGTGCTCGTTGTATTCAATTAGAAGCCGAGGTCGGAAAGACCAGGATGATCGTCGGGACGGCGACCCTGTGGCCAGTGATATTTACGCTCCGACTCCAGGATAGGCAAATCGTTAATGCATGCGTAGCGATGATGCATGACACCGTTCTCGTCGAACTCCCAGTTCTCATTTCCGTAAGACCGGAACCAGTTACCGGAATCGTCATGCCATTCGTATGCGAAGCGAACAGCGATGCGTGAGCCGTCGAAAGCCCATAGTTCTTTGATGAGTCTGTATTCGAGTTCGCGCTGCCATTTACGTGTGAGGAATTGCTTGATTTCCTCTCTGCCCGTAACAAACTCGGCCCGATTACGCCAGTGGCTGTCGACTGTGTAGGCCAGGCAAACCTTCTCGGGGTTTCGAGTGTTCCATCCATCTTCGCCCGCACGTACTTTTAGAATTGCGGTTTCACGTGTGAAGGGCGGTATCAGTTTTGGCGATTGATCTTTGTCCATTGTCTTAACCTCTAGTGGATGCTCAGACGGTAGATGAAGCGTTGTCAACCTAGTTTATTGGATTGTCAGGTTCCGCGTACGGATGTAGGCGATTTCAGGCCGTCGTGTGTGCGCGCCATTGTTGGTGATTGTCAGGAGCTGTTTAAAGTAGCCGGCTGCTTCGTCTTTCTTCCCGACTTCTTCTGCAGCTCGGCCCGCGTCATAGAGCGCGTTGAACCGGTTAGGGCTTAGTTTCAAGGCGGCGCGGTACTGCACGAGCGCCTCTGCTGGACGATGGTCGGTTAGAAGCATATCGGCGTACATTTCACGAGCGGGAATGTCGACCTCTGCCTGGCCTACGCGGTCCTGAATATCCGCGGCGTCGCTGATTTGATGAAATGCCTGCTCATCGTTTTTATGTGCGAAGCTCTGCCAGGCTTTGATGGTGTCGAGAGCGACCTCTTTCTCGCCTGAAATTGGACTGCCATCATTTGGAAGTTGATCGTAAATAGCTTCGGCTGCTGCCGCGGAGCGGTCTGCTGTCTTTGTATCGCGGAGATGTCCGGCTGCGATAGCCTGCTCCCAATTCAGGTAATATTTTGTCGAGATCAGCGGGTTAGCAGGCTCTGGAATGGCGAGAACATTCTTCCAGTCGTGCATCTCGAGGTAGTAGATGCCGGGGAGTTCCACCTCAAAATACGTTGTGAAGATAGCCATGCCATCATTTTCGATTCCAGGTACCGAGCGAAGATGCGTGATCATGGGTTCTATGTAATCGAGCACACGTTTAGCATTCGCGTCATCTGCTATCTGCAGGTAGGCATATAGGAGAAATTCATAGGCGTGCATCTCATGGCCAACGCCTGCGAGATGATTCTTTTCAGCGTCTTCAGACGCGCGCACGGAGGCCTTGTTCGCATCAATATCCTCCTGCCACATGCCGAGGCGAGCGAAGATATGGCCTGGCATATGTAAAGCGTGAGCAGAGGAAGGAGCGATAGCGGCGTACTCCTTGGCAGCGGCAAGGCCTTCCGCAGCAAGCTGTGGGCTGTCGGTGGTGTGAATGATGTAGTGGGCTAGGCCTGGGTGGTCGGGATGAGCCTGGAATGCGGGCTCCAGTACGTCAAGAGCTTTACGTGCATCGCCACTTGCGGCAAGCGCTAGGCCATAGAATGCGGTGGCTTCAATGTCGTCTGGATAAGCAGTGTGCAAGGCGAGCATGGCATCGTCATACCTGCGCAGGGCCTTTTCATCTTGAGATGGATCGGCGTGAAGATAGTCGCGTAGGGCAGAGATGTAGCGACGTTCCCGGTCGGTCCTGGCATTCAACCCCATTGCTTTGTCTATTTCGACGATGCCAGCTTTGCGGCGTTCTATAGGCATACCGTCCCAGAACGGACGCCACTCGGACATAGCTAAGCCCCATTGTGCCATCGCACATTGAGGATCAGCCGATGCGACTAGCTGAAACTGCTTCGTAGCCTCTTCATACCAGAAGGAGTGAAGCAATGCGACACCTCGTTCAAAGGGCTTTTGCACTGCAGCGGTACAGGAGATTTGCATGCTAACAGAGCCAAACTTCTCGATGGCGGCATTAGGATCGCCATTCTCTGCATCATGGTGATGATGCTGCGGTACAGGGGAGGCGACGAAGGATGCAAGCAGGATAAGAAAGGGGAACATGCGGGAAACCTTTTTCTGTAAGTTAATACGAATAAATGGCGACGCAGATAGAGCGAGGTTGCTAGGTAAGAGCAATCTTTAAACATAATACCCTTCGACGCGTGTTCTGATGTTTTCCATCGGGCGTATCTCTCCTGCAGCAAGTTATAGAGCGACGAACGAACGGATGGCTGATAGCTATAGCCTCGAATATGTGTTACTAAGACGCTGTATCTAAAGCAATATCGTGGAGATGAAACGATCAGAGCTCGCGGTTTTGCATCGCTCAAAAGTGGTTTTCTGCGGAGGCCGGCAGGCGATACGTTTTGAGATCGAGACAGCATCCTTTACGATGGCGAGAATTGGGGGCGAGACAGGAGATCGGATTTTCTCGAAACCCACCTGGGGCACAATCCCTGCTCGCGTTCCATATGCGGATAAAAAATACTTGCGTGCGGAGCTTGTGATAGTAGAAGGCCAGCTTGCGTTGTACTTGCCAATAGCGAAGGAATAGCCATAGTAAAATTTTTAAAGATCAATCGAGATTCGACCGGCATCATACAAACGCATGGTGAAGTAGTGGATGCTGGAGTGATGACGATGTCATTGATTCTGGCTAAGATAAAAAGGAACATGCCCGGTATTTGGTACGCGTTTGCCATCGTATGTGCGATGCTTGTACAGGGAGATTTTTACAGGCGACCTGGACAGCGGATAACGCAGCTTCACCGGTCATCCATACAGGTAACGCCAGTGGCTCTCGCCAATGGCTGATCGCTTAACAAAGTTCAGGCATTGCAGCTCTGCGGTGAAAGTTGATCTCATCGACAGAGCATGAGGCTCAAGCAGGTGCTTTCGGGGGAGATATGACGATTATTCGCGTTTGGGCATCCGTAGTCGGTCGTCCCTTCCAGTTTGTTTTAGGTAACAATTCGACCAGCATTTTTGCCCCTGCCGGAACGCCCGCGCACGCCATCTTCGGACTGTCGATGTTGGTGCTGGGCATCGTATGTTCGATCTTCGTCGTAGTGGCAGGACTTCTAATCTTTGCTCTGCTTCGTTATCGCTTTCGCGCCTCCGATTCCAATTCAGAGCAAGAGCCCGCGCAGATTTACGGAAGCAATCAGATTGAGCTGTCATGGACGGTGATTCCTGTTCTCATTGTGGTTGTTCTATTTCTAGCTACGACGCGTGTCATTTTTTCAACAGAAAAAGCAGGCAAGTCGAAGCAGAAAATCGACGTAATGGTCATTGGGCATCAGTACTGGTGGGAGTATCGCTATCCCAAGCTTGGGATTGTTACAGCCAATGAATTGCACGTGCCAGTCAGTGATTCAAGCAATCCGACTCCTACATATCTGACGATGTCTTCCGCCGATACGGATCACAGTTTTTGGATACCTAGGCTGGCAGGTAAGATGGACCTCATTCCGAACAAGACCAATGTCATGTGGATTGATCCGGAGCAGGCTGGTCTTTATCTCGGCCAGTGCGCACAGTATTGCGGTACGCAGCATGCAAAGATGCTGTTGCGAGTTTATGCAGATACTCCCACAGAGTTCGCAGCCTGGGTCGCGCGTCAGCAGAAGGTTGCGGTAGAAGATCCAAGCGCTACGGCCGGTGAGGCTGTCTTTCAACACAACGCATGTATCAGTTGTCATACCGTGTCGGGCACTGTGGCAACGGGCCGGTTTGGTCCGGATTTAACGCATCTGGCAAGCCGTGACACGATCGCTTCAGGTGCTGTGCCCAACACGCGTGAGAATATCCGAGCCTTTGTCGATAATCCCGCTCACTTCAAGCCAGGAGTGCTTATGCCTCCGATGCATCTGAGCGATCACGACCTGGATTTAGTTACGGCATATCTCACTTCGCTCAAGTAGTAAGAGAGGAAAGCAGCTTATGGCAGCACAAACTCCAGCCCCGGCAATCATCGACAAGACGGCTCCGCGAGCGCCTCGTCGGCTGGTATTTGAGGTAATGCATGATTGGATCACAACCGTCGATCACAAAAAGATCGGGTTGATGTACATCGGATACTCTCTGCTGTTTTTGCTCATTGGTGGCTTTGAGGCACTTTTAATACGCATCCAGCTTGCTATCCCGAACAACTCGTTTGTTTCGCCTCAGGCATTCAACCGTCTCTTTACGATGCATGGCACGACGATGGTTTTCTTCGTCGGTATGCCCATTCTCTTTGGCTTTGGAAATTACCTTGTTCCGCTGATGATTGGCGCTCGCGACATGGCATTTCCCCGACTGAACGCCTTCAGCTTTTGGATCTCAGCTTTCGGTGGCGTATTGCTTTACTTCAGCTATCTCGGAGGAGATGGCTTGTATGGAGCAGGCAGTGCTCCAGACGTAGGTTGGTTTGCGTATGCGCCGCTGACCGCCCGTGTTTTTTCACCGGGTCACAGCACGGATTACTGGACTCTCGCTCTGCTGCTCAGTGGTATTGGTTCCATCGGTACAGCATTGAATATCGTGGCGACGACTATTTGTATGCGTTGCCCTGGGATGAAGCTTAACCGTATGCCGTTGCTGGTATGGCTTTACCTGGTTACTTCAGGGATGGTCTTTGTTGCGGTTAGCCCGCTCACTGCTGCGCAGATCATGCTAATGCTCGATCGCTATGCAGGCTCGCATTTCTTTGATACGCAGGCTGGTGGTTCTGCAGTTTTGTGGATGCATTTCTTTTGGATATTTGGTCATCCAGAGGTATACATTCTTGTCCTGCCGGCGTTCGCCTTTGCTAACGAGATCATCCCTGTGTTTTCACGCAAGGCTATCTTTGGCTACCCGGCGATGGTTGCAGCAACCGTGGGTATCGGCTTCATCAGCCTTAGCGTCTGGGCGCATCACATGTTTACCGTGGGCATGGGAGCTTACGCGAACACGTTTTTCACCTTTGCGACGATGATCATTTCGGTGCCGACAGGAATCAAGATCTTCAATTGGCTTGCAACGTTGTGGGGCGGAAAGATTCACTTCACCGTTGCCATGATGTTTTCGGTTGGATTTCTGTTTCAGTTCCTTATTGCAGGCCTCACGGGCATCATGCTTTCGGCCTCCCCTTTTGATTGGCAACTCAGCAGTTCCTACTTTGTTGTTGCGCACTTTCACTACGTCCTGGTTGGTGCGATTCTCTTCATGATCTTTGCTGCTTTCTACTACTGGTACCCCAAGATGACCGGGCGTATGTTGAGTGAGAAGATTGGCAAATGGCACTTCTGGATTTTTCTCATCGGTTTCCATCTGACCTTTGACTTCATGCATATTCCCGGAATACTTGGCATGCCGCGTCGTATTTACACCTACGAGGCAGACCGCGGCTGGGAAGTCCTGAACATGATCGTTTCAAGTGGCGCGGTCCTCCAGACAATCGCCAGCCTGTTGTTTGTTTTCAATCTCATCTGGTCTTATTTCAAGGGAGCTGTTGCTGGACCGGATCCGTGGGATGCGTGGACTCTGGAATGGTCTACTGTGTCGCCGCCGCCGCCTTATAACTTCGCGGTTACTCCGACGGTTGAGAGCCGTCGTCCATTGTGGGATCTGAAGCATCCCGACGATCCAGACAGCAACTACGAGATGTGAGGAATAGTCGATGAGTGGAACTGCTGTTGTCCCCCATGCGTCTGCAGAAGAACTGAAGATGCCCTCTCGTGGCATCGTCGGCATGGCATGTTTGATTGCTGCTGAAGCTGCAATTTTTATCATTTTTGTCGTAGCGTATGTTTTCTATTTAGGGAAGAGTATTAGCGGTCCGACGCCGCGTGAAGTTCTTGATCTTCCGATTCTCTCGACTATTTGCCTGCTATCCAGCAGTATTACTGTGCACTTTGCTGTCTCGGCACTTCATCACAGCAAACGGAGCATGTGCTCGCTCTGGCTTGCGCTCACAGTGCTCCTCGCCACTATCTTTCTTGCCTGCACTGCTCAAGAGTGGTGGCGTCTTATCTATCACGATGGGCTTACGCTTCAAACCAATCTCTTTGGAACGACGTTCTATTCTCTGGTTGGCCTGCATGCTTCGCACGTAGTCGCAGGCCTGCTCATGTTGTCATTGGCCCTGTTTTTTTCGCTGCGTGGGCAGATGACTGCTAAGCATACAGAGAGGCTTGAAGTGTTGTCTCTGTATTGGCATTTTGTAGATGCAGTCTGGATAGTTGTTTTCCTGGTTGTATATGTATTTGGGAGATAGCGTGAACGTTGGGAAGGGAAGGTCGCTCGATGCATAACGAAGATTCAAGTCGGGAGACAGGTGTAATTCAACTGCCTCGGCCAACGGCATGGCCCATGGTTCTTGCGCTTGGCATCTCGCTCGTACTCGCAGGCATGGTGACCAGTATTGCCGTCGGTCTGCTTGGATTTGTGCTTGCTCTTATCAGTGCTGTTGGCTGGTTTTTGCAGGTGCTGCCTGTAGAAGAACACGAGGCCGTTGCGGTTCAGACTGAGACTGCCGAGATCACGACAGCACGTACTCTTTTACGGCATACGGCAATCAGTTCGATGCGTCGCAAGATCCTCCCGGTAGAAACTTTTCAGATCTCGACAGGCATCAAGGGCGGTATTGCCGGGGGTATCGCGATGACGATACCAGCAGCGCTCTTCAGTTTGTTGCGCTATCACAGCGTTTGGTATGCGATGAATCTTCTGGCTGCCGGTGGCTTTGTGAGTTGGGGTGGTGCAAGCGATGTGTTCCTGAGTGAGTTTCACTTGCGGGGCCTGCTCGCGGCACTCATAATTCATGGGGTTACTTCGCTGCTTGTCGGTCTTCTTTACGGCGCGATGTTGCAGATGTTCCCCAAGTATCCAATCTTTACGGCGGGATTTATGGCGCCTTTGCTCTTCACTGCAATTCTTTATTCAGCGTTGGGCATCGTCAGTCCTATTCTGAATGCTCGCATCGACTGGTTCTGGTTTGTGCCTTCACAAATCATCTTTGGTCTTGTTTGCGGATTCGTAGTCAACTTGCAAGCCAAGGTACGTACGCCGCAATTTCAGGCACTTCCATTTGCGGTACGAGCGGGTCTTCACGGCGATCTCGATCTATTGGTTTCTGAGCGTGACCGGAACCGAATGGATGATTCAAACGAGAAAGATACAACAGCATGAATTTACGATTTTTCAGCTTCGCGATTCTGGCCAGTGCCCTTGCTGTTGTTGGCACGGGTTGTGAAAATGCGCCAGGAAAGCCTAAATCCGATCCGGAGAATGTTCGCCCTGATCAGGTGACGGATTTTGCCACACTCTACGGGGAGAACTGTGCTGCATGCCATGGCGACCATGGCAAAAACGGTGCAGCGATTTCGCTGGCGAGCCCTGTATATCTGGCAATCGCAGGACCAGCAAATCTGCAGCGTGTAACAGCCGCTGGTGTTCCGGGAACGATGATGCCTGGCTTTTCGAAGGCTGCGGGCGGCATGTTGACGGATCAGCAAATCGCTATTCTTGTGCAGGGCATGATCAAGACATGGGGTAACTCCACAGAACTTTCCGGGCTGACTCCACCTGCATATGCAAGCAGCACTCCTGGCGATTCCGCGAACGGTCAGAAAGCTTTTGCCAGCTATTGCGCGCGGTGCCACGGTGCTGATGCAACGGGTAACTCAGACAAGGTGCACACGGGCTCATTGATTGATCCGGCCTATCTGGCTCTCGTCAGCGATCAGGGTCTGCGCAGCATTATTCTTGCTGGTCAACCGGAACAGGGCATGCCTGATTGGCGAGCCGAAACCGCGAGTTCCCCAACACGCACCATCAATGATCAGGAGATCACGGATATAGTTGCGTGGCTCGCAAGTCATCGTGTTACGGCACCTGGCCAGCCGTACCAGCAACACCCGTAGTAGTTAATCGGAGACAAGCATGAGCGAACATTTAAAACTTCCCGACGATTCAAACAACAACGGCCCTTCGCCGGAAGAAAAAGCGGCTGCGCATTCGCGTCGCTCTTTCCTTTTCAAGCTTTCGGTCCTGTTGAATGCCGCGGTCGGTACCGTGCTTGCAGTTCCGATTGCGGGTTATCTATTTGGCCCGGCAATAAAGAAATCATCCGCGACAGGTTCATGGATCAATATCGGATCAGTCGACGATTTTCCTGTCGGAGAAACGCGGCTTGTAGATTTTCAAAGTCCAGTTGCGCGCCTCGGAGATGGAGAGACGGCTAAGGTTGCATGCTGGGTGAGACGTGTCTCTGCACAGCAGTTTCAGGTCTTTGCCATCAATTGCGCACATCTGGGTTGCCCTGTCCGCTGGTTTGCCCAGTCGAAACTTTTCATGTGCCCTTGCCATGGCGGAGCTTATTACGAAGACGGTTCCAGAGCCTCTGGTCCACCGGAACGCGGGCTCTTTGAGTATCAGTACCAGGTGAAAGGCAACCTGCTCGCGATCCATGCCGGGGATATGCCGACGTTGGCAACGCAGGCATCCTGTTCAGAGGCAAACAAGCCTCTGGTGCACATTCAACCTGCAATGAATGAGGCAACTTCTGAAACCGCCGAGACGAGGTCCACCCAATGGCAGGGATAAAGAAGCGCGCTATCGAAGCTGGAGCCAAGAGCTATCAATGGCTTGAACATCGCCTCGGGCTGATCAAGCCGTTGAGCGATGCAGCTTCTCATCCAACGCCTGCTAACAATGCAAGTTGGATGTATGTTTTCGGCAGTGCCGCGACGGTTCTTTTGGTTCTGCAAGTCGTCACGGGTATTTTACTTGCATTGGTTTACAGTCCGTCGGCCAACGAAGCATGGGGGAGCCTCAACCTGCTGAACCACAACATTCAGTTGGGCTGGTATTTGCGCGCCCTGCACGGTTGGGGATCAGACTTCATGATCGCCATCGTGCTCATCCACATGGTGCAGGTCTTTCTCTTCGGAGCGTACAAGTTTCCGCGCGAACTTACGTGGATGATCGGTATTGTGCTGCTGCTGCTGACTCTCGGCATGGCATTCACCGGTCAGGTAATGCGTTTCGATCAAGACGCTTACTGGGGACTAGGCATCGGCGCTTCGATCATGAGCCGTGTTCCATTGATTGGCGCGCCACTGGTACATCTCGTACTCGGCGGCCCAATCATCGGAGGGGCAACACTCTCGCGCTTCTTCACGCTGCATGTCTTTGTCATTCCTGGTCTGTTGCTCGGGGGCGTAGGGCTGCATATCTTTATGACACTGCGACACGGCGTAAGCGATTGGCCGATGCCTGGCAGAATCGTGACCAAGGCCACGTACGAGCGTGAATATCACGAGCTGACCGAAAAGACCGGCATCCCCTTTGTTCCTGACGCGGCATGGAAGGATGCAGTTTTCGCAGCAGCAATCCTCTTTTCAGTGATGGCATTTGCCTTCTTCTTTGGACCGTTTGGTCCTGGCGGCCAGCCTGATCCAACCATAATTCAAACAGCACCCAAACCGGACTTTGCTTTTCTATGGATCTATGCGGTGTTGGCGTTTCTTCCGCCATCGCTTGAAACGCCGGTGTTGCTTGTTGTTCCCGTAGTAGCGATTGCAGCCATGCTTCTACTGCCGCTTTTCGCTGCCGAGGGTGAGCGCCATTGGACTAAACGCCCTGTTGCTGTGCTGATGGTCTCAGTGATTGCTGTGTCGCTTGGCATCTTCACGCGGCTCGGTACTTATACTCCGTGGAGCCCGGTGATGAGCGCATGGACAGCGGACTCCGTACCTGCTGAATATCTGCATGACCGTACTCCTCTTGAGAGACAGGGAGCGATGGTGTTGCAGGATAAACAATGCCGTAACTGTCACTCGCTCAGTAATGTTGGCGGTCAACGCGGACCTGCACTCGATGCAATCGCTTCGCGCATGACGGAGGATCAGATCATTCGCCAGGTGTTGCAGGGCGGCGGTAACATGCCTGCTTATGGAAACGCCTTGAACCCTTCGGAGACAAAGGCGCTCGTCAAGTTTCTTATGACGCTGCGTGGTGATCATCTCTCTCCTGCGATCGATGCCTCTCGCAGCCTGAGTGATGCAGGTGAGATGCATAAACCCTCCGAGTCGCCATCATCTCCATCCAGTCGGACGACGCCATAGATATGTCCCCGGCGGTAAAAGATATCTTTGCCGATTGGTCGCTGCCAATCTGGCTAACCACCTCAGTGGTGTTGACTGCGGTGATTTATGTGCGGGGCTGGTTTGCTATTCGCAAGACACGCCCCGCTCAGTTCACCGAACAGCGGCTGGCGTCTTTCCTTTCTGGCCTCGCGGTACTTTGGTTGGCCATAGGCTCGCCGATGGATGGCTTTGCAGATGCCATGCTAAGCGCCCACATGATCGAGCATCTGCTGTTGATGTCGTTCGTACCTCCACTGCTCCTTTATGGATTGCCGGTTGTGCCGCTTCTGCGCGGGCTTCCTGTGTTCGTGAGACGAACCATTATTGGCCCGCTCTTGCGCGTGTCGCCTCTGCGTCAATTCTCCCATTGGATCGTGACGCCGCTGGTGGCATGGCTTGCAATGAATTTGACGTTTCTAGCCTGGCATATCCCCGGTGCATACGACTTTGCTCTCGAACATGAAAACTGGCATGCTTTTGAGCATCTGTGTTTTCTATTTACGTCGTGCTTGTTCTGGTGGTGCATCCTAAGGCCCTGGCCTGCGGAGAGACGACTGCGAACGTGGAGTATTCTTCTTTATCTCGTATCTGCGGATATCGTGAACACCTTGCTATCCGCTTTTTTGGCATTTTGTGGAAGGCCAGTCTACAGCTACTATCTCGATCATCCGAATCCGTTTCAGGTTTCGGCTGCGGACGATCAGGTGCTTGGAGCGGTGGTCATGTGGGTCTTTGGATCCATGGTCTTCCTCGTACCTGCGATGATCATCGCATTGCGGCTGGCGGGCATGCAGCCTAAAAATGTTGAGTCGCCTTCGCGGCGCACAACCAATCTATAACGACGCTCAGTTGGGCCATAGATAGAAAAGGGCGCCACGGCTTTTGGCCGAAGCGCCCTTTTCTGTTGCCCGGAGTGGGTTACTTACCCGTGTAGGCTACGCGCCAGACGCTGCGGGTACCGTCATCGGTGACGTAGAGCGCACCATCGTGGCCGGTGGCGACGCCTACGGGACGACCCCAGACCTGGCCGTCTTTGGTGACGAAGCCGGTCAGGAAGTCTTCATAGCTCCCGTCGGCGTGGCCGTTGTGCATGGGGATGTGGACAACTTCGTAGCCGGCGCGGTTGGCGCGGTTCCATGAGCCATGTTCAGCGGCGAAGGCATCGCCGTCGTACTGTTTGGGGAAATCTCCGTTGGATGGGTAGAAGGTCATCTCAAGCGAAGCCATATGTGGTTGGAGCAGCACATCGGGAGTGATGACCTTGGACGAGAGGTCGACTCGCTTGCAGTCTTTCGCCTGATCCGCGGTGAGTGCGGCTGCTTGCAGGTTAGGTCCAGTTCCGTTGGCGCAGGGTTCGGGAAGTCGCGGATCCTGATGACCGCCCATGTAATACCAAGGCCAGCCGTAAAAGCCGCCTTTTTTAATGGATGTTACATAGTCGGGAACAAGGTGATTGCCGAGATCGTCGCGCTCATTGGTGGAGCACCAGAGCTGGCCGGTGATGGGATTGATGGCTTCGCCGACGCAGTTGCGGATGCCGTGTGCGTAGACCTCGACAAACTTGCCTTCAGGGGTGTACTCGAGAACATCGGCGCGGTGGAATTCCTTGGGATGCGTGTCGGCGTCGTCCACGTTGGAGCCGGAGCCTACAGAAACGAGCATGTGGCCTTCTTTAGTAAAGACGATGTCACGAGTCCAGTGGCCGCCACCGGTTAGCTGTGCGTAGCCTGGGATGTCGGGGACGATAGTTTCGGGTGCACCGGTTGCGTGCAGATCGCCTGAGTGATACGGAATGCGCTGGATGGTTGTGGCGTTGCCGACGTAGACGTATTTCGGATTTTCAGCCGGATAGAAGGCGATGCCGAATGGGTGATCCAGACCGGTTACGAACTTCTCAGTGCGGGCAGCTTTGCCGTTGGGACCTATTCCGCGAAGGATGAAGATGGTGCCTGCTCCGGAGTCGGCGAGAAATAGATCCCCGTTGGGAGCGGTTCTGAGGATGCGCGGCATGGTGAAAGTGCCGTTGCTACGCGCCATATTTTCTTTGTTGTCGGCACGTTGCATAGGAGCGGAGTCGCCGCCTGCGTAGAGAGTGACTTTAAAACCAGCGGGTGCTACCGGCCATGCATCGGCGGGGCGAGGAACGATATGTGGGGTATTGTTGACGGCCTCTTGCGGCTTGGGTTGGGGAAGATCGGCCAACGTGATTTTGCGGTGAGCACCGGGCTGCTGCTGGTTCCAGTCGGCAAATGCGGCCTGACCGGTGATGACTTGTTGAGCCAGTAACGCTGTGGGAAGAAGTGCGGTAGCGGCGAGGAGGGCAATCGAGGCTGAATTTCTCATAATTGGCATCTCTTTTGGGGGTTGGGATGTATCGACTTCGTGCCTGCGACCTTTTGATGATCATACTGCCGACGATGAAAAGGGCGTTAGTCCAGGGAATACGCTGGAAATATTGCACGCGCTGCCGATCGCCTATTTGTATATGGATGCATATTCCGGGTCACGCAACACTCCGAAGAGTCTAAAGAGTCATCAATTCTTCGTAAAAGCCACCGATTTCATGCTGCCTGTCCACAAAGTGAATCTCCAGAATCCAATGCCGTTTTTGTCCATTCTGGTCGAGCGAGCGCATGGGCAGGTGGCTGTCTGGATGAATATATAAAGACACTTTATCTCCGGAAATTTTTTCATGAGGGAACTGTCCGATCAGATGTCCGGCGATTGGGCTACCAAACTCCCATCCAAATTGCTTAGCCAGCGATTGTGCGTAACGGAAGAGCTCGCTGCTGACGAGGTCGGGATTCTCATGAAAGTATTTCTTTCCTGCAGCAAAGGCCAGTCCGACGTCCTGTTGAAGCTTGAGTTTGAGTGGGTCTGTTCCGAGAACGAAAGTGCGTCCAAAGTCTGCCTCCCACTGCTCGAAGACTGGTCCAAAATCGAGAAAGAGGATGTCATCCGCCTGCACAGTAAGGTCGGGCGGATTTTCATCATACGGAAGAAGAGTGTTCTTTCCAGCACGAACGATGCGCTTATGCCAGTAGGCGGAGATTCCATACATCTCATTTGCGAGAGCATAAATAGCGGAATTCAGCTTGCTCTCGGTGACACCGGAACAGATCAGTCCGCGAGACTCCACTTCATGAAAGAGCTTCTCGGCCTTGGTCTGTGCCTCCAGAAGTTCTGCTGCACGCGCTTCTTCGTTCGCCGTCATATTCTCTCCATGTTTGTTGCAGGTGAGATTGGAACGCTTACAAAGGCAGAGGGAATCATCTACCCTGTTCTTGTATGGTAAAGTCGACCGTTCACGGAGTTTCTCTAGACTCGCAAACCCGCTGCGCTCACTACTCAACTCTGCGGGATGTGATTGCCATTCAAATGAAATGCTGCGGCATCTATTACGCATGTAAAGAATGTCATGATGCAATGGCCGATCATGCTATTGAAGTTTGGCCGCGAAGCGAATGGGATTCGCAAGCAGTCCTATGCGGAATCTGCGGCACCGAAATGAGCATACGGCAATACCTGGATTGCGAGAATGAATGTCCTGCGTGCTGTGCGCCGTTTAACCCTGGCTGTCGTAATCACTATCACTACTACTTTGAATGGAATCCTGTCGCTACCTAAGATGTATAGCTTCGCCCCAGACCAAGCGCAGAAAGACCTTTGCGATAAGTGATGGAACTTCTGTCAGCAGGGAAGTGTGCTTCATCGTGGAGCTTGAGCGGAAGATCCTCGGGAAATTGTCGTTCAACAATCTCTATATCTTCCGAAAATACCTGATAGTTGAAATCGAGCGTTGCTTCAATCGCTGCCTGCTTATCGAAGTTACGGCAGATGGGTACGAACAGGCGCGTTTTTCGTGCAGATACAGGCGAGGCCGCGTTCATGATGTGGAGTAGTCCACCTTCGGGAAACGTAACTGTGAGCTTAGCAGTGAACGGGAAGAAGACTTCAAAACGCCTGTGCCATTGAAAGCCAGGCGGATTCAGATGCTTGTATCCGTGCGCGTAGTTGCTAACGGTGCTGATGTAGTCGGCTACAAAGCCCCCCTTGGTCGCGGTCACTTTGTAATCTGGAACGACGGGGTTATCAGGCTCTCCAAAGCTGTTTTTATGAATGAACGCGAAGTGGCTTACATCGAGAAAGCCTTCGATCTGCCTGCCCGCTGCGGCCTCGATAGCAACGCTGTCTGGTAGCACTTTCAGATAATCTGGGTCTTCCCACTCTTTCATCTCGGGAAGCGGACTTGGGCCGTTGTCTACCAGGCGAACCCATACGAGTCCATACCGTTCCTGCGCCTGATACATATCAAGTCTGAGACGCGGTGAGATCGCTCCGCCGGGATGTGCCGGAATGCATGTGCATCTGCCTTCACGGTCGTAGCGCAGGCCATGATATTTGCAGATGATCTCGTCTCCCTCAACATGGCCGAGACTAAGCGGAACTCCACGGTGATAGCAGATATCTCGCGCAGCCGCCAGGGAACCATCCGAGAGACGATAGATGACAACCCGTTCGTCGAGAAGTCGCGCCGCGTAAGGCTTGTTGGTTATCTCATGTGAAAACGCCACAGGATACCAAAAGGGAGCAAGCGCTCGCCAATCCGACTCGGTAAAGGTACAGTCCCGGGGGAGCGCCTGTACCTGTGCTGAATCACTTTTGGTAAGTTCCGTGGCCGGGACAAAAGAGTCGGTGATCGCCATGCATGATTATGATCTGAGCCGATGGTTCAAATCAACGAAAGACTGGCGACGACTGTTTTTGCAAATCTCAAGCTGTTTTTGTAAATCGCATAGAAGCCGAATTCATGCAGTAACGCATGCCTGTCGGTTTCGGACCGTCGTCAAAGAGATGACCGAGATGTGCGTCGCACTGGGTACAGGCGATCTCGGTGCGTGAAATCCCGAGGCTATTGTCGGTCATTTCACGTACATTTTCCTTTGCGAGAGGTTGCCAAAAGCTTGGCCAACCCGTTCCAGACTCAAACTTGGTTTCGGAACTGAAAAGCGCCAGATCGCAGCAAACGCAGCGATAGATGCCGTGGTCATGAAGATTCCAAGTGTTGCCCGTGTAGGCTCGCTCTGTCGCCGCGTGGCGCGTAACTTCGTATGAGACAGGTGAGAGCTGTTTCTCCCACTCGGCATCGGTCTTCACAACACGTGGCACGCTGACTTTACCAATCTTTTTGCCGTCCGGTGAAAACTGGATAATGGTTACGGAGCTGTCTCCTTTAGCGATTGCTTTAACCGGAGAAGTGAGGCATGCCGATAGGGCAAAGAGGCTACATGTGCTTGCCGTGCTGAAGAGAAAGTTGCGACGGGATGTGCGGCGAATGCTGGTTTGGCCGTTCGTCTCAAGCGTCGCAGGTTGTTCGGGAAAATTCCTGTTCATAACAGATAGCCTCCTGAAGCCGGTGTGATTCACGCAAGGCAATCTGTTTCAGCCCCAAGTGAATGATTCTGAACATCTGATGCAAAATACGCTGTAGAGGTTACGGATTGTGAGGTGATTTGGTTTGCCTGGTATTCCTCAGGCGGGATGTTTCTCAATATAGGTTCCAATAATCCTTGCCGCTTCTTCGAGAAAATCCCGGTCAGCGCTCGTGAAAGCGGCGGCATCGTGGCTATCGATATCGATCTCCCCCAGGATTCGGCCATGCACATAGATGGGGACAACGATTTCAGACTTGGTCTTGATTGAGCAGGAAAGATAGCGTGGGTCCGCGTTGACATCATCAACGATTACGGTTTTACCCAGTGCCACGGCCGCTCCGCAGATGCCCTCTGTGACAGGAATACGGACATGCGGCGTTGAATCGCCTACGAATGGGCCCAGAACCAGAGTGTCTGGGTCGTTGGGATCGAGCATGTAAAAGCCTGTCCAACTGTAGTAGGGCAACCGCGAGGGGATGGCCTTAACGATGTACTCCTGCAGGATGATCAGCGAAGGAGCGGAAGATGCCAGCTCCCTCATCTCAACAAGAAGGTCAATCATTTCGGGAGTAAGTTTTTTTTCTAACATGGTCTATTGCCACCGCACATGAATTGCAACCGAGTGGAAAAGGTCGCGACACGGTATTTCTACTATATCTGCCTACCATTGGGCAGCAATATACCGCAGCAGTCTATTTAAGGTTTACGGCAAATTACGCAGATATAACTTGCTATGAGAAGACGATCTCCTCGCCTTGTGCGGGGGAGTTTTGGATCGAAACGAAGCTCTAGGGAAAATCTAACGGAAGTGTTATCGTCTCTTGGAGAGAAATTGGAGCAATATGCACGCATCTAAGAAAGCAGATTCTTCCAGGAAAACAACAAAGCGCTTGTACTTGATACCTATCCTATCCAAGGCGCTGGATATCATGGAATTGCTGCAGGCCGAGAAGGCGCCGATGGCTCTAGAGGCGGTTTATCAACGCACCAAGTTCTCCAAGACAACTGTCTATCGTGTCTTGCAGACGCTGGCACATCGAGGTTATATATCGAGGACGAGCGATGGCCTGTATCGACATGTGAATGCTCCTGCGAAGCTGCGCTTTGGCTTTGGCAGTCAGAGCTCCGATATGCCATTTTCAGAGGCTGTAACGGAAAGCATGCGCGTTTCGACCGCCGCCTCGGGGGTTGATCTCATAGTTTTAGATAACCGGTACGATGGCGCAACTGCACTCAAGAACGCGGATGAATTTATTAAAGCCAAGGTCGATCTGATTATTGAATTCCAGATCGATCGGCGAGCTGCCCCGGTAATTGGTGACAAAGTTGCAGCAGCGGGCATTCCGTTAATTGCAATTGATAATCCTCATCCGCATGCAACTTACTTTGGGGTTGATAACTATCGCGCAGGTCTGGAGGCCGGCGAGTTACTTGCCACCTATGCCACGGAGCAGTGGGGAGAAAAGGTAGATTGGGTGCTCGGACTCGATCTTGAAGAAGCTGGGACGCTCGTCCAAAGCCGCATTACCGGCTCTTTGGACGGCGTGCATTCCATGTTGCCGCAGATACAGCCTGATCGCTTCGTGCGGATTGATGGGCGAGGGATGCGCGAAAAGAGCCAACGAGTGGTAGCGGAGTTTCTTGCACGGCATGCCAAAGATAAGCATATTTTGATAGCTGCTGCTACCGATACCAGTGCTCTTGGTGCGCTTGAGGCTGTGCGCGAGGCGAAGCGTGAGCGACAGGTGGCTATTGTCGGACAAGACTGCATTCCCGAAGTGGTCGAGGAAATGCGTCGCACGGGAAGCCCTATCATTGGTTCGGTTTCTCATGAAGTACATGAATATGGCCCGCGAATTATAGAGCTGGGCTTATCCATTCTCCAGGGCAGAAGTGTACCTCCCTATAACTATGTAAACCATAAGACCATTACGCAAAAGATGGTTCGTCAAAGGATCAAAGTGTAGAGTGGGTTTATTGCTGGCCAATGGTTATAACCCACGATGCCGCAGGTAAACTGTATTTATAGGCCTAAAGGACATTAGGCGATAGGCGAAATGTTTATTATAGATAGCGTTGTTATCGATAGGTTTTTGCAGAGTTATATATGACGCTGATTCCTCACTATATAGCGAGCTACATGTGAGTACGGGATGGATGATTGCCATTAGACCTTTTAATGAACCAATTAATCTTATGGCGCACGAAATCTGTATCCGAGATAGCGTCTGTTAAAAGATATGTTGGGTTAGCCGCATTATCTTCGAGCTTCTTTCGCAGTTGCCCGATAAGAACTCGTAAAATAAGTGCGCTCGTCTCCAAAGCCTGGCCCACGCAAGGCGGCAAGCAGCCGTGCATGCGTAACCGGGCGTCCTGCATGTATCATCAAAAACTGAAGAGCATCGAACTCACGTGGCGGTCCATATCTGACCCCGACCGTACATTGCCACAGAGCCGTGGATTGGTTATCGTTTTTGTCCCTCGGGCAAGGATCATGCCTGAGACTCGCAATCATCTCGGATGACCGAGGCGTTGAAGTCCGGGTCAATTCTTCGCGCCAGCGATGGGATATCCTTGCCATAGATACTCCAACGCCTCGGCCAGAGTCTGTTGTTTGACTGCGTGATCCACGCGTCCTGCATTGCGCGCAAAAATATATTGATAGTGATAGCCTTTGGCGGCCAGTACCTTTGCCATCTCTTCATTAGCTACAACCCAATCATGCATATGATCGTTCATGACATTTGGATTGAGCAGGTCTCTGTCGCCGACTTCCATCCAAATTCGGAGTGGCTTAGCAGGATTGTTAGGTATGAGGTGTTCATGGAACTCCCATGCACCATGAGGAGTCTGCGAATTATACGGCCATTGCTGATTCACATAAGTTCCTGAATAAGTAAGAACCCGATGGTATAACTCGGGGTGATACCACGCCATGATGAGTGCGCACGAGCCGCCGGAACTGCCTCCGGTCGTTGCACGGCCTTCAGGGTCTTTGGTTAATTTCACATGGTATTGCGACTCCACGCGAGGCAGCACTTCCTGCTCTACAAATTCTGCGTATCTGCCTGACATGGTGTCATATTCCAGACCACGCTCGCTGCCTTGTGCATCTCCACTGCCGTTGCCTATGGAGATAGCGACCATCACTGGAACGCGATGTTCTGCGATCAAATTATCCAGGACCGTGAACAACTCTCGATCCGGTCCGTCGGCGCCGACGATGAATGGCACTACTGTTCCTGGCACGTATTGCTGCGGAATATAAACGGTAACTCGGCGTGTGTAGGGAGCAGGGTGGTTCGTAGGTACCAATAACTTTGCGGGATCAGTCGGATCGACTGTTCCGAATGTATTAGCCTCACGCGCTATACCGGGATAGATCTTACTATCAGTTGAATTCATGGTGAACTCAAGCACAGCTCCCTGCGGTACGCCCTGTTGCACGGATGATTCTGGTGCGCGTTTGTGATCAGGGCCGAGGATAAAATTTCCATCAGCATTTGCCGGAGCATTTGTTCCGTCCGGTAATTCAGTAGCAGTGACATCGCCTGGTGTGTGTGGTGCGCGGCTAGGAGGGGCCGGCCGTACAACCGCTGGTGAGGTCTGTGCCAGCGCAGAACCAAACCCTGCGCCCGTGATCGTACCGACTAAAAACATAATGCGCAGAAAACGAGGCATTGGAGGCTCCTATTGTCTAAGTGATACTAACCTGGGACGCGAGGAATATCCTTGCGCCAGATGCACAAATTCTAATGGATTGTGATGATTGCTTGCTGTGCCAATCCATAGGGAGTCAGCAGTGAAGGCAGCAATCAAAGCTGATGCTAAGAGTAGTCCCAGTCAACTGTGATTGGACCTGCTGGATATGAGCTGCCTTCACAATGTTGCGCATATCCTATCGGTGCTACCCATCATTTCGTAAGAAGCCGCGAGCGGAGCCTCTCTACAAAGCGCAAAGAAAGCGAATTCTATATAGCTTCGATTGCCAGGTAGCAATAAAAATTAAAAAACCTTTGCCGATGCGTTACTTGCCACCATGTGTATTAAGGCATTTCGAGCCAATGTCACAGAAGTTGACGCGCCCTCTACAAGATGTTTGACAGCTGGGCTCTTCTTGTAGTCGACTAAGCGTGCATACTTTTGAAAGAACAATTAGAAACAGACGAAAGGTGGAACGGAACTTGGCAAGCAGGCGCATTGGCATCATCATGCATGGCATCACCGGGAGAATGGGTTACAACCAACATCTGGTTCGTTCCATACTGGCTATTAAAGATCAGGGTGGTGTGCTGCTCTCGGACGGAGATCGTGTCATCCCCGACCCAATTCTGGTGGGACGCAATGAGGAAAAAGTAAAAGCGCTGGCCAAGCGCCATGGTGTGGAGCGTGTAGCAAAAGATGTTGAGGCCGCTCTGGCCAATCCGGACGATACTATCTTCTTCGACGCAGGTTCGACGCAGATGCGTGTGCCGTTGTTGACCCGCGCTATTGAGGCTGGTAAGCATGTGTATTGCGAAAAGCCGTTGTCGGAGACGCTCAGCGAATCGCTTGCGTTGGCGCGTCTTGCACGCAAACACGGCACCAAGAGCGGCATCGTGCAGGACAAGCTGTATCTACCAGGTCTGCGCAAGATTCGCATGTTGATTGATGCTGGTTTCTTTGGGCGTATCCTCTCCGTGCGTGGGGAGTTTGGCTACTGGGTATTCGAGGGTGATCTGCAACCGGCACAGCGGCCTTCATGGAATTACCGCAAGGCAGATGGTGGCGGCATCATCCTCGACATGCTACCCCACTGGCGTTACGTACTGGACAATCTTTTCGGCGCCGTGAAGGCTGTAACATGCATTGGCGCCACACATATTCCTCATCGAATTGATGAGAGTGGCCAGACTTACAAAGCAGACGCCGATGATGCAGCTTATGCCACCTTTCAGCTTGAGGGAGGCGTAATTGCGCACATCAACTCCTCCTGGGCTGTCCGCGTAAAGCGTGATGATCTCGTCACTTTTCAAGTAGATGGAACGCATGGTTCTGCGGTCGCTGGATTAACAAGCTGCTACACGCAACATCGTGTGAATACTCCGCGGCCAGTATGGAATCCCGATCAACCACAGACGATGCAATTTCAGCAGCAGTGGGAAGAGGTGCCGGATACGCAGCTCTATGAAAATGGCTTCAAGTTGCAATGGGAAGACTTCATTCGCCACGTGGTTGAAGACGAGCCGTGGCGCTACGATTTGCTGGAAGGCGCGAAGGGCGTTCAACTCGCGGAACTGGGGTTGCAGAGTTGGGTTGAGCGACGCTGGGTAGATGTGCCCGCGTTGTCACTGGATTCGACTGGCTCGATAGATTCGATAGGCTCGACCAGTGAGGAGAACTAACACAATATGCCCAGCCTCAACCTGCCTATATCCAATGGCTGTATCGAGACTTATAGCCTGGTTGGCGTTCCGCTTGAGGCGTCTCCCTCGGGCGCAATCCCGTCGTTTAATCGTGTCGTGTATTCCGCCGCGCATGTGGTCGTAAATCCACTTGCGGATAACAATCCGTGGGTAGACCAGGACGCACAAAGCATCGACTGGGATCGAACGATTGCCTTTCGTGAGCATCTTTGGGATCTTGGTCTCGGTGTCGCGGAAGCCATGGATACGGCACAGCGCGGCATGGGCCTGAATCTGGATGGCGCGAAGGAACTGATTCGTTATTCCTTGCAGGCTGCTAAGAACCGCCCGAATGCTCTCATCGCCTGTGGCGTTGGCACGGATCAGTTGACACCCGCCGCAAGTCTGACAGTGGATGATGTGATCCGCGCATATGAAGAGCAGGTTGAATATGTGGAGTCGTTCGGTGGCCGAATCATCCTGATGGCAAGCCGTGCGCTGGTTGCAGCAGCTAAATCACCAGACGATTATCTTCGTGTGTACGATCGCATACTTCGACAGACAAAGCAGCCTGTGATTCTGCATTGGTTGGGTGAGATGTTCGATCCAGCCTTAGCCGGTTATTGGGGATCAAATGACCACGCTGCCGCGATGGATACCTGTGTCGATCTCATCAATAGCCATGCGGGGAAAGTGGATGGGATCAAAATCTCGCTACTTTCCGCTGAAAAGGAAATTGTCATGCGCAGACGATTGGCGCATGGCGTTCGCATGTACACCGGCGATGACTTCAACTATCAGGAACTTATCGCAGGGGATGAGCAAGGCTTCTCACACGCGCTGCTGGGGATCTTCGATGCAATAGCTCCTGCGGCTTCAGCTGCGCTGGCAAAGCTTGCAATAGATGATGAGGCTGGCTTCCACGCGATTCTTACTCCAACGGTGCCATTGTCGCGACATATCTTCAAAGCTCCCACTCGCTTCTATAAAACGGGCATCGTATTCCTTGCGTATCTCAATGGATTTCAGGATCACTTCGTAATGCTGGGTGGCCAACAGAGTGCGCGTTCACTTGTGCATCTCGCAGAGCTCTTTCGTCTTGCGGATGAGGCTGGAGTACTCCGCGATCCGGATATGGCAGTTCAGCGAATGAAGCAGGTTCTTGCCGTGGGCGGAGTTGTATGAGTCTGCGCAATCTCTCGATCAATCTAGCCACGGTACGCCAGCAGTACAACCTTGCGCAGGCCGTGGATGCTTGCCTGGCACAAGGTATTACTTCGATCGCTCCTTGGCGCGACCAGATACATGAGACCGGATTGGCAGAGGCTGCAGAAATTATTCGCTCCAATCAGATGCGCGTCACCGGGCTTTGCCGCGGTGGCATGTTTCCCGCATCTGACAGGGGCGGTCTTGCAGCCGCAGTCGAAGACAACAAACGCGCCATTGATGAAGCCGCGGCCATAGGGGCTGACTGTCTGGTGATGGTTGTAGGCGGCCTGCCAAAAGGATCGCGGGATATCAGTGCTGCGCGAGAGATGGTCGTAGATGGTCTCGCCGCAATCCTTCCACACGCCCGTGCTATTCGTATGCCAATCGCAATTGAGCCCTTACATCCGATGTATGCAGCGGATCGAGCATGCATCAACACGCTCGAACATGCATTGGATGTTTGCGAGTTGCTCGGCGATGGGGTGGGAGTTGCCATCGATGCGTATCACGTTTGGTGGGATCCGAAACTGCGTGAGCAGATCGTTCGTGCTGGTGCCAGTAACCGCATTCTCGCGCATCATATTTGCGATTGGCTTGTCCCCACGCGCGATCTTTTGTTAGACCGTGGAATGATGGGCGATGGAGTTATCGACCTGCGTTCGATTCGTCGCACGATTGTTGAAGCTGGATACGATGGGCCACAGGAAGTAGAGATATTTTCTTCGGAAAATTGGTGGAAGCGTCCAGGCGAAGAAGTACTCGCCACTTGTATCGAGCGCTTTCATGAGGTCTGTGAGTTGCACGAAAAATCTTTTCAGGAGAGGTGAAGTATATGTCGTTCGAGTCAAGGAACCCAACCACCGGGGAGTTGCTGGAAACATACCAGGAACACAATACAAACGATGTCGAGCTTCGCCTGCAAAGTGCGTGGGACTGCTGGGGCAGGTGGTCGCAAACTGCACTTTCTGAGCGCACTGCGTTTCTGCTTCGCCTGGCGGATTTACTCGAAGAGCGCGTCGAAGAGTACGCACGGCTGATTACTCTTGAGATGGGTAAACCGATTGGCGAGGCTCGCGGCGAAGTCAAGAAAGCTGCTTTTGGTGCACGGCATTTTGCTGAAGAGGGTGCGGCTTATATCAAACCCGAATCCATCTCTGGAACACCAGGCCGTGTTGTTTATGAATCGCTTGGGCCGATCCTCGCAATCATGCCGTGGAACCTTCCTTTCTGGCAGGTACTTCGTTTCTTCATCCCCTCCGCGCTTGTTGGCAACACCGTAGTCGTAAAGCATGCGGAGACAGTGCAAGGCTCTGCGCTCGCCATCGAAAAATTAGTGAGAGATGCTGGCGGACCCGAAGGACTCTATGTAAATCTCTCAGTGCAGCGTGATGCAGTCGCAGAGATCATCACGGACTCGCGTATTCGTGCGGTCACTGTGACAGGCAGTGTGAAAGCTGGTCGGGCTGTGGCGCAGCAGGCAGGCCTGTATGGCAAGAAGGCTGTGTTGGAGCTCGGCGGTTCGGACCCATTCCTTGTCTTTGAAGATGCGGACATAGCCAAAGCCGTGCAACTCGGTGTGACATCGCGGTACTCCAACAACGCTCAAAGCTGCATCGCCGCCAAACGCTTTCTGATTGCGGAATCTATCGCCGATGCTTATATCCAGGCCTTTGCGGAACAGGCTGCCGCTTTGAGAGTAGGAGACCCCCTGCTTGCAGAGACGAAGCTAGGCCCGCAAGCCCGTGCCGATCTACGCGCGACCACCGAACGTCAAGTACGGGACGCAGTAACTGCGGGAGCGCGTATCGTCACCGGGGGAGAATCTCTGGATGGCCCGGGTTACTTCTACGCTCCGACAGTATTGGTAGATCTGCCGCATGATGCCGTTATTGCTAGAGAAGAATTTTTCGGCCCAGTCGCGCTCTTCTACACATTCAAAACAGAAGAAGAAGCGATACGACTGGCAAATGATACTGAGTTTGGATTAGCGGCAACAGTATGGTCGAAAAATATTGCGCGCGCCAATGCGGTTGCAGCAAAAATTGAAGCTGGAGCTGTCTTCGTCAATGACTTTGTGCGTTCCGATCCACGAGCACCTTTCGGGGGCATAAAAGGTTCCGGATTCGGCCGTGAGTTAGGTGCCCTCGGTGCTCGAGAACTCACGAACGCGAAGCTTATCTGGGAAGGGAATTAAGATCTTTCATCGCTGATATTTTTGGCCACGCTTCGACTATTCGCCATGGACTTGCAGGTTCAAAAGAAGGTGACGCCAAATGCAATGGATGAAGAAGTCCAGGCCCGCTTCAGATGCGTCGAGTATCACTTCAAGTGCCGATCTCATTTCGCCGCGATGGGGATTCGCTGTATCTTCCGGAGTTTTGGGTTGGGTTCTCGACGCATTCGACTTCTTTGTCCTTGTCTTTCTTGTAGATGTTCTCGCAGCAAACTTTCATGTTGAGAAGAGTGCGATCGTTTGGACGATTACGATCACCCTGGCAATGCGGCCTGTCGGAGCCTTGCTGCTTGGTTCGCTGGCCGATCGCTTCGGACGTCGCCGCCCACTGATCGCTTGTGTTCTCTATTTTTCAATCATTACTGCGCTTACTCCTTTCGCTCCGAACTACACGGCATTCATAATCCTGAGAGCGCTCTATGGCATCGGGATGGGCGGCTATTGGGGGATCGGTGCATCGCTCGTAATGGAAAGTTCCCCGACGCGATGGCGCGGTCTATTTTCAGGAGTCCTGCAGTCCGGCTACTCACTCGGATATCTGTTGGCCGCGGTTGCTCTGCGAACCATCGAACCGCATTTTGGCTGGCGATGGATGTTCCTATGTGGTCTCGCCTTCGCCTGTATTATCACTGTACTTACTCTGCTTGCACCAGAATCTCAGTCATGGGAAAAGCATCGCCTGGTCAACTTCGGCGAGGTCTTTCAGGTACTCTGGCAACATAGGAAAGATTTCGCGTATCTAGTCCTGATGATGACCGCCATCACCTGCCTATCTCATGGCACGCAGGATCTTTATCCAGACTTTCTGAAGACAGTCCATCGCTACTCCAACTCAGTTATCTCGAACATCGCAATCCTATACAACATAGGCGCCATAATGGGCGCACTCGTAATCGGCCATTATTCTGATCGGCTTGGTCGGCGCAATGCCATCTTCCTGGCTTTGATCATTGCTTCTATCAGCATTCCTCTATGGGCATTTGGCTCATCGATCATCATGCTGGCGATTGGATCATTCGTAATGCAGTTCGGCGTCCAGGGAGCCTTCGGTGTAATTCCTGCTCACTTAAATGAACTCTCCCCGAACAGCGTACGTAGCCTGTTTCCCGGTATTGTTTATCAGCTTGGCGTTCTTATAGGTGCGCCGTCAGTTGTGATTGAGTTCACGCTGCGCAAACATCTCGGTTATCAATGGGCGCTTACCGTATTTGAAATATGCGTGATTACCGCCCTGTCCCTGATCTTCGGATTCGGCCCTGAGCGAAAAGGTCGGGACTTCGCAGGGTAGGAACAGCTTCGGGTAAAATAGACAGGTCCGAGAAAACTGCCAATTCGATCGCTACAGTAAGATCATCGATGGCAAGGGTATTTATGGTTGAGAATTACTACCCTCTTTCAGAAGGCTCTTCCTGGACTTCGCGGAGGAGCCGCCTTCACGCTTTTGCTTTCTGCCCTGGCGGTGGCTTGCGTGAGCGGACCGTGGAATAAACGTATTCATGCTGCGCAGCAATCCTCAGATTTAGCCCCACATAATCCCCCTCCAGCATCAGCCTATGCTGGGGATGCGGCATGTCTTGGATGTCACCAACAGGTAGCTGAAAGCTATGTGCACACGGCACATCACCTCACGTCGCAGGCGGCATCCACTGAGTCGATTCACGGGAGTTTCAGCGCGGGGGCTAATACGCTGAAAACCTCCAACCCTCGTTTAACTTTCGAAATGCGCCAGATGCCGGATGGTTCCTTTACCGAAACGGCCGACTATCGTACGCAAACTGGCAATCTCCAAACTCTCACGCAACCCATCGAAATCGTGACTGGCTCTGGCCGTAAGGGACAGACGTATCTATATTGGGTAGGCGATCTCTTGTTCGAGTTGCCGGTCTCATATTGGGCCGCTAATGGCACATGGATTAACAGTCCCGGCTATAAAGAGGGAACAGCTCATTTTGATCGCCCCGTCATACCGCAGTGCCTCGAATGCCATGCATCTTATTTCGAATCTCAAACTCCACAGGTGAACCGCTTCAACAAGACGGAGTTGGTTCTGGGCGTTGGCTGCGAACGCTGCCATGGCCCGGCTGCCGAACACGTGCGAAGAGAACAACAAAGTCAGCAGACGCATACCCGCCCTGTAGCCGAAGCGATTATTAATCCGGCCAAGCTTACGCGTGAGAGACAAATCGATGTCTGCGCACTATGCCACGCAGGAGCAGGCCTGTTACCCGCCCCTGCACCAGCACTGTCGTTTCAGCCGGGAGACGTTCTCGCTGAGTATGTTAAGGCCGCACCGATTGATCCAGATCAGCCTCTGGACGTGCATACAAATCAGGTCCAATTGCTTCGCCAAAGCAAGTGTTTCCGGTCAAGCGAGATGACATGCACGACATGCCACAACACGCATGAAGAGCAGCGGGATGCGGCTGCCTTCTCGTCCAAATGTCTTGGATGCCATTCTATAAAAGCCTGTCCTACCTACAAGGAGCAGCATGAAGCTATCCAGACGCGCTGCGTGGAATGCCACATGCCTCTCCAGCAATCCAAGACACTTTTCTCCGACAATCTGGGAGAGCATCTGACGCCTGCAGTTCGCAATCACCGTATCGCGATTTATCCCAAGACCCAGTAATTAGTAGTAATCGAATGGATTTGAGTTGTTTGAGTTACGAGATGCAGCCTGGCCTCTACATCTCCGCCCAACGACGTAGCAGATTGTGATATACGCCCGTCAATTGAACTCCCGCACCATTACCGGGAACGTCTTTCGCTAATTTCTGAATTGCCGTATCCAGATCGTAAAGTAGTGTGCGGTCACCATCGCTGCGAATCATGCTTTGAATCCAGAAGAAGGACGCCAGTCGCGCTCCGCGAGTAACAGGTGTAACTCGATGCAGGCTCGTAGCAGGATATAGAACCATGTGCCCGGCCGGAAGCTTCACGCTATGTACTCCATAAGTATCTTCGACGAGTAACTCACCACCGTCATATTCTTCTGGCGCAGCAAGAAACAATGTTGCAGAGACGTCCGTCCGAATTCGCTGACCCGTCGATGCCATCGCGCGAATTGCAGTATCGACATGTGTGCCAAAGTGTCCACCACCTGTGTAGCGATTGAACATGGGTGGAAACACTCGCAGCGGCAGTGCCGCAGACATGAATAGTGGTGAGCGCGCCAACGCTCCCAACACGATTTCCCCGAGTTTTACCGCAGCCGGATGGCCTTCAGGCAACTGCAGGTTCTCCTTGACTGTTTGTGCCTGATAGCCGGCTGTTACTTTTCCATCTACCCAGTCGGCGGCATCGAGCACAGACCGCGCATGGGCGACCTCGTTAGCGTTCAATATGTCGGGAATTGTGATCAGCATATAACGAACTCCTTACGCTTGCGGACTTGATGGTGAGGGCAGGATTACTGATTATGTAATCAGGCAACCTACCCTCACCATTTTTGTTTCTGGGGCGTACTCAGAACTTAAAGTTTACCCCGATGATTGCATTCGCTCCCGCTCCGGGAACGAGATGGCTCGGATGCGGCAGGTCAATATAGTAGCGATTCAACAGGTTATTCACATTTGCCTGGAATTCGATCTTCTCTGTTAGTGGGTGCTTGATCATTGCATTGAAGATCCAATAGCCTGGCACCTGTTTCATGGCTACGCTCGTAACCACAAACCCAGGGCCATTCGGATTTACGGCGTATCCGGTCGGTACATATGGCACTGTTGAACTTGCTGTTCTGCTGCCGACGTAGTTGCTGCCCACGCCACCATTCAATCCCAATGGGAGGCGATGTGTCACAAACAAATTAAATGTCTGCGTGGGCACATTTGCCAGCGGATAGCCTACCGAAGTAGGGAAGTATTGGGAAAAGATCACTTTGTTATCCAGGTATGCATAGCCAGCCACTAGGTCCATTCCTTCGGGCAATCGTCCCACCACGCTGAACTGCGCACCTTTTACCAACTGATTACCGGCGGCGACAATGTTATTCGAGTTTGTCGGATCAGTCTCGTGCGCGTTGTCTTTCTCAGTTCGAAATACTGCGCCTTCCATCAGTAGACGATCATTGAGAAAGCTCCATTTAGCGCCGCCCTCATAGGACTCATTCTCTTCAGGCTTGACATTGCCATTCACCAGTCCAACACTGAGGCTTAACGACTCTGCATCTGGATTGAAGCTTGTTCCATAATCAAAGTAAACACTGCCATGCGTCGATGGCTTGTACACAAGCGCTGCGCGATAACTCGGCTGCTCATCCAGTCTGCTGATCGGCGCCACAGCCGCAGTCACCGTGCCTCCTGCTGGAGGTGTAGGAGCAGCAAGGTTGTAATCCGTATCGAACCGATCCCACCTTATGCCTCCGCTTAGTTCAAAAAACTTGCTGATCTTGATCGTATCGAGGAAGTACAAGCCAACACTCTTCGATTTCGTATGCACAATCGAAGTGATATATCCCGTGCCGCCAAACGGCTGATCTTCGTTCGGATTTAACAGCGTCGTCTCTGGAACAGTATTGATCTTGTTAATCGTGTAGCTGTAGCGAATAGGATTCGAAATCTCCTGTCCACCCTCAGCGCCTGCAACGAAATCATGCCTCATCTTCCATGTCTTGAAGCGGGCCACGACTTCTGTCTGGTCCCACAGATCACCTTCGACACTCTTCACTTGAATCTGGTTGCGGTTCAGTTGCGTAATCTCGCTCGCCGGAGTATTTGGCGTATAAGGGCAGGTAATCGCGCTGTTGTATGCCAGCGTGGGGAGTGAAGTAACAACTCCTCCCACAGGTACGCTCAGCCCTGCATTCGAACAGATCTGTGGTTCCGTAATTTGCGCCTGTCGAGGATAGTTAGCAGCGCGCGCAATCGTATGTAGATTCAAGCTCGGAGAAAACTCATGCTCGACCTTCAATGTCATGATGTCATCGCTGGTCTTCAGATAGTTCTCATCAGGAAAGCCAAAGTAGCTATGACGATTCGCAGGCGCCAGCTTGTTGAACAGCCACGGCAAGCCATAATCCGGTGTGTCATCTTCAGAGAGATGCATATAGCTAAGAGTGGTGCGAGTTTTTGTATCCATCCCAATTGAGATCGAAGGTGCAAATCCGAACCGCCGAATCTCAGCCGCATCGCGCCCGGCAACTCCACCTTCCTGTGCCATCACATTCACTCGAAATGCAGCGCCGCCTAACTCATTGGCTATCGGGGAGTTAATATCTGCAGTAATTCTTCGCGTAAGGTCAGTTCCAAACTGTGTATCCACATGCACGAACTTATCAACTTGTGGAACCTTGCTCTCCTGGTTGATTACGCCGCCCGTCGAACCACGTCCAAACTGGATTCCCGCTGGTCCCTCTAACGCCTCGACCTGCTCATAGTTGAATGAGTCGCGATAATAGCTGCCGAAATCACGAATTCCATCCAGAAAAATATCGTTGCGAGCCGTAAAGCCGCGGATGGTTAGATTGTCGCCCTGCGCACCCGCCTCACCTGCTGCAAGGCTGATTCCTGGAACGTTGCGTAATGTGTCGCGCAGAGTGGAAACGCCCTCGTCTTGCAACACAAATGTGGGCACCACGCTCACGCTCTGCGCCGTCTCAAGTAGAGGCTCCGTAAACTTACCCATTGAGATGGAGTCAGGCACCGCAGATGTAACCGATACCGTATCCTTTGCCTGCACACCGACAACCATGGTTGTTGCATCTTCAGCGCGGTAGTTCAGCCCTGTTCCGTTCAGCAGTAGTCGAAGTGCTTCGTCCTCGCGGTACAGTCCCGTCACACCGTGAGAATTGAACCCCGCTAATGTGCCGTTCGGCAGCACAATCTTCACCGATAGGCCGGTCGCCTTTTCATAAGCTTCAATCGCGGCATCCAGTGGACCAACGGCAATGTCAAATCGTTTCAGCGGCAATGTGGCTGAAGCTCCATTACCACTTGGATCAATCTTCCAAACAGCTGCCATCGCCGGACGATTTGCGCCCATCACGGCATAAGCTGCCAGGGTTCCCATTGCTACCAAACCGCGAGCGTTTCCAAACATCACTGCCTGGGCTGTCTTCTTTTTGGCCTGTACTTTTTGTGTCTTCTGGCTCATCGTCATCCTCGAATTTAGTCTCCGTTTGGCAATCGGCGTCCCCTCAAAAAGACGACCCTTGCGATTCCATTTCGCGGATTATGAGGACCAATGACGCCTGAAAAAGGGCGCACGACATCCTCGACCGCAAGATTCAAGCATCTTTGCCGAACCACAACAACGCGACGGCAAATACCTGAGCGTTCTTCAAAAACGCAATTTAAAAAGTTGGATTGATAACAGAAGTTTGAGCCAGTTCGAGAGACGACCCTATAATGCAGATAGCTCGCAGTCGATCCGGCTGTAGCTCCAGGGTCTTCGCGGTCTCCGCCAAGAGATATTCCGCAGGGCCCTGGTTCCTCTTAATTCATTGCTTTCATCCATCCATGCAGTTATTCGGTTCCGCTAAAAAGAATATACGACAGATTTTGTCGTATATCAATGTCGCAATGAAAAATCCTGCGCAAAGTTCATTAATACAAAGGACTCCGTGGAGTATGTATCCCTCCAGGGAGTCCTTTGTATCTCAGGTCGTTGATTCGATGTTGATAGGTTATGTTGTTTAAGCCTCGTCCTTATATATTGCTGGATCACTAGTGCTCGGCCGTCCTGTTTCCATATGGCCAGCAAATCGCCGCAGGAAGGTTGCGGAATCATTGGACGTGATTTGTAGATCGAACCAGCCAGAACTCGCTGCAAGCGACCAGCGATCCTCAGTCTTGGCGCCGGCCTGAATCGTAAGCTGACGGCTGGGCTCCTGAGCTGCATAGGTGTTGACAACCTTGAGCGATGCAGGCAAAGCTCCTGCATTGACTAAGGTAAGTCGAACCTCGCCACTATCGCGATCATAACGGATAGTGACCTCTGGATTGGCCTGGTTAAGTGCAGCGACAGTGCCTTGAAAGTGGCTCAGGAAACCATTCGGACCCTGCAACGTGATGTCGTAATCAAGATCGACTCGTGGCTCTTTGCCTGGTTTGCGATTCAAGTCGTTACCGGAAAGGAGCCAGTAATCGGAGATGGTGTTCGCTGCCGAAACCGAGTAACGGCGCGGCGCTTCGTGAGGAAGAAGTCCATTGCGTGCATAAAAAGCGGCACCGGCCTTACCTGTATTTTCAAAATCGATCCAGAGCTTATCCTGCTTACTATCGATGCGGCAATGCGTGTAGAACTCATACGGCAGAGCCCGTGCAGGCCGTGTGCCAGGCTCTTGCTCCGGCATGGATTGTACCGCCGGCACACTATACGGCTGATGCAGCGAGGCCAAAACAGCGGGCACAGGGAAGCTCTCAGTTACTGGGTGACCAGCTCCGCTAAAGTCAAAGGCTGAGGTCAAATCGCCGCAGATTGAGCGACGCCACTTGTTGATATTCGGCTCTTGAATCCCGAAGCGAGCCTCAAGGAATTGCAAAACAGAGGTGTGGTCAAATGTCTGCGAACATACCCATCCGCCCGTAGTCCATGGCGAAATGATAAGCAGAGGAACGCGCGGCCCAAGGCCAATTGGTTGCATCCCGCCCGGATCGGTTCCTGGAACCAGCGGCCTGCGCTCATGCGGGAATTTATCCATGTCGATGAATTCGTCAGAAAGAGCATCGACCAGGTCCGGCGAAACAAGCCCCTGCGTATTTGGTTCCCGTGTCAGTGGTGGCATCGGTGGCACGATATGATCGAACAAACCATCGTTCTCGTCATAGTTGATGATGAAAGCTGTCTTGCTCCACACCTCGGGGTTGGCGGTAAGTGCTTCCAATATGAGGTTGATGAAGTAGGCTCCATCACGAGGTGAAGCCTCCGGGTGCTCGCAGTATTGATATGGGGCCACAATCCATGAAACCTGTGCAAGATGGCCATCGACCACATCTTCGCGAAATTTCGCAAGGTTGCGGTCTGTTACGCCTTTCTGAACAAGTGTGCCGGTCGGCGATGCGCCCTCATCGACCTGATACTGGGAGAAGAATTCCAGCGAATTATCCGTGTAATTATCAGTCGGTGTGCCGGGCTCGCCCGTGCCGCCCTGGTAGAGCTTCCAACTTACCCCGGCCTTTTCCAGGCGCTCTGGGTAAGTTGTCCAGGTATAGCCATTCTTTTTGGGGCGTTCACCAAAACCGGGCCCATTTGCTTTCTTTCCGAGGCTATTGGCAGCATCCATCGTGCCCGACCATAAGTAGATGCGGTTGGGCGCTGTGTTCGCGTGGACCGAGCAGTGGTATGCGTCGCAAATCGTAAAAGCATCCGCCAGCGCGTAATGAAAAGCGACATCCTCACGCTTCAGATAACCCATCGTCATTACGTCTTGCTTCTGGGTGACCCACTGATTATGATGTCCGCGATTCCACGCCTGATGTCCGCTGCTCCAGCCATGATCGGTACCGGCCTGAAACTCCGTCGTAAGCTTTGGATTGATATAAAAAGGCAGCACATGTTCTGCGCCTAGGTGAAGACCGCGATCATGAAAATGATGCGTCTTTACGCTGGCAGCGGGCTGATACCAGACTGGTTTTCCATTTGGCTGGCGCGCCGGACGTGGGTCATTGAAGCCTCGCACACCCCGTAGAGATCCAAAATAATGATCGAAAGATCGATTCTCCTGCATGAGAATTACGACGTGTTCCACATCCTGAATTGTTCCGGTTACTCGACGTGCGGGAATTGCCAGCGCCTTGCGAATGCTGGCAGGAATTATGGCTGTACTCGCCGCGGTGGCGGCCAGACGCAGAAAGTCGCGACGTGTTCTCATTTGTTACTTATCTCCTCGGATAAAAGCGTAAGTGTAATATTGCTTGGGCTCGAAGTAAGCTTATTGTCGAAAGTATACATGCGCTACATTCTCGGATGATTACAAGGATGGCAGGGGAATTCGCGATCCTGGTTAAGTTGCCCAACGTCTCTTAGCGCGTGTAAATAGATTTTTTGCCGATGAGTGAGAACAGATATGAACTAGGATAAAAACTTAAATGATTCATCTCGCTGTAACATGCAAGCAGGAGTCGAATGGATGTTGGAGTCAATGAACAGGGGGCCTCTGAATGAATGGGAATGGTACAAAAAATGACGAAGCACTTGGCGAGCAGTTGCCGCCGCTGACGTCAAATGCAGCGTCAATTGAAGCGGACCGATGCCTTTACTGTTACGACGCTCCATGCACCCATGCATGTCCTACCCATATCGACATACCGCGCTTCATCAAGAAGATAGCAACGAACAACCTTCGCGGCTCAGCGGAAGCTATCTTTGAATCTAACCTGCTCGGAGCCACATGTGCGCGCGTCTGCCCAGTACAGGAGTTATGTGAAGGAGCATGCGTGCTCGGCTCAGATCACAAGCCGATTGCCATTGGAAGGCTTCAACGGTATGCGATGGATTATGCCCGCGACACAGCAAGTTATCCGAGAGTGAATGCTGAGCCCACCGGCAAGCGAATCGCTGTTATCGGGGCTGGCCCAGCAGGTCTTTCCTGCGCGGGAGAACTGGCAAAACACGGCCACTCCGTTACAGTGTTTGAAAAGCGCAGTCTCGCAGGCGGTCTTTCTACGTATGGAATTATCGCGCTGCGTGAGCCAGTAGATATCGCCCTCGATGAGGTACGAATGATTGAAGGGATGGGAGTGAAAATCATCACTGGCATTGAGTTTGGCCGGGATATTTCACTGGCCGAGTTAAAGAGTGACTATGACGGTGTTGTACTGAGCCTCGGTCTGGGCCGTACTCCCGCTCTAGGCATCGACGGCGAAGAAATGATCGTCGATGGGCTTGAATTTATTGAGGCCAGCAAGATATCCAATTGGAAGCTGGTTGTAGGCCGAGATGTAATCGTGATCGGAGCAGGAAATACCGCCGTCGATTGCGCGACCATAGCGAAAAGGCTCGGTGCCGAGCGAGTAACAATCGTTTACCGTCGAACAGAGCGCCAGATGACCTGCTACGAGCATGAGTATGATTTCGCACGCAGAGAAGGAATAGAGTTTCGCTTCCTGACCCAACCTTCGCGCGTGCATCAGCACGATGGTATCGCTGTCGGATTGGAATGCATGCGAGTGGAACTTGGTCCCATCGACACTACCGGACGACCCGCTCCCGTATACGTTGAAGGATCGCAATTTATGTTGAGTGCAGATCAAATTATCAAGGCAGTCGGGCAGACAAAATCCGCACTGAATCTGAAAACACACAAGGGGTTCATCTTTGTGGATGACAGCTTTCAAACAAGTATCACGAATGTTTATGCCATCGGAGATTGCATTCGCACAACAGGTGCTGCATCTACAGTGATGGCCGTGCAGGACGGCAAGCTCGCAGCACAGGAGATCCATCAGCAGTTCACGCAGCAGCCTGTTTCTGCAGAGGTAAATTAGCATGGCAGATCTTCGCATCGACTTTGCTGGCATCAAATCACCGAACCCATTTTGGCTTGCATCGGCGCCGCCGACTAACTCAGGCGCGCAGATTCATCGAGCCTTTGAAGCAGGCTGGGGTGGCGCGGTTTGGAAGACAATCGGGGCGCCAGTATTGAATGTTTCCAATCGCTATGGCGCATGGCATTATGGCCGCCAACGCATGCTCGCAATCAACAACATAGAACTCATCTCCGACCGGCCCATCGAGATCAACCTGCGTGAAATAACAGAGCTCAAACGCACATGGCCAGATCGTGCCGTAATCGTATCCGCGATGGTTGAGTCAAAGCCTGAGGCATGGCATGATATCGTCCGTCAGATAGAAGATACAGGCGCGGACGGCATCGAACTCAACTACGGCTGCCCACACGGAATGAGCGAGCGAGGAATGGGCTCCGCAATTGGGCAGGTGCCCGAGTATTGCGAACAGATCACGCGTTGGGTGATGGAGGTCGCATCGATCCCTGTGATCATGAAGCTTACGCCTAACATTACTAACATTGTGCTTCCTGCACGAGCAGGAGTAGCTGCCGGAGCAAATGCGCTCTCGCTAATTAACACCATCAATTCGATTGTTGGTGTTGATCTTGAGACCCTCGAACTTACTCCAAGTATTGGAGCCAAGGGCGGTCACGGCGGATACGCCGGTCCGGCAGTGAAACCAATAGCATTGAATATGCTGGCTTCGCTGTGCACGGATGAGATCGTTGCAAACTCAGGCCTGCCCATCTCTGGCATGGGCGGTATTACGACCTGGCAGGACGCAGCACAGTTCCTATTGTTGGGCGCGTCAAGCCTGCAAGTGTGTACCGCAGTGATGCATTACGGTTATCGCCTGATAGAGGATCTTTGTGATGGCCTCTCGAACTGGATGGATGCAAAGGGCTTCGCGACCATTGCGGATGTGACCGGTAAAAGTCTCAATCGAGTTTCAGAATTCAAGGATCTAGACCTGTCTTATCGTGCAGTCGCCCGTATTGATCATGACAAGTGCATCAAGTGCAATCTATGCTATGTCGCCTGCAATGACAGCGCCCATCAGTGCATCGACCTTGTCTCGCCCAACGGTGAAATCGCTGCTCCAATGGCGTATGATGTTCGCTCTAACGGCAAACAGGATGCCATCCATACACGGCCGCAACCTGTAGTGCGAGATGAGGATTGCGTCGGTTGCAGGCTTTGCTATAACGTGTGCCCAGTGGATGATTGCATCGAAATGGTGGAACTGCCTTCTGGACGGGAGTCGGTGACATGGAGTGAGATCTCACAACAGAACTCGGCGGTCACCGAGGATTGGGAAGAGATGAAAAAATATCGCGAGCAGGTAGGGATACATATCCATTAGAAAAGCCTGTAACGCAATTGCGCAGAGATGCAGCAGGAGAAGTCTTCAATGGGATTGCTGATCAAGGATGGCGAGATTGTTACAGCGGATGCTCGCTGCCATGCGGATATCTATATTGCAAACGAGACCATCACCAGCATTGGTCTTGACCTTCAGGTGCCTGCCGAAACGGAAGTTATCGACGCCAATGGAAAGCTGATCTTTCCCGGATTTATAGATCCTCACGTGCACATCCATCTTCCCTTCATGGCCACGTTTGCCAAAGACACACATGCGACGGCAAGTGTGGCTGCACTGATTGGAGGAACTACAACCTTTATCGAGATGGTCTGTCCCTCGCGTGGAGAAGATGCGCTTGAGGGCTACCACAAATGGAAGCAGAAAGCAGAGGGCACTTCAGCCTGCGACTATGCATTTCACATGGGTGTCACCCATTACGACGCTGGCACAGAAGCTCAACTACGTGAGATTGTGAAGGATGGAACAGCGTCATTCAAGATCTTTCTTTCTTATAAAGGCTTCTTCGGCGTCGATGACAATGAGATGTTTCGTGTTCTCAAGCTTGCTGCAGAACTTGGTGTGATTACCACTGCTCATTGCGAAAACTCAGAGCTAGTAAGTCAGATGCAGCATGCGTTGCTCGCAGCAGGTAAGACAGGCCCTGAGTGGCATGAGCCGAGCCGTCCTGAAGCAATTGAGGCCGAGGGGACGAGTCGCTTTGCAACCTTCGTCGAGCAAACAGGCGCGACCGGCTATGTCGTGCACCTCTCATGTGCGCCCGCGCTTCACGCAGCAGTCGAGGCAAAGCTGCGTGGAGTAAAACTGTATGTCGAATCAGTCGTGCCACATTTTCTACTCGATAAAAGTTATGCTGAGCTTCCAGGAGTCGAGGGAATGAAGCATGTCATGTCTCCGCCTCTACGCGACAAGAGCAATCAGCAAGTACTATGGAGCTCACTTGAGACCCGATTGATAGACACAGTGGGTACAGATCATTGCCCTTTCGATACAGGCCAAAAGCTCCTGGGTGCAAATGATTTTACTCAGATACCGAATGGCATTCCCGGCATTGAAGAACGTATAAACCTGATGTATACGTATGGTGTTAACCGTGGGCGATTGAACATCCATCGTTTTGTAGATGCACTTAGCACCCAACCTGCGAAGTTATTTGGATTGTTCCCAAGGAAAGGCACCATAGCCGTAGGCTCGGATGCAGACCTGGTTATCTATGACCAGGAATATCGCGGCATACTCACAGCAGCTAAACAACATACAAATAACGACTACTGCGGCTTTGAAGGATTCGCCATTGAAGGGCGACCATCCGTAGTGATGGTACGCGGCAAGGTGCAGGTGCGCGACGGCGTATTCATTGGCGATCAAGGACGTGGATTGTTTTTGCGCCGCGAGCCACAATATCAGAAGCATGAGGTCGCTGATGCCTGTTGATGCCAGGATGGCTATAGCCGAGCTAAAAGAATTACGCGCTCTTACTGCGAATGAACATGGAGCGCAACGTGTTGCATGGTCCCCTATGTGGATTACTGCGCGAGAGTGGTTTCAAAGCAAGTTACAGGGCATGCCGGTGGAGCATCATCTGGATGCAGCAGGGAATAGTTGGACAACGCTACGCGGAGAATCAGAAAAGACGTTGATCCTCGGCAGCCATCTTGACTCTGTTCCCAATGGTGGATGGCTCGATGGTTGCCTCGGAGTCGTCGCAGCGCTGGCAGTGTTACGACGCATCGTGCTGGAGTATGGAGAAAGACCGCCAATAACGATTCGTCTCGTTGATTGGGCCGATGAAGAGGGAGCGCGCTTTGGTCGTAGTCTCTTTGGATCATCTGCTTTCGCAGGTACTCAAACGATAGAGGCAGATCGAAGTCGAACAGATGCCAACTGCATTCAGCTTGAAGATGCGCTATTTGAGTGTGGGGTTAAGATTGACTCCATCGGCGAAGCACAACTGGAGCAGAAGAACGCATCTGCTTATATAGAACTACACATTGAACAAGGTCCCGTGCTGGAGAGCATTGACCTGCCGCTAGCCGCTGTTACCGGAACCAAGGGCGTTGAGCGTCATGCTATTACCTTTCATGGACAAGAGGCGCACTCTGGCTCAACGCCGATGGCCGCACGCCGCGATGCTCTGGCAGCAGCAGCCAAGCTGGCCCTTGCGATTCGTGGCATAGCTCTGAAGCATCCGGATGCGGTATGCACCATAGGCAGCGTCAAGACGTTTCCGGGAATAGTAACAGCAGTTGTTGGACGCTGCGAATGTACGCTCGATCAAAGAGATCTCGATGCAAATGTGCTTGCACAGATGTATCGTGAAGCGCAGGAGATGAGTAAGCGTTTTGCCGAAGAAGAAGGATGTTCTGTTGAGTGGTCGCGCATCTGGAACATCGCGCCTGAACCCTTCCACCCATCACTGATCGGGCTCTGTGATGAGGCGATTCAGGAGGTACTTGATGGATCAGAAAAAGTGCCCTATCGCATGCCATCCGGACCGTTGCATGATGCCGCAGAAGTTTCGCGTGCCGGCATCCCGACTGTGATGATGTTTGTGCAATCGCTCAAAGGAATCAGTCATAACAAGATCGAAGACTCCCGTGAAGATTATCTCGAGCTTGCAGTGGAGGCATTCGATCGTCTCGCTTCAAAAGTAATAGCGTGGATTCGTACAGAGTGACAGAAAAGTTGAACAGAAAGGCTGAGTTGATATGAGCGTTACAGAGGTAGTTGCTCCGCAGGTTATAACTCACTGGATCAATGGAAAATCCGTCGCATCCTCGTCTGGGCGAAGCGGTGTGGTCACGAATCCTGCAACTGGACAGAGGGTTGCCGAGGTCAGTTTTGCCTCGGCAGGTGAAGTTGACGAGGCCGTCGCAGCAGCCAAGGCAGCATCCGTTGAGTGGCGAGCCACTCCACTCTCCCGACGAGCCGAAATCATGTTTAGACTACGTAGTCTCATCGTCGATAATCGCCAACGACTGGCCGAGATCATCAGTCTTGAAAACGGTAAGACGATTGCCGATGCTCTCGGCGAAGTGGCACGCGGTTTGGAAAATGTAGAGTTCGCATGCGGTATTCCGAATCTGCTCAAAGGTGGCTATTCGGAACAGGTGAGTCGCGGCGTAGATATCTATCAAATTAAGCAGCCTCTTGGAGTCGTTGCTGGAATTACTCCTTTCAACTTTCCTGCAATGGTCCCTTTGTGGATGCTCTCCAACGCAATTGCATGTGGCAATACATTCCTGCTCAAGCCCTCTGAAAAGGTACCTTCGGCGAGCATTCTCATCTCCGCGTTAGCAAAGGAAGCAGGCGTTCCAGACGGAGTGTTGAATCTTATCCAGGGTGATAAAGTTGCCGTGAGTCGCTTGCTTGAACATCCCGACGTAAAAGCGATCAGCTTCGTAGGATCAACTCCCGTAGCGCGATACATCTATGAGACGGCAACTCGCAATGGTAAGCGCGTCCAAGCCCTCGGAGGCGCAAAAAATCATATGCTCGTGCTGCCTGATGCGGACATCTCCATGACGGCAGATGCCGCAGTCTCTGCAGGTTATGGTGCGGCCGGTGAACGATGCATGGCCATCTCCGTCGTGCTTGCTGTGGGCAGCGTTGCGGATCCACTGATCGAGGCAATTCGTGAGCGAGTAGCAAAAATCAAGGTCGGTCCCGGTTCAGATATCACCAACGAAATGGGACCATTGATCTCGCGTGAACATCGCGATCGGGTTGCCTCATATCTCGATAGTGCCATTGCAGAGGGAGCAACCCTGCCCATTGATGGAAGACTCGATCCCGCGATGAAGCATGATGGTTATTTTCTAGGACCATCCCTGATCGACAATGCCAGGCCGGGCATGCAGTGCTACGATCATGAAATCTTTGGACCCGTGCTGAGCGTTGTACGCGTGAATAGCTATGCCGAAGCTCTACAGTTGATCAATGACAATCCCTTTGGAAATGGGACGGCTATCTTTACGCAGAATGGTGGAGCAGCGCGACAGTTCCAGTTTGATGTTGAGGTGGGAATGGTGGGCATCAACGTGCCTATCCCCGTGCCGGTTTCCTATTACAGCTTTGGAGGATGGAAGTCTTCGCTCTTTGGCGATTTACATATGTATGGACCAGAAGGTGTGCAGTTCTACACTCGCTCCAAAGTAGTGACAAGCAGATGGCCTGATCCAGCATCAAGCAAAGTAGATCTGGGGTTTCCGCAGGTTTGATAAGCACTGAGAAAATTGGATATTCACTTTAAGAAAGTTAGCCCTGCTATCGCAGCAGGGCTAACTTGTGTCATAACCCCTAGAACGCGAGTATAACTATTAGAAAATAGTTGTAAGTCGCAGGGAGAAACTCCTCGACGGCCCGATGGCGTTGCCAGAGAAGAGGCCTCCGAAATCAATTACATCCAGAACATCTGTCAGGTTCTGCCCATCAATCTGGAACCGCGTATTGATGCGGTCGGACTTGTACAGGTCAGCTCCTGCTGATGCATTGAACTGAAATGAAGGATCGATGCGGCCACGATCGAAATTGATCCGATCGATGATTTGCGGCCCGTATTGCGCGAGCGCCTGGTCCCGATCTCCGTCGAATTCAAAGGGAAGGCCAGTATCGTATTGCACTCCGCCGGCAACCCAGAGGCGAGGGATGACCTGATAGCGTGCGCGGCCACGTACAGTATTGCGTTGGTCCTGCGAATCTGGGAAGTGGCCAGTCAGGGCTGCTGCCGCAGCATCTGCATCGTCGCCAAGAAATAGACCACCCGTGACTGGGTTCCAAACATTACCGACCTCATACGAGTAGCTTACGAAGCCCGAAAAATGATGCCAGTCGGGAACCTCGATCTTGCCCTCTGCACCGTAGATGATCGCTTTGCGGAAAGATATCGGAAAGCTGATGGTCGTGTTATCGATCTGATCATCGTCAGCGTAATCATTAACGAAGCGGCGGAAGTAGTTGGCATCCAGTTTAAGATGGCGCGCAAAGACCGTAGTCAGCCCACCTTCGTAATAGTCGCCCTGCGATGGCTTAACTGGAAGGCGCAAAAAATCGCCAGGGTCGATGGATTCAACCGCAGTCGAACTCGAGAGCAGAATGTTTTCAAACGAGGGTGTCTGAAAGACGCGATCGTAAGAGAAATGAAACACCGTGTTTATGGAAGGTAAGTAACGTGAGATCGAAAAGCGTGGCTGTACCGCTTGTTTGTTCAATATCAGTTGATAGTGATCCCATCGCAGGCCTGCGGCGATAGTCCAATTATGTAGCTTGATTAGATCCTGCACAAAGACAGCCTGCTCCAGATCGGGGCGCTGGTCCTGAAAAGAGAAAGTGTTTGAACCGTTATTATCCGCCGGTCTCAAGCGAGTTCGCCTTGCACGCGCCGGTCGCGAGTCGTCATCATCGTCATCCGAACTGGTGATTGTGTAGCTGGTGTTTTCATGCAGGAACATGTTGTCGCTTTCAACGCCAGCTTTCAATTCCTGGTGCCCGCGGTTGAGAGTGAAGTTTGCCCTGAAATAACCCTCACGAAAGGAATTGTGCTGAAAGACTTCGACAGGTGTGGATTCCGGGTTGGAGTAGAAGTCATTGGCATTGTCACGCACCATTCCTGCCACATCTCCAGTAGCATTTGCAGAGAAGATATGCTGATACGAGGCGACACCCATCGTCTCGATGTTGTCGGCATTCTGGCGCTGACCCGCTGCCTGCTGCACAAGTTCATTCGGAATATCGTAACGCGAAATCTCATGACGTACGCTCATACTGAGCTTGTCGTCAGGCGTGAATACACGACGGTAATTCAAAGAGAAGTCGCCCAAAGTTCCGGTGTTGGAGTAATTCTGTGGGACGACTGGATTCAGGTAGTGATCCGTCATGCTTCCACTTGAGCTCCCGCCAATCGTATTCTTACCCCAGGCATACTGGCCTTTCGCAAAAGAACCGCCCGAAGCGAAGCTACCGCCGGAGAGAACCACCTGTCCGTGAAATCCTGGTTGGGTATCCTGCAATGTATTTACCTCAACCACGCCGCCCATTTTGCGTCCGTATTCCGCAGGAATTCCGGCAGTATAGATACTCATCGATTGAACATCGTCAGCCTCAATCTCTGGTCCGAAGCTGGGCGATCGATCGTCTGTCAGCGGTATGCCATCAATAACAAACTGCGTCTGGTACTCTGATCCTCGCGGATGCAGCACCGCATTGCCCTCATAGAGCCAACCAGGCTGCGAATTAACCAGGTCCTGCAGGTCACGCCCCGGAATGGAACCAAGCCTATCCCTGATCGCCAGTGATCCTATCTGATTCACCGAACCCGCCCTGTCAGGATCAATAAGGGTATTCGCCGCATTGACCTTGATCGATTCATTTACGCGCGGCAACTCTAGCTGAATTTTCAAGGTAGTCGGCAGCGATGAATGAATCTCCACAGATATAGATTTTGCAGCGAAGCCAGCCTGCTCAACCTCAAGCTCATAGATACCGAATGGCAGACGTTGCACGTCCAACTCACCTTCGCTGCTGGTCTTCAACGAATTGCGATATTGATTGGCGCTGCTGACAATCTGAACACTCGTTTTCACGCCCAATCCAGATGGGTCGGTAACCCTGAGGCGCAATTCACCCTGGTTCGTCTGACAAAGGAGCGGTATGGCGCTGAACAAAAACAGAATTGCAAATTTCTTCATGAAGAGATGGCCCTTATCGATAGATAGTGACAGTTAGTCCCTGGAGCAAGATTGAAAGCAACGCAATTCGCCACTATTGCTGGTGATATATGCCGTTCATTTTCTATTGCTCTACTGATATATTCCTTCGGTTGCCAATCTGTTCAGCTTTTCTTGGATTATTTTGCAAAGTAAGTTCAATATCTTTGAACAGCAGCGAGAATAAAGGAATATAGAGAGTAGGCGTAGCGCGTGTCATTTACAAACTCCATCGACGAGGCACTTTATCCGGAGAGTACGATCGCGTCCTCTTCGGCTAAACCGACGGAGATCGAGCGTGAGGTTCTCGGCCTTTTTGAGCAGCTTCGAGCCCCCGTCCTGCGCTATACGCTCTCGTTCGGAATCCCAATGCATGACGCCGAAGAAGTGACCCAGGAGGTCTTTCTTGCGCTGTTTCGGCATCTTCAGCTAGACAGGTCGAGGAAAAATCTTCGCGGTTGGATCTTTCGAGTTGCCCACAATCTCGCGCTCAAGCAGCGATATGTGAACCAACGCATCTACGACAAACTGGATTATGACGATGCCATCGAAGATACTCATCACGATCCATCGCCAAATCCGGAGCAACTCCTCTCATTTGCCCAAAGGCAGCATCATCTGCTGACAATTGTTGATGCTCTTCCAGCCACGGACCAAAGCTGCCTTCGCCTGCGTGCCGAGGGGTTGCGCTATCGGGAGATAGCCGCAATACTTGGAATCTCATTAGGATCGGTATCTATATCACTGACCCGTTCACTGGCGCGGCTGGGCCGTGCGGAGGGGAGGTAATCCATGAGGAACGAGAACAATCACCCTGCGGATGAAGAACTGCTTCTCGCCGCTGACGGCGAACTATCAGATCGTCGAGCGAACGAGCTTAAGAAACACTTGGCAACCTGCTGGGAGTGTCGCACACGTCAGGCTGAAATAGAAGATACCATCACAGAATTCATGAGAGCCCACCGTCATTCTGTCGACCCACAGCTACCTTCAGTAGATGGGCCGCAGGCGTTGCTACGCGCTCGATTAGCAGAGCTCACGATTGATAAGAGTCTTACACAGCCGTGGTTCCATCGGCTCACTTCGCCCATTGCTGTTACGCTCTGTCTTTGTGCTGTTCTATCAGTCGCAGCGACGTACAGTGTGTATGTTCTACGGCACTCCAATCAGAAGGCTCCAATAGTTGCAATGCTTGATCGTGGTGCCATTCCAAATCGTGAACTGACACCCGGAGCAACGCGCAGTGTATCGACCAGGGATGTTTGCTCCATGGAGCATGAACAAGTTGTCGGCGATGTTTCATTGCCCTTGCGGCAGCAGGTTCTGCGTGAGTATGGAATAGCGAGTGCGCGCCCGAGTGAATATGAGATCGACTACCTGATCGCTCCGGGATTAGGTGGTACCGAAGACATCCATAATCTCTGGCCAGAACCCTACACTTCAACGGTATGGAATGCTTATGCAAAAGACGAACTGGAGGAGCATCTCCACCAATTAGTTTGCTCTGGCGCGCTGGATCTCTCGACAGCCCAGCGCGACATTGCGACCAACTGGATCGATGCTTACAAAAAGTACTTTCACGCCGAGCATCCCATTCCAGAGGCAACTTCCTGGCCTACACACCCCATTCGTATTTTTTCAATTTCGCCCGCCATAGTCAGTTGCGCATATAGCTCATGAAGAAGTCTTGCCGCCTGGCATAACTCCCAGGTCTGTCTTCAAATGAGGAAAGACCGCGATGCGCAATTCCGTGCTCGCAAACGGAACTAATTTCAATGTCTGCACTGGGCCTGTAAGTTCAGTGGGGAGTTGAATCGGATCAGGCAATCGCGGCGTGAAGGTCGCCTCTTCGTTATTCACTCTGGACTTTGTCAATTCCCAATGCGCAACTTCACGCGCTGCGACAGATATGGACGATGTTGGATTGCTCCAGGGGTCGAACTCGCCCGCATTTTCAGTGGGCACTTGTTCGTGGAATGAAGGGGCCTGCGAATCACTCTGCTGTAGTAGTGCATAATTCCATTTGCCTTCAGGCGTGAGATCCCATGCCGGAAACTGCGGCGTCGATTGCTCATCAGGAATTACGGACCACTTCTGCGGAATCGGATAGGCATATACCAACGGCCCTCGTTCATACGCGATTCCATCCTCAGGCCATGTGCTGGTAGTGATGGACATGGGCAGTCGCAGGACGAGGCTATCACCCGGTTGCCACACGCGCTGCAACGTGACAAAACCCTTCTTCTGGATTGGGAGTGCAATCTCACTGCGATTCAGCAGCACCTTCGGAGCATTACACCACGCTGGAATACGCAGATGAAGAGGGAACTCTACAGGCTGCGGTACTTTTAGATGAAAAACAATTTCATCTGAATAGGGATATCGAGTTTCTTCGTGAATCTCAATTTCAATTTTGTGAATACCAACACGAGTCTTGACTTTGCTCGGCCCGTACAACGTTGCCGCGAGGCCATGTCCTTCGCCATCCGACATCCACATGCGGGCAATGTAGTTAGGCAGGATTCGATTTACATTTGCAGGGCAACACACAATGGAATATCCCGGAGACGGACGATACGACATGCGCTGCATGTATCGAAACTCCGCGATGTCAGGATAAGAAGTTCCCTTCATGATGCCTAAATGATCTGAGTGCGCCGTGCAGAGAAATTGATTCGGCGAAGAGTAATACTGTAACGCCTTCCAATCCTTGCGTAGCGCTCCGGGAACAGCGTTGAATGTCGTACGCTCAATGCTGTCGCCGTAAGCACCATCCCCGGTAGCCATCATCAGATATCCCCAACTCCACGGATAGTCCGCCAGATCGCATGTCTCATGTGCGTCCCGCGCCGTAACGGTCGACAAAAACTCAGTCGATGAAGCTCCGCCATCTACCAGTACATGATGATTGAATACCTTCTGCTGAGCGGCAATTGCCAAATCAAGATATTGTTGTTTGCCCGAGGCGCGATAAAGCAATGCCGGTAACTTACTGTGCTCGGCATAAGTCACTCCATGCATATTAATGACAGGTCCTGCACTGAGCATCGACTTCTCTGTCAGAGCCAGCATGTCTTCCATTTGAGCAAATTGCGCTTGAGACAAGGTCCATGTCTGTTCCGCCAATTCCAGAAGCTTTCGATCTCCCGTCCTATCGAAAGTCCACAACATCGCCTCGATGTTGGTCTGATTGCGCTGCCCTGTAAAAGTAAACGGCGAATCAATGTAGTGACGGTGCAGGCCTTCGACAATAGCAGGATCATTGGAGGAATCATGCCACGCCATAGCCGCTCGAAAGAAGACATTATGTGGCCAGCGATGATAGTCGCCCGAGGCCTTCAGAAACGCAGGTCCAAGATATCCATCGCGCTGCGGGTTAGCAAAAGTGTATTTCACGAGCCGCGATGCCTGCTCTATGAGGGTGTCCTGCTGCAAAAGCAATCCGCATCGCAGCGCGCCATCGCACCAATAAGCACGCACCTCCCACGGAACCCAATCCGCATCTGCAGCCTGTTCATCTGCAACCCAGGCGTTACCGGTGAAAGGTGCATAGAGATGTTGCAGGTGGCCGGTAATGCCATCGGCTTGCCGTTGCAACTGTTGCTCTAACCAACCGTCAGGGCGCACACTCCCAATCGGTAATTCTTCAAATGAAGAAACTGCCTTGTGGCTAACGGCCCGGGCGCCTTCTTCCTCCGCGGCTAAAGGCAGCACTGTATTGAAACTGACTGCGGAAGCTGCACCAATCGCTGCCAAATGAAATGCTTCACGGCGGCTGAACTTTTTCATTGTCAACTTTATAACGCCCCTTTGCTATGTTGATTCCATTATCACGGCAGAGAGCCACGGCTGTCAGGAGAAAATACTTGAATCGGTGCAATTTCTGTTAGCCACAACGAGATTGCAATGAAGCGTCTCTGTGCTCGACGCAATGTGCATCGACACGATTCTTACATACGAATTTGTATCCGTTTGATTTTACCCTTGCGCTTATTGACTTCCACGCTACGCTCAAATGTTTCTTCTAGGCAGATATAAATGTCGTGGCAATTACTTACCAGACATGGAGAGAGTTTGATGCTCCTGTAATAACTGCGCTCGTAGCACATCATAGGGAACATCCTGTACTGCTACGCCACGATCAATTGCGATTGAAGCCGCAGTCCCCGCAGACTGGCCCACAATCATGAACACAGGTTCAAGCCGCAACGAGCCATAAGCAACATGCGAAGCGGAAAGACACACGGGGACAAGCAGATTTGCAGCCTCTCCTGCACGCGGCGTAATCGATCGATAAGAGATTCTATATGGGCCGTTCACACCTATCTGTACATCTCCTTCGTTTCTAACTTCACCGGCAGCATCAACATATCTCTGCGTGTTGTGAGAGTCGATCTGGTAAGAGCCCATGCCAATCGAATCATTGACCGTTGCATCATTACGCAAGGTCACCTCTGTTTCAACAAATGGCCCAATCATCCGGCGAGCCTCTCGTATATAGAGTTGCCGAGGCCAATTGTGATTGTCGGTAAACTCATCCTTCGCTAGACCCCACTGCGCATATTTCTCTCGCACGCTCTGAGGAACTCTAGGATTATGTTGAATGGTATAGATGACGCCACGTTGCCAGGCTTCCTGGGCTGCCGCGATCTGCGCTCTCGTAGCATAATCGCCATCTGGGTATGCATAGTTAAGCCCGATGAGATCGAACGAGGCCCCCGAGCTATTATTCGCATCCAGCTTTCGATTCGGAATATAACTAAGTTTCCACGGTGTTGTTGAACCATGCTCACTCGCTCGAATCAATAGCTCGTAATCCCGCTCGTCATATCCCGCGGGCTTATCAACTATAACTCGGTTATCGTGATCCATCGTCATGCATAGCCGATAACAATAAGCTTGTATCTTTTTATCCGCGCTACCATCTATGCCTCCAGGGTTTTTGTTGACGGAGGGCAACAAGCCACTTGCTGGATCGCCTTTCGTGGCATACGGGTCGATACCCAGTGGCAGATTATTTCCTCGTGCCATCGCCGCCTCAATACCATTGATCGTTTCACCATACTGACTATTCGCTTCGCGACCTACTGTATAACTGACCCCTGCACGGGCCATTACGTCTCCCTCATAACTCGAATCAATATAGATTCTTCCGTGAAACGTTCGTCCATCTTCCATTCGTATGCCGATGATATGTGTACCGTTCTTGTCTACTCCGTTGCTTAGATCCAGCCGTCCTCGAACAACAAGAACGTCAGCCTCTCGGATCATTTCGTTATAAACCTGCTCGGCAATATGCGGCTCAAAGGACCACTGCACCTGGTTCACGTCATCGATTGAAGGAACAGCCTGGCCCGGTACCGTATGAAAGAACTCGCGACTATCCTGCTTCCACGCTTCTGGTTTTTGATAAGCCTGCCAGACTCGGTGGTAGAATTCGCGAGCCATTCCCCCCAGCACTTCGGGTCTGCCAACATCAGTAAAACCGAGACCATTCGTAGCGAGACCGCCCAGATGCTCAGACGGATCAATCAACACGACCCTCTTACCCAATCGCGCCGCCTGGATAGCCGCAGTAATGCCAGCAGACGTTCCGCCGTACACCACGACGTCATACATATCCGTGCCCGGGCATGCGGTTACAAACATGCAGATAACGGAAATCATCACTATGCTGGCCCACAATTGTTTCGTCATGAATGCTCCAGTAACTCAATGCTGGCATGCGCCTGGTTAGAGTCTACAAGTTCAGCAAGTCGCCACTCAGACCCCGGCTCCGTCTACAAATTGGTCCACATAACTATTAGGACTTGACGAATATCTAAGAATGGTGGCACAATCCTCGCCAAAGTTTTGATAGGGCTTGCCAGCATCGCAAGTTCGATCAACGCAGTAGAGGGCCACCAACCTGGTGCATGTATAAGTCATTGCAATGCCCAGAGCTGAGCACTGGTGATCTCCATGTTTGTGTGCAGACTCAGACGCGCGAAATGCATTCTCAAGGCCTTCACGCTTTTTGTGTTAATCGTCACCTTCAGCGCATGGACGCCGCCACTAACAGCCAAAAATCTTACGGATTTCAACATCGTTGGAACTGACCCCGAGTCTGAAACGGTGCTTGGCGGAACGTCATCTGCGAGCCAGGGCACCCCGGTAGAGCACCCATCGCCAGAGCAGATGGGCGATCTATATATGGCCCATCAACGTTACCAGGAAGCCATTGAAGCCTATCGTCAAGGTCCGCGCGATTCTTCTGCAATCTGGAACAAGTTGGGGATCGCAAATCAGCAGATGCTGCTCCTGAATGAAGCTAGAAAAAGCTACCAAATAGCTCTCAAACTCGATTCCAGTAATCCAGATGTACTCAATAATCTAGGCACAATTCTCTACACACTCAAGCAGTATCGCAATGCCGAGAAACTATATCGCAAAGCCATCAAGCTAAGCCCCAAGGCACCGCTCATCTATAAGAATCTGGGCACCGATATGATGGCCGAGCGTAAATTCAAAAAAGGACTGGAGTGTTTTCAAACCGCCTTGGCACTCGATCCGAATGTGCTGGAGCGCATCGGTTACTATCACGTTGGCGATCCAGCGACTCTTGAGTTGCGTGGGGCCATGAACTATTATCTCGCCAAGAGCTACGCTCACGCTGGCATGTACGATCGTGCAATCGAGCTTCTGCGAACTGCCATTGATGAGCGTTTCGCTGATCGTAAAAAAATCATGGCAGATGAAGAGTTTGCAGGTTTACGCGACATGCCTGCATTTCAAAAACTTTTCGCCGAACAGAACATGCAGTAAAGAGATTGCAAGCCTTCATCTGAAGATGCCGCTCCCAGCCAGATCGCGAACATACCGTATCCTCAAAGAACAAGAAGCACTCGGCGAGGATATCCCAATGCAGGATTGGCACACGCTCTATCAGCAAATGCTAGCCGTAGCTCTCGACGAAGCCCGGCTTGGACACGCCGAGGGCGGAGTTCCCGTCGGCGCAGCGCTCTTTACGCAGGAGGGCACCCTGCTCAGCCGCGGACACAATCGTCGTGTTCAGGATGGAGATCCCTCCATACACGGCGAAACCGACGCATTCCGTCGCGCCGGTCGGCAAACCTCCTATCGAAATCTGATCATGGTCACCACGCTCGCGCCCTGCTGGTACTGCAGCGGTCTCGTCCGCCAGTTTCGCATAGGAACGCTCATCGTCGGTGAAAGCCGCAACTTCCAGGGAGGCATCGACTGGCTCCGCGAAAGCGGCGTCAACGTGATCGATCTCGAGAGCCAGGAATGCGCAGACCTGATGGCCGGATACATCAGCACCCATCCAGAAATCTGGAACGAAGACATCGGCGAAGAATAATCCGCAAAGCCCATAAAAAGATCCTTGACAGGCGACATAGGCATAGATAATCTATGCCTATGTCAATGATGCCTAAGATCGATACGCCTAAACCCGGTATGCCTTCCGGAGCTTTGGCTATGCTGATTCTCCGTGTCCTCCAGTCCGGCTCTCTTCACGGTTACGCTATCGCCCAGCGCATTCACCTGCTCTCCAGTGAAGTGCTTGAGGTCGAAGAAGGCTCGCTTTATCCCGCATTGCAAAAGCTGCTGCTCAAAGGCTGGGCAACCGCAGACTGGGGAATTTCCGAGACCAACCGCAAGGTCCGCTTCTACAACCTGACCCCGGCCGGTCGCAAACAACTGGAGACCGAACTCCAGGAATACGATCGTGTTACCCAAGCCATCCAATCCGTACTGCGCACCGCCTGAGTCCAGATCTGGTCCGAAAGAGGTCCCATCCATGGGTGAACTCTACCGTCGCCTCCGCTACCTGCTTCAACGCAATCGTCATAGTCAGGAACTCGCCGACGAAATGGATTTTCATCGTGAAATGGCCGCGCGCGCCGGTCGTCCTGCAAGCCTCAGCTTCGGCAACGCCGTGCGGCTCCGTGAACAATCTCGCGAGGCCTGGGGATGGACATGGATAGATCGTCTTATTCAGGACTTGTCCTACGCGGGCCGTACGCTCCTCCGCTCCCCTGGATTCACGATGACAGCGATCCTCGTGCTGGCAGTCGGCATAGGCGTCAATATCACAGCCTTCAGTCTCTTCAACATGATGGTGTTCCAGTACCTGCCAGTGCGGGATCCGGCATCGCTCGTTCGTCTTCAGCGCCGCTCGCCCGATGCATCCACCAACACCATTTCCTATTCGGCAATGCTCTTCTACCGCGATCACGCGCGAACCCTTTCTGCAGTCATGGGCACATTCGGCACAAGCGTCCTTCAACTCGAAAGCGACCCACAGCCAGTTTCCTCCAACTTCGCGACCGAAAATTACTTCACCGAACTCGGCATCCAGCCCTCCCTTGGCCGTTTACTCGATCCTGCGCAGGATCGAGTAAACGGCTCAGCCCCCGCAGTTGTCATCAGCTATGGTTTCTGGCAGCGTCATTATGGAGCAGATCCCAACATCGTTGGCAAAGTTATTCATCTCAATCAAAAGCCTGCAACGATCATCGGAGTCACCCCCTACATTCTCCCCTCGCTCGGCAATCAACACCCCGATCTATGGCTTCCGATGAATCAAATTGCCTATTTCATTGAAGGCAACACCACTCTCATCGATACCGGTTCCAGCGGTCCAATAGAAATGTGGGGTAGGCTCGCCCCCGGAGTCTCCGCCAAAACCGCCGAACAAGAGCTTCTCTCGCTAACCAACCAGCTCCGCAAAGTGCATCCCAAAGACATCTGGGACAACGAATACATCCGCACAGATCCCGGCGGTCATGACCAGATCATGCAGCCCGAGATGCTTGCCACCATGGCCATGTGCGGAGCCCTCGTCCTGCTCATCCTCGCCGTAGCATGCGCCAATCTGGGAGGTCTGCTCCTCGCCCGTGGCGTGGCCCGCGAACACGAAATCAGCATCCGCGTAGCTATCGGAGCCAATCGCAAACGCATCTTCCGTCAGCTCTTTACCGAAAGCCTCCTGCTTTCGTCGCTAGGCTCAGCCGCGGGACTCTTCCTCGGCTACATCGTGATACGGATTACCATGGCCCATGCCAACGCGCCCCTGTGGATGACCGCAACTCCTGACTGGCGCGTTATCGCCTTCGCCGTAGCAGTCGGCCTGTTCGCCGCGCTCCTCTTCGGCTTCGCGCCCGCATTGCAGATAGCCCGCCAGCGTCAGCGTAAAACCATCGCGCGCCAGATGCTTCTCGGGGCGCAGGTCGCAGCCAGTTGCGTGCTTCTCATCGTTTCCGGATTGCTGGTCAGGGCAGTGCAACATGCTCTTCATACGAACCCCGGCTTTGGCTATGAACAAGTCATCTCCATTGATCCAGGCCTGAGCACCCACGGCTATAAACCCGCCGACGCCCGTAACTATATCGAACAGTTATCCAATCGCCTGCGCACAATCCCCGGTGTAACTTCCGTATCCCTCACTTCGATGACGCCATTGAGCCACTTCCGAGTCTCTACCATCTCCAATACCATCAACGGGCATCTCGTTCGAATCTTCCCATTCCAGGTCGATCCGGAGTTCTTCTCCACCATGGAAATACCTCTTCTGCGCGGGCGCAACTTTACTCCCCGCGAAGAGCACGCCGTCATCATCAGCGACACTCTGGCCCGCAAACAGTGGCCCGGCGAAGATCCCATTGGCAAGCAGGACGCCAGCGGCTCCGCTCCCGGCGATGTTGTCGTCGGAGTGGTCGCCAACGCCCGCCTCATGGACATACAGAATGGAGATACCGTCGAGCTTTATCATGCAGCCCAGGAAGCCAATATGGCCGATCTGGTCATTCTCATCAAAACTGCTGGCGTTCCCGAGGGATTCATTCCCTCCGTTCGCACAATAACGCGAAGCCTCGATCCAAAGCTCTTTCCCGAAGTAAACACCCTCAAAGAAGGCTTTCGCGATACCACCCGGAGTTCGGGAAATATCGCCATGGTCGTCAGCCTGCTCGGTTTCGTCGCCGTATTTCTGGCAGCGCTTGGAATCCTCGGCCTCGTCGCCTACACCGTATCCCAGCGAACCAAAGACATCGCCATCCGCATAGCCCTCGGTGCAAAACCATTGCATGTGCTGGCGTCTCTGCTGAGTCAGTTTTCCTGGCCGGTTGCCCTCGGTCTCGTCGTGGGTATCGGTATTACCGCTGGAGTATCGCACACGATGCGCGGTGTGCTTTACGGAGTTAGCAATCTGGATCCGTTCAGCTACATCGCCTCGATCGGCATTCTGCTCGCAATCATTGCCTGTGCCGCATTCCTCCCGGCACGGCGAGCACTGCGGCTCGACGTAGCCCGTGCTTTGCATCAGGACTAACTAAAGCGAATATTCTCCGGCTCTAATACAGAAAGGCATGGCCAAAGCCATGCCTTTCGATAAAGCAAGACAACGTAAGCTAGAAGCTGTAAGAAACTCCAAGCGTAGCTCGCGGATTCACACGCATATGAGCTGACTCACCCGAACCGGATGGAGCCTGCACAAAGGATGAAAGAATCCCGTCGCCAGAAACACGAGCCGACCAGCGCGGAGTAAGGCTGTAGCTCAGGCCGCCGCCAATAGCGTACGCGAACGAAACGTTCGGGGTTGTTCCGACGTTTCCCGTATGCGCTCCGCCGAACATCACGTGGAAAAATCCAGTGAGCTTATCGGCTGGTATGTAGACCTCAGGGCCAGCCAGCACTGTAGTCATGGTCGGACTGGCGTGAGTGGTCGAAGTAGCGTTGATTCCGTAATAGCCAAAATCTACAACACCGCCAAACCACGGCTTCAGCTTGGCATCCGCGCCCACATTGAAACCAATCAACGCAGAAGAACCCAGAACCTGGTTAGCGGAAGAGTAGTCAACGCCTGCAAATGCGTCATACCGGTGGAAGACATTGATCGTATCTGCCCCAGGAGCGGTCGGCTTGGCAACCTGGCCAGCAAGCGACACTGGCAATAACGACGCAAACGCAGTAAACATCAAAAGCAAAAACTTACCCTTCACCAAAGATCTCCTCAACTCAATCAATTTCCATCAATCCAGAACTTTTCAGCGGGTCCCATCCAATAGACGGACCAAACCGCAAACCGGCGCTTCCTATTCAGCTTATCAGCCCAGGTTCTGGTCTTCCTGGTTACCGGTATTTCAGGCGGCCGGTTTCTTCCTGTCTATTTCCCGCTCCAGGTACCACGGAATGTTGATCACCACGATATTGTGGTTGCCGCGCATCATCAGCAGCACCTTCAGTATATCGGCTCGCCGGTTATGCATCAGGTTTTCCCACCAGTGCCGCACCATCAACTCCGGCACCAGCACACAAATCTTGCGCGAGTCATCCTTGGGAGCCACCGAAAGAACATAATCCACCAGCGGCTGCAGAATATAGCGATAAGGCGACATCAGCACCACCAGCTTCGGCACCGGCTTGCAGGCAATATGCAGAGGATCGACCACCAGCCGCTGCCATGACTTGCTGATTTCGTCCGGTTCCTCTCCCGACTGCACATGAACGCACCGCACGTCCGAAGAGAGCGACAGCGCAAATGACACAGCCCTCTCCGTAATCCTGCTCCAGCGATCGATCGGCATCACCACAATCGGCTCCTGCACCATTGCTGAGACTAGCGGCGTATCCAGCTCCGTTTGCTTGGCGACGCTGTCATAGTGCCGCCGCACGGTATACATCACCAGAATCATCGCCGGAATCAGCAGCGCCGTAATCCACGCGCCCGAGGCAAACTTCGTCACCAGCACTACGATCGCGGTGATTCCCGTAGCCACCGCGCCTAATCCGTTCACAAACCCGCGAAATCGCGCGCCCCCCTGGCGCTTCCAATGCATCACCATGCCCGCCTGGGACAAAGTGAACGCCAGAAATGCGCCAATCGCGTACAGAGGAATAAGTTTGTCCGTAACGCCGCCAAAGATGATCAGCAGTAGCGCAGTCAGCGCCACCAGAACAAAAATTCCCCACGAATACAGCAATCGCCGTCCGCGCACCAAAAAGATATGGGGCAGGTAATCCTTCAGGGCAATCGCGCGCGTCAATCGCGGAAAATCCGCGAACGCCGTATTTGCCGAAAGCGCAAGCACCAGCAGGATCGCCCCAATTGTCACGTAGTAGAACCATCCATGCCCCATCACCGCGCGCGTCAGCATTGACAGCACGCTCTCGTAATGCGGTCCGGTTGGGTCCGTGGCAGCCACACCGTACGCCCGGCATAACAGTGCGATTCCCAGCAGCAGCACGAATAGAAACGCAATGATGATAGTGAGTGTTGTCTTGGCGTTCTTACACGCCGGATCGCGAAACGCCATCACTCCGTTGCTCACCGCCTCCACTCCGGTCATCGCCGCGCAGCCGGACGAGAAAACCTTGAGCAGCAGCCACAGGGACAGCATTTCAGTTGCTGGAGCAGGCACCGGCAACGGCGTCAGCGGCGCCGGATGCCCACCGCTCATTAACACATGCCATCCTCCTACGCCGATCACGATCAGTAGCGTGATCAAAAACAAGTAGGTGGGGACCATGAATATCGCGCCCGTATCGTGCACGCCGCGCATGTTCACCAGCGTCAGTATCGCCAGAATCCCCAGGCACAGGACAAGCGTGTAAGGCTGCAGAGACGGCACAGCCGAGATCAGCGCTCCCACGCCCGCCGAAATACCGACAGCCGCCGTCAGAACATAGTCAATCATCAGCGCCGCTGCCGCCAGCAATCCCGCCCCATCGCCCAGGTTTTCACTCGCCACAGTAAACGAGCCGCCACCGTGCGGATATGCGTCAATTGTCTGCCTGTAACTGAAGAAAATAAGGATCAGCAATCCGAGGATCGCCAGGCTGATGGGAACAATTTCTTTCACTCCCAGCAATCCCAGAGGAATCAGCAGGGTAAGCGCAGCCTCAGGCCCGTATGCCGCCGAGCTCAACGCATCCAGTCCGAAGATGGGAATGCCCGCGAGCGGGCCTATCTGTTCAGCGCGTTCTTCCGACGTGGCCAGCGGACGGCCTAACAGTAAATTCCATAGGTTTGGGGATGCCATACGGATCAGCCCTCTCGCGACGTCTCTTGATTAAAAAGCTACCGAGGGCATTCTCTCACGATGCGGTTGCTATCTCTGAGCTGCCTGCCGGAAGAGTAAACAGAAATCTGCTTCCTTTACCGGTTCCGCTTTCCGCCCAGATTTTTCCGCCGTGCTGTTGCACAATGCGGCGACAAATCGCCAGACCCAACCCCGTTCCACCCAGTGCCCGCGAATCGGACGCGTCGCCCTGCTGAAAGCGCTCGAAGATCATATCCAGCTTGTCCCGCGGAATTCCGCGCCCCTGGTCCTCGATCACAACGCAGATTTCGTCATTCTCCACCGCTTTCGCGCTCAATTTCACGATCGTTTGTGGCGGCGAAAATTTGATGGCGTTCGAAACCAGTTCCGACAGCACCTGCAGGATGCGCTCTTGATCCACATTCACCAGCACCTTGGCCGGCGCATCGAAGCGGAAGGTAATCTGCGCTTTGAGTGCAGTCTCGTTTTGAACATCGGCAGCCCGTCGCAGCAAATCGCCCGCTGGCAGAACCTCACGATGCAGCGGCATACCGCCTCGCTCCACCCTGTCAAAGTCCAGAATATCGTTCACCAGCCGGACTAGCCTGTCACAGTTGTCAATCGCCACTTCCAGCATCTGCTTCTGCTTTTCGGGCCGCTTGTCCAACGATCCAGACGAGATCAGGCCTAGCGACGCGCGCAGCGAAGTAAGCGGTGTGCGCAACTCATGGCTGACCGTTGAGATGAACTCGTCCTTCATCCGCTCAAGGCGTCGCCGTTCAGAGACATCCTGGAATGCTACAACCATACCGGCGATCTGCCCTTCATCAATCAGTGGACTCGCAACATATTCAACAGGGATCGTCGTGCCATCTTTTCGCCAGAACACATCATCATGAATGCGTATAGCCTCGCGACGTTTCAGCCCGAGTGAAATGGGGCAATTCACCTGGGAATGCTTAGTGCCGTCCGCGTGGCTGTAATGAATCAAATCGTGAATGTCCTGACCCTGCATTTCCTCACCGGTATAACCAAGCAGCTTGGCCGCTGCAGGATTGGCGAAGGTCAGTCTACCCTCCATGTCCATTCCATAAATGCCATCATCGAGGGCCGCCAGGATCAACTCCTGCTGGCGTCGCACAAGGTTCAGCTCGTCTTCCGCTTCATGCTGGTCCGTTACATCCATCCCATGCGTCAGCACAAACGATGCACTGCCGGCCAGATCCATACGCCGGCTGCGAAAAGCAATTCTGCGTACGCCTCCATCCTTGCCCAGGATGGGAATAGTGCCCTGAAATTCGCCCGTCTTGATAATCGTCTTCAGACTCTCGGCAAAAGTCTGTTGAGCAGCCTTGCTAAGCAGGTCGGAAAGAGCTTTGCCCATCAACTCGTCCACCTCATAGCCAAGACTCTCGGCAGTAAAGGTATTGAGTGAGGTCAGCCGTCCCCCCAGCGAGCAGGTAAAGACGAACCCCAGGCTATTCTCGACAACATGCCGATAGCGCGTCTCACTGGTCAGCAGAGCCTGCTCTGCCTGACGCTGACTGGTCACATCCTGGCCGCTCACGATCAGGTATTGCACCTCGCCGCTCAACCCCATCAACGGACGAAGCGTCCAACTCACCCGGCGAGGCGCTCCCTGCGCCGTGCGCCAGAGATTCTCATAAGGACCAGCCACCTGTCCCGCCGCCGCCTGTCGCACCTTATCGCTGGCCCAGCCGCGAGCCTCGCGCTCCGTCAGTACTTCCTCGACAAATGGCCTGCCCGCAACATCCGCCAGCTGCAGCCCCGTCAGGTCTTCGCATGGCTGATTAAATCGAACCATCCGACCCGCGGTGTCCAGCACTGCAACCAGCGCAGGAATCGAATCCAGGGTAGCCGCCACAAAGTTGCGTTCGATGGCCAGCGCATGTTCCAGCCGCTGCCGCGAGCGCTGCGCCTGATCCTGTGCCGCTATGCGGCTATAAAGCTCAACCCGAGTCACTGCCTGCCGGGCAAGAATATTGATCAGATTCACATGCTCCTGGCTGAAGCGATTCTCTTCAATCGCCAGTACCGACAGCGTTCCAACCGCCTGATTTCCCGGCCCGATAAGCGGTACGCTCAGGTAAGAACGGCAGGGAAGCGCATGCTCCAGTTCAATCCCCTCATTCGGAAAACGCGGGTCGCCAGCAGCATCTTTGAGCAATAGAGGTTCCCCATGCTGCACCACCCAATGGCAAATGCTCGATGGCAGAACCCGTTCCCGATTTAGAAATCCATGCGTAGCCTTGAACCAAAGCTCACCGGAATCGATCCAGCTCAGATAGGCGTAGTCTGCTCCCGAAAGTACCGATGCAAGTCGAACCAATTCCTCCAACGCAGGGTCTGGAGTGAGGTTAAAAACCTCCGCCTCAGGGCCCCGGGGTATAGTTCGGCGTTCGGTTCGGGTTTTATCTTGAACTGCAGACATTGTGGCCATTTACCTATGCATGAGTATGGCCTAACCATCCGCAATTAGCTCTTGCACAAACGGGTTAGCGATGACTGACCGCAGTCTGCAACAGAAGTAATCTCGCCTGTCTGTATTTGTATAAGAATGTAACGGTACTGTAATGCACCGCCGTACCCGGAGTTATTTCGCCTTATTCCCCCGGAGGCAACTTGCAGCAGTCGTCCGCCCCCGCCGGTTCATCACTACTCGCATCCAGAACGACTTTCCAGCTCCCATCCGGCTGTTTGCGCCAGATAGTCAGGTAACGTCCGCTAGTTACTTTTGAGTTACCATCGGCATCATGACTGCGCCCTTCGTAATGCCCCCAGGTATAGCCCATATCGCCCGTCGCGCTCATCTCAGCATCTGTGGGAGTCCACACCAGTTGATAATCCTTAGGAGACCAGGTAGCCTGTTTCGCAATCGCATCCCGCCCATGAACTGCCGCCTGCCCATTTCCCAGCGATACACCATCCTCGGCAAACCAGGTGGCGAAAGCCTTGCCGCCGCCTTCCGCTGTGGCCTTTGCAAACTGGGCCTCCAGATCGAAGAGGATAGCTTTCCCAGGCTTTACCGTACTGTCTGCCAGAGCATTGGGAGTAGCACTCTGCCCATCGGCAGACAAAACTTGTCCGTTTGCCATCCGGCTATGAAAGCCAAATGTAATCAACAAGATAAGTGCAATCGAAAATAGGCGAACAGTCTGCATCTCACATCTCCAGCTCGTGAAAAATCAATCCAGTCAATCGCCCTTCTGTGCCACAGGCGCCGCATCCATATCCTATCGCAGGCCCGATGCCCTTCAAAGATCGTCGACAAACGTCCGAAAAAACACACCTGAACCAATAACCCAGCGTCCAATCTTTGAGCAGACATAAAATGGTTGCGCTCGCAAAAATGGGCAATTCACGAAATTGTTATACTTGCTGAGGCCGATTCTGGTCTTTGTCGCAGACAATGGTCGGTGCGACTTTACCTCCGGTCTTTGCTGCCTATCCACCATCGGAAGGCAGAACGTAGAAGCCCCTGGTCGAAGCCGCGAATCCTCCTGGGGAAGGAAATGGAATGGCAACGTTGCTCGATACAATCCAATCGGCGCGCGACATCAGGCGCCTCTCGTATGCTCAACTAGAGCAACTTGCCGTCGAAATCCGCGAGTTCCTGATTCAGAAGCTCTCCCGCACAGGTGGTCACCTCGGCCCCAATCTCGGCGTTGTCGAGCTATCGATGGCTCTGCATTACGTCTTCAACACCCCTGAAGACAAAATCACCATGGATGTAAGCCACCAGTCCTACATTCATAAGATTCTCACCGGTCGCCGAGCACAGTTCGATACCATCCGACAACCAGGCGGCCTGAACGGCTTCATGCTGCGTACCGAGAGCGAGCATGACGCCTACGGAGCAGGCCACGCAGGCACCGCACTCTCCGCAGCACTCGGCATGGCAGTAGCGCGCGACCTATCCGGCGGCAAGAATCATGTAATCGCTCTCGCCGGCGATGCAGCTTTCACCAACGGTATCTCCTACGAAGCGCTCAACAACATCGCCGAACAAACCAAGCGCCTCATCATCGTCCTCAATGACAATGAGTGGTCGATCGATCGCAACGTCGGAGCCATCGCCGGCTACTTCCACCGCATCGTCACCAACGAGCGCTACAAGCATCTGCACGATTCCGCGTCCAGGTTGCTCGAACGCTTCGGCGGCAAGACCGTCGCCCATGTAGCGCGTAAAGCCGAAGAAGCAGCCAAAGGCATCCTCTGGCCCTCCATGTTCTTCGAAGAGTTCGGCCTCAAGTATTACGGTCCCATCGACGGCCACAATCTACCGCTGCTCATCGAGACCTTCAAGTTCCTCAAGACTGAGGACAGACCAGTCCTTCTCCATGTCCTCACGCAAAAAGGCAAAGGCTTCCAACCCGCACTCGACGGACAGAAGAAGTTCCATGGCCTCGGACCCTACGATCCAGAAACCGGCGAGACCAAGCAAGCCGGTCAGGTCACCTACTCCGAAGTCTTCGCCAACACACTCGTGCAGCTCGCCGACGAAGATGAAAAAATAGTGGCCATTACCGCAGCCATGCCCAACGGCACCGCGCTCGATCTTTTCCGTCCGCATCACCCCAAGCGCTACTTCGACGTAGGCATCGCCGAGGAGCACGCAGTCGTCTTTGCCGCCGGAATGGCCACGCAGGGATTCAAGCCAGTCTGCGCCATCTACTCGACTTTCCTGCAGCGTGCCTTCGATCCCATCGTCCATGATGTCTGCCTGCAAAAGCTCCCCGTCCTCTTCTGCATGGACCGTGCAGGTCTCTCCGGAGACGATGGCCCCACGCATCACGGTCTCTTCGACATCAGCTATCTCCGCGGTATCCCCGACATCGTCCTCATGGCTCCCAAAGATGAAGATGAACTCGCAGACATGATGCTCACCGCGCTCCAGATTCCCGGTCCCAGCGCCATCCGTTATCCACGCGGCGTTGTCACCGGAGTAGAACGAAAGCCACATCCAGTAGCACTTCCCATCGGCAAAGCAGAAGTCCTTTCCGACAGCCCGAACATCGGTGCGGATGTAGCCATCTTCGGCCTTGGCCCCATGATCGCTCTGGCCGAGGATCTTGCCAGACGTCTCGATGAAGAAGGATTCTCGTCCGCCGTCATCAATCCCCGCTTCGTCAAGCCTCTCGACCTTGATCTGATTGAGTACTACGCCCGGCGCGTCACCGCCTTCGTCACCTTTGAAGATCACGTCAAGATGGGTGGCTTCGGCTCAGCTATCCTCGAAGCCCTCAGCCAACTTGGACTGAGTGTTCCAGTCGTCAGCATCGGCTGGCCAGACCACTTCATTGAGCACGGCAAAGTGGATCAGCTACGCGAGCGTTACGGCCTCACCGCGCAGGCTGCGTTGGCCGCACTCCAGCCATATCTCGCCTCTTTGCGACATCGCACAAGAATTGCCATCTGAGATATTTCTTCCAGCCAGCATGCTCCTCCATGCATACGCTTTGTACGGCAAAATCCCCGCTCGTCTATAGAATTGTCTGGTGTCTGACAGCTGCGCTTGTACAAAAGGGAACTGCCAGTTCAGCATTCCACCCGTTGTATAGAGACTGGCATTCGTCGTCCGTTCATGCTGTAAACACATCTTCGTGCAACAATATGAGGATTAAAGCCCCATGTCATTCATGACGCGAACATTGCTGCGAATATCGTCTGTCTGCGTCGGGGTCCTCACCCTGGCTTTTGACTGCGGCGCCGCGTCCCCTCAAGTACAGCTCCCAAAACCAAATTCAACACCACCGCTGGTTCTGGCTGGCGGCACGGTAATCGATGTCACCGAGTGGGGCCACTCGGCCAATGATCTTCAGGATGCCGTTATCTACATCCGCGACGGCCGCATCACCGCCGTCGGCCCACGAAGTGCACTTCCCATCCCCAAGGGATCGCGAGTCATCGATTGCACCGGCAAATTTCTTATTCCCGGCCTGATCGATGGTTTCGCAGGCATGAGCAGCCAGGGCGAAGCCAGCGCCAATCTCTACATGGGTGTAACCACTGTCGTCGCCAGCTCCGATGAACGCCGTGGCCACATAGACCAGCACGCCAGCCCAACTCCCCATCTTTATCTCCTCGATAGCATAGGCTCCACCGATGACTGGAGCCTGCTGATCAATCGTCCAGCCTGGGCCACCAAGCTCAAAGACATCAATGGACGCTCCGTCGAACTCAACCCCGACGACACCGCGCATCAGCTCGCAGACACCGCCAAACTCGGGACTCGCGTCCTCTGGCTGGGCCACAACCTCACGGCAGCCAACACGCAATGGATCATCGAGCACGCCCATCAACTCGGCCTCATCACCTACGGCGAGTTCGTTTCGACTCCCTACAGAGTAGGTATCCAGGCAGGCGTTGACGCGCTACTCCACATGAGCCGCTACGAGTTGGGCGTCATCCCGGACGAACTTCAGCAGCCCCTTGTGGACGATCCTGAAGGCTCCGCCAGCCGCACCGCCTATGGATACTCCGAGCGGCTTCCGCCGACCGACTTTCACCTGCACGACTACGCAAGATTTCTCGCTGGCCATCGCACCGCATTGATGCCGACCTTCAGCATCTACTACCTGCGCCTACCCAATCACCGCAACCTCTGGAAGGAACCAGCAGCACAACTTCTCGATCCCACCATCCCCGAGTCTGCAACCGATCCCAGAGTAGATCCCGAGACCGGCGAGCTGATCTATCCTCTGGCCACGTGGACACGGCATCTGCCCACTTCAACACAACGCTGGATGGAAGACGGCATGCGCCGCAAAGCAGACCAACAGGCGGACAGATTGTGGGCAATCAATCAGACTATATTTGCGGCCTATCCCCACTATCTCGCAGCCAGCGGAACACCGGCAATGGGCACGATGGCCGGTATCTCCATGCACACAGAGCTGGAGCTGATGGTGCGCCTCGGTCTATCTCCTCGAGAGGCTCTCGCCGCAGCGACAAATAACTACGCGGACCAATTCAACTGGCATGAATTAGGCCAGATTGCTCCCGGCAGACGCGCTGATATTCTCGTTCTCGACGGCGACCCCACTACCAACATCTGGAACGCCCGCCGCATCAGCACCCTGCTGGTTGATGGCAACGAAATCGATCGCGAATCACTGCTTAAGAAATAGCAGGCATCACTTCTTCTGAGAAGCCAGCTTCTTCTGCGTCTCACCAAAGCGCCGGACCCGATCAAGCGTACGCGCCTTACCAAACACAATCAGACTCTCAAGCAGTGGAGTGCTCATCGTGCTGCCTGTCACAATTGCGCGCAGCAGCATGAAGTTTTCCTTGACCGACCACAGCTTTTCTTCGCCCAACTTTTTCAGCGCAGCTTCGAGTGCCTCAACTGTCCAGTCAGTGGCCTCAAGCACCGCAAGCTGATCCGCAGCGAACGGGAGAGTTTCCTCCAGCGTGCGCTTCTTCGGAACAAACACCTCAGGCGTCGGAAGAATGTTGTCTGCAAAGAAAAAGTTTGTCAGGTCGCCAAACTGCCCCAGCGTCTCAACACGAGTCTGTATCAACGGCGCAATCTCAGAGAGATAAGCATCGGAGAGCACCGTAGAGCGAAGCACCGCGTAAAAGTCAGCAGGAGCGAGTGCACGGATATATTCGCCGTTCAACCACTTGAGTTTGGTGAGATCAAACACCGGCCCGCCCAGCCGGATATTCTTCACATCGAAGTGCTGCTCCATCTCTGCCAGCGTGAATTTTTCTGTCCCGCCATTGATGTCGTTTGGCATTCCACCGCCCAGAAGTCCCAGGAAGTTCAGCACAGCCTCGGGTAGAAAACCAGCCTGCCGATAGTAGACCAGCGAGACAGGATTCTTGCGCTTCGAAATCTTCGACTTGTCCTGATTGCGCAGCAGCGGCATATGCCAGAAGCGTGGCGCAGGCCAGCCAAAAGCCTGGTACAGCAGAACATGTTTGGGAGTAGAAGAAATCCACTCCTCCGCACGTATCACATCCGTGATGCGCATGAGATGGTCATCGACAACATTCGCCAGATGGTAAGTAGGGAACCCATCCGACTTCAACAGCACCTGGTCATCGACATTGGTGTGCTCGAAAGTGATATCGCCGCGCAGCTCATCCTTGAACGTGGTCGATCCTTCAAGGGGCACCTTCATGCGAATGACAAAAGGCTTTCCAGCCGCAAGATTTTCCTCGATCTGCTCAGCAGATAGATTGCGGCATGTGCCCGAGTAGCGCGGTGGCAGCTTGGCTGCAATCTGTTGCTTGCGAGCGGCTTCGAGTTCATCGGCCGTGCAGAAGCACCGATACGCGCTGCCGTTTGCCATTAGCAGATCGGCGTGTTCACGATAGATCTCCGTGCGCTCCGACTGACGATAAGGCCCGTAGGGACCACCCACGTCCGGACCTTCATCCCACGTAAGCCCGCACCAATGCAGTGCATCGAAGATCATCTGCTCGCTCGTGGCTACAAAGCGTGCGCGGTCCGTGTCCTCGATGCGAAGAACGAACTTGCCCCCACGCTGTCGTGCATAGACGTAGTTGATCAGGCCAATGTATGCGGTTCCAACATGCGGGTCGCCGGTAGGCGAAGGAGCAACGCGAACACGAATAGTCGGCGCAGAAGAAGAATCAAGTTCAGGCATTGTCAACGTATCTTTCTAACCAGTTCGCCAGAGTTCAATCTCACGGCAAAGCCGATGCGGGGGAAGATGGTCACGCGTCAAGTGTCGCCGAAACCATCCTCCAGTTCGTAAAAGCGAAGACATACAGCATCCCGATGTTCACTCACAGAACAACGATCATCAGGACCAGTATCACCAGATCTAGGTGATGTCTTCCGTATCAAACGCCGGCACAATCTCCCTGCGCTTGGGTACGCCATGCACCTGTGTCAGCAGGTCTTCGACAACATCTTCCAACTCACGCTGGCTCTGAATGACCGCCGACATGCTCTTCAGATCCTCAGGATCGCGCACCCGTTCCAGCAGCACCACGGCATGAGCCTGCGCCACATGATCCAATCCAAGTCCCTCAGGAGTCTTGGCCTTGATGCTTACCTGGTCCAGATCGACATTGAGCAATTCAGCAACACGCACCCGCATCTCCCCGGCAATCGGAGAAATCTTCGGAGCCGCCAGCACCAGTGTCGTATCCACATTCACAATGCCGTACCCGGCATGCTGAATCTCTTCCAGGGCCAGGTTCAAAAAGATAGCGGAATCCGCATCCTTCCAGCGCGGATCGCCCGGCGGAAAAAAGCTTCCAATATCTCCAGCCGCCACCGCTCCCAGCAGTGCATCGGTAATTGCATGCAACAGCACATCGCCATCCGAATGGCCAGCCAACCCAGAGTCATGTTCCAGAGTCATCCCGCCAATGCGCAGAGGAACGCCCGGTTTAAACGCATGCGAATCCCAACCAAATCCAATTCGTGTATCCATAATGTTCGTGCCTGTTCCTTATCCATCCTGAATGAAGAATAGAAGTTTTGAATGATCCCGCTTAAACCCGATTACGATCCCGGTCTCTTTGTCGCAAATAGAACTCCGCGAGTTCAATGTCCCCAGGTTGTGTGATCTTAAGATTAACCTGTGAGCCGGGAACCACCGCCACCGGGTGCCCCATTCGCTCTACCACCGAGGCCTCATCGGTTCCCACAAATCCGTCCGCCGTCGCTTCCGCAAACGCCTTGTGCAGCACTCCGCAGCGAAATCCCTGGGGAGTCTGCGCCAGCACCACAAATTCTCGCGGAATCGTCGAAGTCACCAGCGCCCCATGCGCCGTACGCTCCACCTGCTTCACCGTATCAATCGCAGGTAGCCCCACAATCGCTGCGCCAAACTCCACCACCGCGTCAATCGTTCGTTCGATGGTCGCCGTATCGATCAAAGGCCGCACCGCGTCATGAACGAGCACAATATCCTCGTTGCCGCTCTTCAGCGCAGCCAGGGCATTCGCCACCGATCCCTGGCGATTATCTCCGCCTTCGACCACATGCACCCGTCCGGCAAAACCATAGGCATCCGCATATTCGGCCACCTGCGCTCGAACACGCTCCACCTCATTGCCGCGGACTGCAACGTAGATCGCCGTCACCCTCGGTACAGACGCAAAGGCGCGAAGAGAATGAATGAGGATTGGCAGCCCATTCAGTTCCAGAAATTGTTTTGGCAACGCCGCAGCCATGCGCGTGCCCAGACCAGCAGCGGGAAGGATCGCAAAAACCTGCATAACCAGTGGAGTATACCCTGTTACACCGTTCTGTCCCACCATTCGGTCTCACCGTTCTAACATCAAGGAGTGATCGCTACGCATCTTCCTCTCAGCACATCCTTCCTCAAGCCCGGCCTGCGGCTGGCCATCGGACTCTCCGGCGGCGCCGATTCCGTAGCCCTTACCCGTGCACTCGCCGCCCGTGCTGATGAACTGGGCATCGTCCTTCACGCCGCCCATCTGCATCACGGCCTCCGCGGCGCTGCAGCCGATGCCGATCGGCAATTCGCCTCGGACCTCGCCCAATCCCTCGGCCTCATCTTTCATTCCGCTCAGGTTGATACCGCCAGCGAAGCGGAAGAGCATAAGGAATCCATAGAAGAAGCAGCCCGCCGCCTGCGCTACACTTGGTTCCGCCAACTCATGGCCCATGGCCACGTGGATGCTGTAGCCACTGCCCACACCCTCGACGATCAGGCAGAGACCGTTTTAGGGAAATTCCTTCGCGGTGCCTGGACCGAAGGCCTCTCCGGCATCCATCCCATCGTCGTATTCCCTGAGGGCAGGATTCTCCGCCCGCTCCTCGCTGCCACGCGTCCTCAAATCGAGGCGTATCTTCATGAACTGGGTCAGGGCTGGCGCGAAGATGCCTCCAACAGCGACCCGGCCTACACCCGCAACCGCCTCCGCCACCAGTTGCTTCCGGAACTTGAGCAATGGAACCCCCAGATTCGGAAACATCTCTCCAACATGGCCGAGCTATCCCGCGATGAAGAAGCCTGGTGGCAATCCGAACTAGCCCGCCTCGCTCCCCAGCTCATCCTCACCGGGCGTCCCGTCCGCGGCGGTGGTCGTGCCTCCGCGAATGAAGACGCCCTCGCTCTGGACATAGTCCGCGTCAGCGCGCTGCCTCCCGCCCTGCAACGCCGCCTGCTTCGCCATGCCGCCGCTACCCTCGGAGTATCGCTCAGTTTCGACGCAACCGAGACCCTGCGCCTGCTCGCCACCCAGGGCCGCGCAGGCCAGCAACTGGCACTCCCCGGCCCGCTCACCGTCGAACGCACTCCCCGTGAACTCCGCCTCTCGCGTAACCAGCCTAAAATCCACTCATCGGAAGCGCCAGCCGCCTGCCCGCTTCCTGTGCCTGGCGAGGCCACCGCCTTTGGCCTGCGTTTTCAGGCCACCGCCACTGCCCCGGTTTCCCCCGCAATCATCCGCAATTGGAAGCCTGGTGACCGAGTAACCCTGCGCTACTCCAGCGGTCCACGCAAGGTAAAAGAAGTACTTGAACGCCTCAAAGTCACCGGAACCGACAGGGAACACTGGCCTGTCGTCGAATGGCAAGGCCTCATCGTCTGGATGCAGGGCGCAGAACTCCAGCCCATCCAGGAATTGACCATTTCCGCGCAGAAGGAATAAATTGCCGTTTCGGTTCCCGTTCACTAGCCAACGTTTGGCTGGCTGTGCAACCGGAAGCGTCAGCTACATTGAATTAGCTACCCGGATTGGCCCCTGGCCAGCAGGAAAGAAGACCGTCGCATCCTAACCGAAATATAAGCTGGCATTGGACTTATAGGGCAAATCGATTTTTTGAGATCTACCGGATATCTTCAATTCGCTCACTTGTGCCATGCGAGAGCGGCCCTCTTAGGAGTACAATCAACGGACTGTGTAGTCACTCCAGATCCAGTTGTTCAGCGCAATCAAATCAGTGCAATCTTATCTGATACTTTGCAGCCGGATATGGAGTCTAATCGGGTAAGTAGGCGGCTTCGGAGCCCTAAACAGTTCCTCCCCCGCCCCAAAAGGAGTCCTGGTGAACTCGACCGTTAAGACAATCATGTTCTGGGCTTTCATCGTTATCTGCCTTGTCCTGCTCTTTGGAGTAGTGCAGCGCGGCGCCGGAATGGGTGGAAAAGAGCAGGAAATTCCTTTCTCCTCGTTCCTTGAAAAAGTCCAGCAGAACCAGGTGAACGACGTTACCATGCAAGGTATCGAAGTCCATGGTCATTTGAAATCCGAAGGTAAGGATGCTCCTCAATTCCATACCACGGTCCCTTCAAACTACCCGGACATGATCACCCAGATGACCAATGCCAAGGTTCAGGTCACAGTGAAGAATGCCGAAGGCAATCTCCTCTGGCCGATCTTGATGAACATTGGACCTCTCGTGCTGATCCTCGGAATCTGGTTCTTCATCATGCGGCAGATGCAGTCCGGCGGCAATAAAGCCATGTCCTTCGGCAAGAGCCGCGCCCGCTTGCTTTCCATGCAGCAGAAGAAAGTTACGTTCAAGGACGTAGCTGGCGTTGACGAAGCCAAGGAAGAGCTCAAGGAAATCATCGAGTATCTGCGTGAGCCCCAGCGCTTCCAAAAGCTCGGCGGACGCATCCCCAAGGGCGTTTTGCTCGTCGGACCTCCGGGTACCGGTAAAACTCTGCTCGCCCGCGCAGTAGCTGGAGAAGCGAACGTACCGTTCTTCTCCATCTCCGGTTCGGACTTTGTTGAAATGTTTGTCGGCGTCGGTGCAAGCCGCGTCCGCGACCTCTTCGAACAGGGCAAGAAGAACGCACCCTGCATCATCTTCATCGACGAAATCGACGCAGTTGGCCGCCATCGTGGCGCTGGCCTCGGCGGTGGACACGATGAACGTGAGCAGACCCTGAATCAACTCCTCGTCGAGATGGATGGATTCGAGTCCAACGACGGCGTGATCCTGGTCGCTGCAACTAATCGTCCCGACGTTCTCGATCCGGCACTGCTTCGCCCCGGTCGTTTTGACCGCCGCGTTGTAGTCGGTTTGCCTGACGTTCGCGGTCGCGAAGAAGTGCTCCGGGTCCACGTCAAAAAGGTTCCCGTCGCCGAAGATGTCAACCTCAACGTTCTGGCTCGTGGAACACCGGGTTTCAGCGGTGCCGATCTGGCCAACATGGTCAATGAAGCAGCCCTGAATGCAGCCCGCGTCAACCGCAAGCAGGTCACCATGTATGACATGGAACTGGCCAAGGACAAAGTCCTCATGGGTGCCGAGCGCAAGTCCATGCTCCTCACGGATGAAGACAAAAAAGTCACCGCGTATCACGAAGCCGGTCACGCACTGGTCTCCGTACTGCGCGATCACACCGATCCTATTCACAAGGTCAGCATCATTCCTCGCGGTATGGCGCTGGGCGTCACGGTCTATTTGCCCGGCGATCGCCACAACTACACCCGCGAGTACCTTGAAACCCGTCTGGCCACAGCCTACGGCGGACGCGTTGCTGAGGAAATCTTCCTTAAGCAAATGTCCACCGGTGCAGGCAGCGACATCGAGAGCGCAACCGATCTCGCCCGCCGCATGGTCTGCGAGTACGGCATGAGCCGCCTCGGTCCTCTGACCTACGGCAAGAAGGAAGAGCAGATCTTCCTCGGTCGCGAAATCGCGCAGCACCGTGACTTCTCCGAGGAAACGGCACGTCAGATCGACCAGGAAGTTCGCCGCCTGATCGATGAGGCCTACCAGTCTGCTTACACGCTCGTTGATACCAACAAGGACGCGATGCATCGCATCGCCAACGCCTTGCTGGAGCGGGAAACCATCGATGCGGAAGAAGTTCGTCTCCTCATTGAAGGCAAGGAACTGCCGGAAATTCGCTCATCCCTCGCATCGCCCAGCGATCAGGGTGGTGGCGGCGGAATCCAGCAGATTCTCAAACCCGAAGGCGGTCGCGGCAACTCCGGCTTCCCCGAAGGCTCACCCTCACCGGCATAACTCAGCTTCTGGCTGCAAGCTTCAAGCTGAAATTCAAAAGCCCTGCATCTTCAATGAAGATATAGGGCTTTTTCACGTAAGTATGAGCCTCTCGCTCAAGCCAGCACCATAACTACGGCCCCACCGGCAATCATCAACCCACCCACCATGGCCCAGGGCGACAACTTTTCCCCCAGAAAAATCACGGCAAACAGCATCACCAGCACCACGCTCAGCTTATCCAGCGGAGCTACGCGCGAAGCCGGCCCAAGCTGCAACGCCCGAAAGTAGCAAAGCCAGGAAAGCCCCGTCCCCAGCCCCGAAAGCGCCAGAAACAGCCACGCTCTTCCATCCACTTGCCGCAGTTCATTATGTTTCCCCAGCCCCAGCGCAATCGCCCAGGCAAAGACTACAACCACCGTCGTGCGAATTGCCGTAGCCAGGTTGGAATCAATATGCGCCACTCCAACCTTGGCCAGAATCGCCGTAGCCGCCGCAAACAACGCCGAGAGTAAAGCCCACCCAATCCAGTTCATCCTTCCATGCTACGTCTGTTGAGGCTACGTCCGCTTGGGCCTCCCGCATTAAACTAGTCATCATGAAGCCGGGCCGCATCAGCATGACAGCCAGGGGAGTAGCCAGTCGCCGGGCCGCACACCAGGTCCTTGACGACTCACCCAAAGTCCTCGACGACCCCATCGCGGTTCCCATCCTGGGTCCCGAATTCTTCGCCGACCCCGTCCGCCACGCCGATCCCAGATCGCGCGCCTTTCGCGCCTTCATGGTCGCTCGCAGCCGCTATGCAGAGGACAACCTGGCATCCGCAGTAGCCGCTGGTGTATCTCAGTACGTAGTTCTAGGCGCTGGCCTCGACACCTTCGCCTATCGCAATCCCTTTCCCACACTCCGCGTCTTTGAAGTGGACGTGCCTGCCATGCAGCAATGGAAGCGCGGTATGCTCCAGTCCGCAACCATCGCCGAGCCGGCCAATCTCACATTTATTCCCCTCGACTTCGAGCACCAGACACTCATGTCCGGCCTCACCGAAGCAGGCTTCGATGCTCAGGCACCGGCCTTCTTCACCTGGCTTGGCGTCATCCCCTATCTGACGCTTCCCGCCTTCCGTTCCACACTCGACGTCGTCGCCAATCTTCCAACCCATAGCGGAATCACCTTCGACTACTCCCTCTCTCACGACGAACTCAGCCCCCGATTGCAATCCGCGGCAAAATCCCTGGCCGCCCGAGTCGCTGCTGCCGGAGAGCCTTTCCAACTCTTCTTCCGCTCATTACAGATGGACAACGAACTCACCTCAGCAGGCTTCCAGCGCATCGAGCAACTCGACACCATAGACCTCAATGTCCGCTACTTTGCCAACCGCAGCGACGGCCTGGAGTTACCCGCCGAGGGACTGGGCAAACTCGCAACCGCCTGGGTTTGAGTACACTGATAAAAGTCATGCGCAGGTTTGCTCTTTTTCTCGCGATAGCCTCGTCCGTCCTCTGCCTGAACGGTTGTGGCTACCACACCGTCGGCTCCGCCACACACCTGCCCGCAGGCACCAGGAGCCTGTCGATTCCGGTTTTTGCAACCAAAACTACTGCGTATCGAACAGAGACCGTGATGACTACCGCCGTCGTCCGCGAATTCGCAACGCGCACCCGTCTACGCGTCACGCCTGACGAAACATCCGACTCCGATCTCGTTCTGCATGGTACCATCCTCAGCCAGACCGTGGTCCCGCTCACCTATAACTCGCAGACCCAGCAGTCTTCAAGCTTCCTCATCACCATCGCCTGCTCAGTCGTACTCAACGATCGCGAAGGAAAAATCCTCTACAAGAACGACAAGTACGTCTTTCGCCAGCAGTATCAATCCACCACGGATCTGCCCACTTTCCTTGAAGAAAGCCCTGCGGCCATCGAACGTCTCTCCCGCGACTTCGCTAAATCCCTTGTCGCCGACGTCCTCGAAGGCTTCTGATCACAGAAAATGCAGCAAAATCAGGGCACTCCGACGTAACCAATACAATTCCGCCCACGTTTTCCACCGCCTCCACAGGCCGCCCGAAGGGTATCCTTGAAGCAATGGGCATGGAACACAGCGTCGGCGAGCCGCAAGCATGAGCACTCAGCGCTCCGGCGTGGGCTTTGCCGCGACAGATCGTTTCGTTGCCGAGGTCGCAGCCGCTACCGCCAATCCTGCAGCTCTCAAACCTGGCTACGTTCTTGTCGGCGATGAAATCTTTCTCTACGAACGCTGCCGCCGGGCCGTCCTTCAGGCTTTCGTGCCCGAGGAGCTCCGCGACTTCTGCCTCTCAGAGATGGACCTGGCCCAGAACTCCATCTTTGAAATCCTGGACCGCGCCCGCACGCCATCCCTGATGGCTCCATTTCAAGTTGTCTTTGTCCGAAATCTAAAACAGCTCTACACCCGCGGCGCGAAAAAAGACGAGTTCGCCGAGATAGATCGCTACTTCCGTTCGCCCAATCCCCAGGCGCTCATCCTCTTCATCGCCGATCATCTCCGCATTCCCGCCGATCCACGCCGCATGGACATGGACGACAAAAACAAGTTCGAGCGTCTCCGCGAAACTCTCGGCGACCACTGCAGCATCGTCGAACTGGCCCGTGTCGATGACACCGACGCCATGCGCTGGGTCGCTTCCACCGCGCAGGAGCAGGCGACCAGGATGGATCCCGACGCGGCAAGGGAACTGGTCGACGCTCTCGGCTCCGACATGATGCTCATCGCCTCAGAACTCGAAAAACTCTTGCTCTACACCTACGGCCGCGGGCGCATCACTCTTGGCGATGTGGAGACAATGGTTCTCAGCGCCAAGCAGCGATCCTTGTATGAACTCACCGACGCCATCAGCTCCAAAGACCGGCCACGCGCTCTGGCCCTTCTGCACGGTCTGCTCAACAGCTCTGAAGCAGGCGAAGAAGCCGCCATCGGCCATCTCTACATGCTCGCCCGTACCTTCCGGCAGATGCTCGTCATCCTGGAGAAAAATGTGCGCGACTCTCGCGCCATCTGGCAGGCACTCTGGCAGGGTTTCCGCATGCCCCCATTCGCAGCCGACGATCTTATTCGCCAGGCTCGCCGCTACAAGAGCCGCCGCGATCTCACTCGAGCACTGCGCCTGATTGCCCGCGCCGATCTCGAATTACGTTCATCCCCACCCGACAAGCGTCTCGTCTTGGAACGTCTGATCTACGACCTCGCCAGCGAACCACGCCCCTATGCGCCCGCCTACGCCTCTCCGCAACTAACCTTCGAAGGCTAGAGTGATCGCAGTTATCATTTGCGAGCGGGAAGCTGTAAATCGTGGATCGATTCTACGTCGACTGTAGGTAGCTGGGTCTTCCGGGCGAGGATCGCGGCCAACGAGACTTGGATGCCTTTTGCCGAATCGTCCCAATTGGCTTGCGACCAGCGGTGGCCATCTGCGAAATCGAGAACATAAGCAGGCCTGCTTATGAATTTTCCGTGCTTATCGAATGCCCCACTTACCAAAGTGATATTGCGAATATCTTGATAAGAATGAAAGGTCTGTTTCGCAAAGGCATATCCGAATTCGTGAATACCGTCGTCACCGAAGGTTGTGTGCATATTTAGAGCAAGGCTGGTGAATATGCCTATAGGAAAGACAAGCAGGAGCGCAAATCCGCGAAGGACTTTGCGCGCATCGTAATAGACAATGCCTCCGCGCGATTTCTTGGGTTGTCGGCTATCCCAGTCGCTGTAAAGTTCAACGACACGTTGACCGACAAACAGCGCCCAGATCTGGAGAGTTATCTCAAAACACAGGCTCAATGCCCCGAAGCCAGGAAAGAACCACAAAATCACAGATTGATAAGGAACACGGTATCCTGCGATACCGTCAGAGTTCACGAGCCAATTGCTGATTGCTGCCAAAATCGCATGCGCGATAAAGAAGAACGCAAGTCCAGACGGAATACAGCAAAGGTTGACGATAGTTTGCTGCGCTGCAAATTGAGCCTCAAAATCCTCAATCTGATCCTCTGTCAGGCCTGAGTCGGACTCAATTTCCGAACGATGCTGGTGGGACAAAGTCGTTATTCCTTTTGGTAAACAATTGTAAGCAGGAAAAATCGATCTTAAATTAAGAGTTGAATGCCGATACGGGACTCGTCTTTACTCCAATATCACTTCCGGCTCCATCTTCTGCCCTCGCGCCGTAAGCGTCACCGCCGCAGCCAGAATCAGTCCACCGCCCACCCACGCAAACGGCCCCAGCGTATCTCCTAGTAACTCCACTCCCAGCAGAGAGCCAAGGGCCGGTTCGATATTTAGAAATACCCCCGCCCGCGATGCCGGCACATGGTGAATTCCCCAGTTCCAAAGCAGCGTAGTCGTCGCCGTACATAGCACTCCACTTGCAGCCAACGCCAGCCACGCCGTCCTGCTCACATGCATCACCGGCGGAGGCCCATCCACCGTCACCACCCAGGCAGCCAGCATCGCCGTCCCCGAGAGAATTCCGTAAGCCGTCACAGTCAGCGGGCTGTGAACCTCCATCAGATGCTTATTGAGCAAAATCCATCCCAACGCAATCGTCAGCGAAAGCACCACCAACAGATCGCCCGCCAGCGTTGGACCTGAACCCGCCGCCGAAGCCGGATGTCCACCCATCACGATCAGGGCCGCTCCAACCGTCGATCCCGCCAGCGCGATCCATCCAATACGATCAAGCCGTTCCCCCGACCAGATCGTCGCCCCCAAAGCCAGCAACACCGGCATCGTCCCCACCATCAGCGATGCATGACTGACCGTAGTCCTGGCCAACCCGGCAAACTGCAGCAGAAACTGAATCGGAATCCCCAGCGCCGCAGCAATCAGCAACGTCCGCCATTCCCGCGCTGACCACTTCGGGCCAGTTGGGTGTAGCGCACTCACCAGCAACACCGGCAGCATGCCCAGGCTGGCAAACAAAAACCGGTACAGCACCATATGCCCCACGCTCATCTCTCGTAGCGCAAGCTTGCCAAAGTAAAATCCTGTTCCCCACAGGCATCCGGCCATCGCACAAGACCCATAGCCCAGCCAGGTCAATCGCCTTGTCTGCCCTCCGGTCATCCGCCCGGTCTTTTGAACATTTGTCATTCCTTCCAATGTCGCACACGCGCGACCGGCCCGAATCAGCGACAATAGTGAGCGATGAAAAAGTGGTTTTTCAGTGCCGTGTTCGTTGGAGGAATCAGCCTCATTCCGAGGGCAGCTTTCGCTCAGCAACTGGACCTCATCGCGCCCGACCCGTCGACGCATAAAAGTCACAAAGTAGCGGATAAGCCTGCACTCAAGCCGGACATAAGCATTGCAACAGCTCCACTCGGCTTCGGTCCGCCCGCGCCCTTTTACATCAGCATGCGCATCGCACAACTATCGCTCGATTTTCTCGATGAAGATACCCTGCTCTTCACCTTCCACGTCCCCGGCCTCGTCGTGCGCGAACGTCCCATCCCGTCCCCCAGCCCGTCATCCAGTTCCGACACGCACAGTCAGTCCGACACACAAGACGCGCAACAGGATCAGCCCCTCTGGAATGAACGCCACATCCGAGCTGTCGTTCTCTCCCTGCCCGATGGCCGCGTCACCGCCGAGGCTCTGTGGACAGTCCACGACCGTGCTCGCTACCTCTGGATGCTCAAGGACCGGCATTTCCTTCTGCGCGATAAAAACACTGTCCACCGCGGCGATGCAGCTCTGCGCCTCGATCCGTTTCTCCGTTTTCCCGGCCCGGTCAACGACATCGAGCTGGACCCCGCACAGCATCTCCTCGTCGCCAACACCTCGGAAGCCCCAGCTCCCGAGGCCAGCACCGAAGCCAGGCCGGATAAAGGAATCTTCCCCGCAACAGCATCCGCCAACGTCACCTTGGAAGAACATCACGATACCGCTACATCCCAAAGCCTGCTGCGCATTCTCAGCATGGATTCCCGCAGCGTCATGCTCTTCAGCCGCGTCTCCGGCACGATCCACCTGCCCCTCGATGGCGAGGGGTACTACGAAGCACTCCGCGGAAACGGCCGCTATTGGACCATCGTTCGCCAGAACCTGGGTGGCTCCACCGTTCCTCTTACCGAGGTCGAGTCCATCTGCTCGCCGACACTCGATGCTGTCGCTCCCGATGTCGTTCTCATCTCAGCCTGTCTCGATGGTGGCGTTCGAAGGCTCTCCGTCGTCTCCAAAGACAAGGCGTTGCCCTGGGATCAGACCCTGCCACCGACCTGGGTCTGGCCCACTCTGGCCAACGCGCCCGGCGCCCGGCGCATCGCTCGCGCCACTCTGGATGTCACCCACCCCATCGGCCCCAGCAATCCGCTCGATTACGATGACATCCGTGGCCAGATCGTTCAGGTCTACGATCTCGCCACCGGCAATCTAAAACTCACAGTGCCCGCCAATCCGGCACTTGATGGAGGCGGCAACTTCGCCCTGTCCCCCTCGGGCAATCGCCTGGCCGTTCTGAATGCCGGAGCCATCCAGATCTACAATCTGACGCCGGCCCCGGCAATGCCGTAGCCCAAATTACAGCTTCCTGTGTCTATGGACCGCATCGCCACCCCGTCCATTGACATATCGTTGTAAACTAGTTGCCGGGGAGATGGGCTTTGGCTACCGCTGTCGTGCGCTATACCGCCGCCGCTATTACGGATCGTGGCCGCAAACGCGCCTCCAATGAAGATGCCTTCGGATACTCCGTCGAGCATGGAATCTATGTCGTCTGTGACGGCATGGGGGGAGCTGCAGCTGGTGAAATCGCCAGCTCCCTCGCCGTCGACGAAGTCCTGCGCCTGGTCACCGAACGCCGCGCAGCCGAGTCCGGCATCCTCCCTCATATCGCCACCGAAGCCGTCGATGCAGCCAATGAAGCCATTCACTCCCGCGCCCAGCGCAACCTCCGCCTCAGCGGCATGGGTACCACCCTCGTCGGCTTTCTCGCTGAAGAACGCCAGGCCTGGATTCTCAACATCGGCGACAGCCGCTGCTATCGCCTGCGCGGTCAGCGGATACAGCAATGTACCCAGGATCACTCGCTCGTTGAAGAACAGATTCGTCTCGGCCGCATGACCCGCGCCGAAGCAGCCCGCTCCCCGCTGCGCAACGTCATCACCCGCGCACTTGGAACGCAGGGCAGCGTCACCCCGGATGTAATCGAAATCGAAACCGACCCCGGCGACATCTTCCTGCTTTGCTCCGATGGCCTGACCCGCGAACTCTCCGACGAAAAGATCGAGGCCTTGTTGAACACCCCCGCCACCCTCGACGAAATCTGCACCCAACTCGTCCAGGCCGCCAACAAAGCCGGCGGTCACGACAACATCACCTGCCTGATCATCCGCGTCGACTAAATTTCTAGTCCAATACGCTAAAATTCGTAGAAATCATATACCTGATTGTTCGGGAGTTTAGTGCGAATGAAAGCATCGCAGATGATTTGCGTTTTTCTCCTAAGTTCTGCTTGGATAACTACTACATTTGTGGCCGCTGAAGACATGTCCGGCATCGCCAATAAAGCGGTGGGTAAAAGTACTCTGGATCAACCGGGAACGCATCCATTTCACTTGAAAGCCACGTATGCGCCAAGCCTCGAACGCGACAAGGCTTCAAATCGCACTGGAGAAATCGAAATATGGTGGCAGTCACCGACTAAGTGGCGCCGAGAAGTTCGATCGCCTGAATTCCATCAGATTGCAATCGTGGATGGACAGAAAGAGTGGCAGAAAAACGACGGCAACTACTTTCCTGAATGGCTGAGGGAGCTATCCGAAGCCATGATTCGCCCTGTTCCGATACCTGCGGACGCTTTATCAAAGCGCATAAAGACTGCCGAAGTACACCATGTATTCACTCAGACCAATATTGAATGGCAGGCCATAAGCACTCCTTTGTCTACGCCTCCGAATGAACAGATTGACGGCAAAGGGTACTTGGCTCTCAGCGATAAGACAGGCCTCCTGCTATATACCGGTGGGCCCGGATTCAATGGTCTTTATCATGACTTCAAAGATTTCCACGGTCGCATGATCGCTTATACAGTGGCAGCAGGCTACGTTGAGGTCACGGCAAAAATCTCTGTGCTCGAAGATTTGGCAGCTACACCTGAGGATTACTTTAACGCGACTGCACCTGGAGGCGATGGAGAGCCGATCCAAACCGTCGTACTTGACGAGTCGAACCTCCGCAAGAACCTGTTACCCGGCAAATCGTTCGATTGGCCCGCGCTACAGGATGGCCCACTGGAAGGCGTTGTCTGGACTGAGGTCGTAGTAGATAGGACCGGTACGATTCGCGAGATGATCCCGCCCATAGCAGATAATCCGGGTGTCAAGGAGGCAGCCGAGCAGACCTTTCGCTCCATGCAGTTCAGCCCAATCCTCCGCGATGGGATTCCTGTACAAGCTATGGGCCGATTATCCCTTCGATTCAAAACGGTTCGTCCTTCAGGCATTGAAAATTTCGATAGTGCTCACAACTACTTCGAACGAGGGCGCAAAGTAAGCTGCCTCGGCTCCGGCTCAAGCGAGCCGTACCTGTTGCGAGCAGAATTTCAGATAGCTACGAAGTCCGGCATCCAGACCGGTCGATATGAAGACACCTGGATTAGCGCAACAAAGTGGAAGAGAGAGGCCTGGTTTGGTTCAAGTCACCTGGTGCGTACAGAAGAAGGGGACAAATATTACGTAATTTCCGAAGGCCCCGAAATCAATCTTCTCGCTTGGTAATGATGATGGTTGAACCAATCCCCGCAGCCGATACCATGACGGAATCCGACTGGCGAATCCGCCGTGACATTTTGGATGGAGAGAAAACTGTCCGTGTTTTTCGCGGTCCGGAAGGTCCGGATGGTCAACTGGAACCAGGGAAGTCACAAGGATATTGGTTCGATGACAGCGGCCATCTCATCAAGACCTATACTCTGGGCTATGAAATTCGTCCACAGGAGGCTAAAGGCTATGCAGGCGTTCAAATGCCAAGACGTATTGATTTGATCAAGGATGGCAAGGTTGGCGCTCGGTTTCTGGTTAAGGAGATTGGGCCAGCCACAGTGTCGCCAAAAGAGTTCTCTTTGAATGGGCATGAATGGCAACGGGCGTTTACCGCAGAAGTTCGCTAAGCAGAAGTTTGCTAGTCTTCGATGTATACGCCGAATCCTCGTAATTAACGGTGAACTAACGAATGCCAACCATCCAAACCATCGCAGTAATCGGAGCAGGCACCATGGGCAGCGGCATCGCCCACCTCTTCGCCCGCTCCGGCTTCAACGTCCTTCTCTGCGACGTCCAGCAAAGCTTCCTCGATCAATCCCTGACTCGCATCCGCACCAACCTGGGGAGGGAAGCAGCCAAAGGCAAGCTGCCCTCCGATCAGGTCGAGCCATCCATCGCGCGCATCACCCTCACCACCGACCGCAACACCCTGGCCTCCGCCCAATTCGCAGTAGAGGCAGCCAGCGAGCGCTTCGACATCAAGAGCGAAATCTTCCGCTCCCTCGACACCATCCTGCCCCACGGCGCAATCCTCGCCACCAATACCAGCTCCATCTCCATCACCAAACTTGCCGCGCTCACCAACCGCCCCGCGCAGGTTATCGGCATGCACTTCTTCAATCCCGTGCCCGTCATGACGCTCGTCGAAATCATCCGCGGCCTCCAAACCGACCAGGCCACCTACGACGCCGTTCGCGATCTTTCAATAGAACTCGGCAAAACTCCCGTTGAGGTCAACGATTCCCCCGGCTTCGTCTCCAATCGAGTCCTCATGCCGCTTATCAACGAAGCGGCCTTCACCGTCATGGAAGGCGTAGCCACCGCCGAAGCTGTCGATCAAGTCTTCCAACTTGGCATGGCTCACCCCATGGGTCCGCTCACCCTCGCCGACTTCATCGGCCTCGACGTCTGCGTCGATATCCTACGCGTCCTCCACGAAGGTCTCGGCGACCCCAAATATCGTCCATGCCCACTCCTCATCCGCATGGTGGACGCAGGATGGCTGGGCCGCAAATCAGGTCGAGGCTTTTACTCCTATTAGCGTCCCCGTTTGAGTGCCGCGTTTTTGCACCCGTTACTAGTTAGGAAATATCCCCTCGATTCCAACCCCATCTTCCACATCGATTGGGGCTATTCTTGAAAGATGGTCCGTTTCACCGTCCTCGCCTCCGGTTCCAAGGGAAACAGCTCCATCGTTTCCTGCCTCTCGGCGACCGGCGGCCAGACGCGCATCCTCGTGGATGCAGGCCTGAGCTGCCGCGAACTCTTCCGCCGCATGAAGCAGGTCGGCGAAGATCCCTCCACGCTCGATGCCATCCTCATCACCCACGAGCATCAGGACCACATCAACGGCCTCGCCGTCACCGCCCGTAAACTCGGCATCCCGGTTTATTTCACTGAAGCAACACATCGCGCCTGGGTCCGTCAGGTCACCCCGCGCAAACGCATCACCTACGCCGAGTGGGCCCAGCAGTACCGCGAAGCCAAAGACCGCCAGCAGGCCGAGCAGGAAGCTATCGCTTCCCACAAGGAGTCCTCAGAATTAGAGGAACTCGCTGCCGAAGCCGCGGCCGATACCATCCGCTGCAACTTCGCACCCGACCCGGCAGACGAGCGCGATCCTGAATCCGAACCGGAACCAGAGTTCGCAGCCGACCAGGCATCGGCCCCAGTAGCATCTGACCCAGCAACAGAACCGGCAAAAGACCCAGCCCGGCTACCATCCGTCGAATACTTCCGTCCCGGCGAATCCTTCGCCATCGGCGACATTGCCGTCAGCCCCTTCACTATCCCACACGACGCCGCCGATCCCGTTGGATTCGTCTTCACCGCCGAAGGCACACGTCTCGCCGTCGCCACCGACCTCGGCTACATGCCCCCCAATGTGCAGGCCCAGCTTCGCCGCTGCGATCTCATCATGCTGGAGTCGAATCACGATCTCGAAATGCTCCGCGACGGCCCATATCCCTGGTCCGTCAAGCAGCGCGTTCTCTCCCGCGTCGGCCATCTCTCCAACGATGCCGCCGCCAGCTTTCTCGAAGAGATTTACGACGGCTCCGCGACCTATCTCATCCTTGCCCATCTCTCCGAAAGCAACAATCATCCGGAGCTCGCAAGAATCGCCGCCGAACGGGCATTGACCTGCAAACCCAGCCTGCTCGCCAACCGATTGTTCCTTGCCAGTCAACATGAACCCATGGCTCCGGTATGTTTTTGATCCCACGTATGTAACGCGCTTCGGTTACAATGAAGTAACATGCGCCGCTTCGGGAAGTGGTGAATGTTGAATCAGCACCACATCTTTGGCGTATATCTTCATCCCATTTAATTCTGAAGCTAAACAAGAGAAAAGCGAGTCTAAACACTATGGCGAGAACCCAATGCACGGATCGAATAGTTGGGGCCATTTTGAGTAGTTGGCGCTATGACATTTCCGGTATCTCTCCGGAGATGCGCAAAGATTACGAATATCACCTCGCCGAATGCGCCCACTGCCGTGCTCGGCAGAAGTTTCATCGCACCTTGGATGCCTCACTGGCCGTTCTGACTGCGCTGTCGATTATATCGTTTCTCTTCGCTCTGGCCGTCCTGCAACGCGTCAAGCTGATGGAGCATGTAGCCTTCAAAATCCTCCATCTCGAACCAGTTTCTGTTTACCAGATGCTCGTCTCCGCAGCCTTCGCCGGACTAGGCTTCTCTTTGATCGCTTTCATCCTGGTGCTGGCCACCACTCCCGCCTCTGCCTACCTGGGCGGCATGGCAATGGAACGCGCACGAGGCTTAGAAGCCCGCTTGCCTGAATCCATCCGCAGCCTGCGACCGCGGTAAAAATTTAGACAGAAAAACTCAGATTTGATCCTTGGTTTTTCAGTCTGTCGTTCCCGCAGGGAATCTGCTGTTGCCTCAATCGAATATCTACCTGTTCTACCCCTGCCACGGAATAGTCATCCCCCCCGTAAGCGAAGCCACCCGCTCCACGTGGTGGCTCTTACACCAGCTCTCCAACCCTTTAACCAACCGCTCCACCGCGCGCGGATCGGCATAACTAGCCGTCCCCACCTGCACCGCCGTAGCCCCAGCCAGTAGAAACTCCACCGCATCCTCTGCAGTAACAATCCCGCCCATTCCCAGCACCGGAATCGAAACTGCCTTTGCCGTTTCGTAGACCATCCGCAGCGCAATCGGCTTGATTGCCGGTCCCGACAGCCCCGCCGTTACATTGCGAATCATCGGCTGCCGCGTCTCCGCATCGATCGCCATCGCCATAAAAGTATTCACCAGCGAAATCGCATCCGCCCCCGCCAGCGCCGCAATCCGCGCCATCTGCGTCACAGAAGTAACATTCGGCGACAGCTTCACAATCAAAGGCCGCGTAGCCGCAGTTTTTGCCTTGGCCACCAGAAATTCCAGCGCCCCCGGATCAGCCCCAAACGTCATGCCGCCCTCATGCACATTCGGGCAGGAGACGTTCAGCTCATAGGCCGCAATCCCCGCAGCATCGTTCAGCCGCTCGATCACCGCAACATAGTCCTCAACCTTGTAGCCGAAGACATTCACAATCACCTGCGCCTTGGGATACCGCTTCAGTTCCGGCAGCTTCTTCTCCACAAAGTCCGCAACGCCGATATTCTGCAGCCCAATCGCATTCAACATCCCCGATGCCGTCTGCACAATCCGCGGGGCCTGGTTACCCGCCATCGGCTCGCGCGAAAGCCCCTTGGTCACAAACGCGCCAATCCTTTCGAGCCCGACAATTTCCTCGAACTCGATCCCATAGCCAAAGGTTCCGCTCGCGGCTATCACCGGATTCGCCAGCTCCAGACCGGCAAATCGCACTGTCATATCAGGCTTCAAAGGCAGCCGCTTTCTTACTTCGTGATCTGACCTAATTATAGTTGCCTATATTTTCTGAATCACCCGCTCCTTGATCGGCCTGCAAGGGCTCCCCGTGCAAACCATCCACGGCGGCATCGAACGCGTCACCAGCGACCGCGCTCCAATCACTGCTCCCTCGCCAATCGTCACCCCCGGCGAAAGCATGCATCCCGTAGCTACCCACGACTGCGACTCAATCCGTATCGGCTTTGAAACCAGTGGAAAGTGCGGATGCGTATGGTCATGCGTCGACGTGCAGACATAGCTATGCTGCGAAACAATGACATGATCCCCAATTACCACCGGCGCGAAATTGTAAATTTCTGTGTCGAACCCAATCGCCGAGCACTCGCCCATGATCAGATTCCACGGCACCCAGACCTTGACGCCCCGGCCTATATTGCAGGATGGTCCAATCTTCGCCCCAAACAACCGTAATAACGCGATCCTCAATGGACTCAACGCCTTAGGCGTATGCAAAAAAAACGGCAGTTGAAACAGTGACCACAGTGCCCGCAAAATTTTCACTTTCAGCGGAGTACCGCTGGGCACCTTGTACAAGTTGATGCGTAGCGGGCCCTCGCCCGACGAGCCAATTGCATCAACCTTTTGCTCTACCTCTAAACCCAAGCTGCCCTCCATGGGAACTTCATCTCTAATCCCTGATCTCTATTCCCTGTTACATGCCTTGCCTCGTCTATAATCGCAGAGAACAAAGAATTTCTGTAGGAGAAGTTCGCCTCCGGCAGGGCCAGTCACCGCCCACAAGTCCGCAAGCGCCCATCCGTAAAGGTCGTCATTCGCACATGATTCGTTTCCTGCAAAGTAAAGACAACCGCTTCGTTAAAGCCGTGTTCATCGTCATCATCGGCGCAGCCGTCATCACGATGGTCATCACTCTCATTCCAGGCATCTTCCAGAACGAAGCCACCACCGGCGACACCTACGCCACGGTCTACCCGCACTGGTACAGCCGCTTTACCTTTACCGGCGAACAGGTCACCATGACCCGCGTACAGGAAGTGGCCCAGCAGCAGCTTCAACGTCAGAAACTGCCCGACTTCGCCCTGCCCTACATGGTGCAGCGCGTCGGCCAGCAACTCATCCTGCAAAAGCTCCTGCTCGCGGAAGCCTCCAAGCTCGGCGTTGAAGCCAATGACGAAGATGTGCGTAACTTCCTGCACAGCGGTCAGTACGGCCAACTGCTTTTCCCCAATGGCCAGTTCATCGGCGAGGACAAGTACAAGCAGTTCATCTCTTCTCAGTTCCAGCTCAGCACCGCAGACTTCGAAAAGGAACTTCGCGAAGGCATCACCATCAACCGCCTGCGCTCGTTCATCACCTCCGGCGTCACTGTCAACGACAGCGAGATTCGCGACCAGTACCGCAAGCAGAACATCAAGATCAAGTTCGACTACGCGGTCATCTCCGCCGACGATCTGCGCAAGCAGATCAACCCCAGCGACAGCGATCTGCAGGCCTTCTTCACCAAGAACGCGGCCCGCTACGCCAACGCTGTTCCAGAAGAGCGCAAACTTAGCTACTTCGCCTTCAACGCGAACCAGATTCCCGGCGGCATTCCGCAAATCTCCCCACAGGAGATTCAGACATACTACAACGCTCACCAGGCTGAATATCAGCAGCCTGAGCAGGCTCGTTCGCGGCACATCCTCATCAAGTTTCCCGGCGGAGCAGCCAAGACCGACGCAGAAGCCAAGGCCAAGGCCGACGCAATCCTGAAGCAGATTCAGGGCGGCGCTAACTTCGCCGATCTCGCCAAGAAAGAGTCGGAAGACACCGGCAGCGGCGCCCAGGGCGGGGAACTCGGCTTTGCCCGTCACGGCACGATGGTTCCTGAATTTGACTCAGCTATCTTCTCGCAGAAAATCGGCGATACCCAGATCGTAAAGAGCCAGTTCGGCTACCACATCATCCAGGTTGAAGAACGCCAGACCGCGCACACCCAGGCTCTTGCCGAGGTTACCCCTGCCATTCAGGTCACCCTCCTTCGTCAGAAGGAAGCCCAGGCCGAACAGAACTATGCGCAGGCACTTGCCACGGAAGCAGCCCACAACGGCCTCGCCAAAACTGCCGCCGCACATCATCTTGAATTGGTCGATACCCCCTCCGTTTCCGCCCAGGGAGTGATCGCCGGTCTTCCCGATGGTTCCCAGGTGATCGCCAAGGCCTTTACCTCCAAGCAGGGCAGCGAACCGCAGTTCGCGCAGACGGGCGAGGGCTACGCCATCTTCCAGGTCACCGGAATCACCCCACCTCACGCGCCTGTTTTCGCTGACTCCAAAGCCCAGATCGCCAAGGACTACGCAGACGAACGTCTTCCCATGCTCCTCGAACAGAAGACCAAGGACCTCGCCGCCAAGGCCAAGGCCTCAGGTGATCTGGCCAAGGCCGCGAAAGAAGCTGGCGCAACCATCAAGACCAGCGATCTCGTAGGCGATGCTGGCCAGGTTCCCGACTTCGGTCAGGTTGGCTCCGTAGCTCCCGATCTCTTCAACCTTCCTGTCGGCGGTATCAGCGGCCCAATCAACGCCCAGCGCACCGGCGTTGTCGCCAAGATCCTCGACAAGCAGGAACCCTCAGCGGACGAAATCACCAAGAACCTCGATCAAACCCGCGACCAGTTCCTCGATCAAAAACGGGAAGAAGTCTTCGGCATCTTCGTAAGCACCACCGAAGATCGCTTCAAGAAAGCCAAGCTGATCCAGATCAACGCGAAAGTGGCCAAGTCCCCCGACCAGGGCTTGTAAAACTTTTCCGGATCAGACAACAATCTATGGGATAACCACTCTTCCCATAGAAATTCATCCGACAAGGCCGTTGCCACCGCAACGGCCTTGTCGCTTTTTGCCCTACAGAACGCTCCGACTCAGCAGATAATAAACTCATGGAATTCCAGCGTTCATCCGGCATCCTCCTGCACATCAGCTCTTTAGCTTCCTACGGCGGCATTGGTGACATGGGGCCGGAGGCATACAAGTTCCTCGACTTTCTTCATGCGGGTAAACAGCACATCTGGCAAGTGCTCCCACTCTGCCCCACCGGCTATGGAAACTCACCTTACGCAGGCAGCTCCGCCTTCGCAGGCAATCCCTCGCTCATCAGCCTGGAACTACTGTCAGACTGGGGCTGGATCGCCGGCGATCGCATTGCCAATCTGGCCGGACGCAACGGCAACGTCAATTTCGAAGATGTAGAAAATCGCAAGCGTCCTCTGCTTTACGAAGCCGCAAAGAATTTCCTCGAACTCGGCCCCAAAGAAGAGCGCTTCCAATCGCAATGGCAGCGCTTCACCGCCTTCTGCACCCAGGAAGCCTCCTGGCTCAATGATTACGCCTATTACGCCGTCCTCCGTCGCGAGTTCAAAACCGGCGCCTGGACCGCATGGCCCGAACCGCTGCGTCGCCGTGAACCAGCCGCAATGGAGCAGGCCGCTGCCCAATACGGCAATGAATTAGCCGTCGAACAAGCTCTCCAGTTCGCATTTGAAGAGCAGTGGACCAGCCTGCGCTCCGCTGCCGCCAAGCAGAAAATTCGCTTCCTCGGAGACATCGCCATCTTCGTCAGCATGGACTCAGCCGACGTCTGGGCCAATCCCGGCCTCTTCCAACTCGATGAAGATCTAAACCCCATCCGCGTAGCAGGCGTTCCACCCGACTATTTTTCCCCCACCGGCCAGCGCTGGGGCAATCCACTCTATCGCTGGGACGTGCTGGCCGAAACCGGCTACGGCTGGTGGGTGCAGCGCATTCGCCGCTCCTGCAATCAGTACGACATCGTCCGCCTCGACCACTTCCGCGGCTTCGAAGCCTACTGGTCTATTCCCGCCAACGAAGAAACCGCCATCAATGGCGAATGGATCAAGGCTCCCGGAGCCGATCTCTTCGACCGCCTCGAACATGTCCTTGGCCCGCTGCCCCTCGTAGCCGAAGACCTCGGCCTGATCACCCCCGAAGTGGACGCCCTTCGTATCAACTGCTCCATGCCCGGAATGCGCGTTCTCCAATTCGGCTTCAGCTCTGTGGAAGCGCACAACCATCTCCCACATCGCTTCGTCCCGGCCACCGTCTCCTACACCGGCACCCACGACAACGACACCACTCTAGGCTGGTGGCAACATGCCACGGACGTAGAGCGCGCCGCCCTCGAAACCTATCTCGGCCCGGTAGCCATGACCCCCGTTTGGGCCCTGATGCGTGCCTCCTCAACCTCGGTAGCCGAACTGGCCATCGTCCCCGCCCAGGACCTGCTCGCCCTCGGCTCTGAAGCCCGCATGAACACCCCCGCCATTGCATCCGGAAACTGGAGCTGGCGCGCCCCCGAAGACTGCTGGACCGAAGACATCTCCCGCGGCCTGGCCGACCTCGTCGATGTCAGCGACCGCGACAACGATCCACTAAAATCTTCTGCTACAACCCGAGGGCAAGATAAAGCGATGATCCAATCTTTGTGATAGTTCAGAAACTATCGCTGCTCTGATCCCTGCGATGCAGCATCGAGTACATTCTGGGTAAAGTGCCTGATTCCTCGATCATTTTCTTTATCGAGATGATTGCGCAACATCCCTTTGGCGTTTGCTGAGCCGATCTTTGCTAAAATATAACATGCTCGAAATCGTACAGATCGATCACTACTTTCGAGGAGATGACCAACCACCACAATTGCCGGTTCGCCGATTTGTGCAAGAGCTTTCCCAGGCGGATCGTTGTCAAGGTTCAAGGCTCGAGTAAGGGTTACAAAGCCGCCTTGGGTGTTAGCCCTCATAACTTGATCGATCAGGACAGGTACAGCTTCCGATATCTTGAGATCGCCGGCCAAGCGCACTTCATTTAACCAAACCGATCCTGGTCCGGAGTCCTTTATTAAAGACGGCAAGTGAGCAGCTACATATCGGCGCGTCTCGGTGTCACTTTCTGCTTCTTTACGCAATTGTGCTGCAGCGTTATCACTTGTCGCGGAACTTTGGAGATCCGTGAAAATTTGTTGCAGATGTGCCGGTTCTTGGCTTGTGAGGTTCAGGCCTAATCCTGAAGTCAGCCCTATCGCGAGCATTGACGAAATCATCCATCGCATACTCTATACTCTCTCCTTCTCTGTTTCTTGGAAGTTCATCGATATGGACCTAAGGTGGTCTTTGAGTTTGTTGTGTCGAGAATACCACCAGATTTCACAATGATCTCTGCGTACCAGCTTATCGATTCGTAAGCATCAGATGTGAACAGCAGCCCCAACAAAGATCATTTGCTAACTCCTGGCAGACAACAGGTGATCTGTGTAGATTCTCGAGTGTTACAAGGCTAACTATTGTTGATAGCTAATGAGACATGAAAAATAACTCGCGTCAAATTCAATCTAACTTATATCTCAATTCTATTTAGGCCCTCTAGTTACTTCAGATTTTCATGCCATTTCAGTCATTCCGCCTATAATCAAAGTTTGTTTCTGAAGAGCCAAACCAGATGACCGATTCCATCACCGTCTCCAAAGAGGACTACCTCAAAGCCATTCTCGAAGCCGAGTCGGAAGGCCATCACGTCATCCCCGCCACACTGGCGCATTGGCTCTCGGTCTCCGCTCCCGCTGTCACCATGGCTCTCAAGCGCCTCAAACGGGACGGCTTCGTCGACGTCAAGGCCGACGGCATCGTTCGCCTAACCGCCAGCGGCAAAGAAACCGCCTATCGCACCGCCCTCCGCCATCACCTTATAGAACGCATGTTGTCCGAAATCTTCGGCATGGAGTGGTATGAAATCCACGCTGAAGCGGAGCGTCTCGAACACGCCGTTTCTCCCGCCTTCGAAGCCCGCCTCATCGAAAAGCTCGGCGAAAAAGGAGCCTGCCCTCACGGCAACACCGTCCTGCCCGAGAGCCCCAGCCAGCGCCGGAAACGCGGCCTGATCCAACTCTCAGAGGCCCAGGAAAACACCGATTACATCGTTACCTCCCTCTATGAACGCGACCCCCGCCTGCTCGTTTTCCTCCATCAATCCGGCATCAGCCCCAGCACCCGCATCCGGCTCATCGCCAAGAACTACGACCAGACCGTCTCCATCGAAACCGCCTCCGGTCAGGCCACCCTTGGCCGTCCTGCCGCGGAGCGCATCTGGGTCAAGCGAGTCACTTCAAGAGATTCAACTAGATAACCATAGGCAAAATAAATTCGTTAACTATAGTTAACTATCCATGCCATAATACTGCTAAGGGCTCCGCCCGCAGGATGGTGGACTACGCAGACCCCTCAAATCTCGCGGGAATCCAGTATCGAAACGGAACGCTCTCGGCCCTCCATGCCAGAGGCTTTCTCCTCCGTTCATGTCTCGCGTTCCCCGCAGTTATGGCGGCGCCTGCTCGGCTTCATCGGTCCGGGCTTTCTCATTGCCGTCGGCTACATGGACCCAGGCAACTGGGCCACGGATCTAGCCGCCGGTTCGCGCTACGGATACACCCTGCTCTTCGTCATCATGCTGTCAAATCTGATGGCGATCCTCCTCCAAAGTCTCGCCATCAAGCTCGGCATCGCCACCGAGCAGGATCTGGCCCAGGCCTGTCGCGCCCATTACAGCCGCCGCGTTAACATCGGCCTGTGGCTCATCGCGGAGATAGCCATCGCCGCCTGCGACCTCGCCGAAGTAATCGGCTCTGCCATCGCTCTGCAACTGCTCTTCCACATTCCACTCATGGTAGGAGTCCTGATCACCAGCGCCGATGTGCTGTTAATCCTGCTGTTGCAGCATCGAGGCTTCCGCTATCTTGAGGCGCTGGTCATCGTGCTCATCGGCACCATTGCAGCGCTTTTTGGCGTGGAGATACTCTTCTCGCATCCGGAGTGGGCTCCCATCCTGCGCCACCTCTTCATTCCCTCAGCACAGATACTGACCAACTCCGACATGCTCTACATAGGAATCAGCATCCTCGGCGCAACCGTCATGCCCCACAATCTCTACCTGCATTCATCCATCGTGCAGACGCGCAACTACCCGCGCACTGCGGAAGGGAAGCGCGAAGCCATCCGCTTCGCCAACTGGGACTCAGCCGCAGCACTGACAATGGCCCTCCTCGTCAACGCCGCTATCCTGATCGTTGCCGCCGCCGTCTTCCACAGCAGTGGACACACCGAAGTAGCTGAAATCGAAGACGCCTACAAGCTGCTTTCACCACTTCTCGGAATAGCGGGAGCCAGCGCAATCTTCGCCGTCGCGCTGCTGGCCTCAGGCCAGAACTCCACCCTCACCGGCACATTGGCAGGTCAGGTCGTCATGGAAGGCTTCCTGAACATCCATCTGCCCCAATGGCAGCGCCGCCTCGTCACACGCCTGCTGGCTATCATCCCCACCGTCATCGTCGTCGCATTCTATGGAGAACACGGCACCGCCAGGCTGCTCATCCTAAGTCAGGTCGTCCTAAGCATGCAGCTCAGCTTCGCAGTAATTCCACTCGTCGCCTTCACCGGCAATCGCAGCAAGATGGGCGAGTTCGTAAACTCAGCATGGATCAAAGCACTCTCATGGACCAGCGCAATAGTTATCGCCGGACTCAATCTGTGGCTGCTCGTCCAAATCTTCCAGGGACGAACCTGATCGGCAATTCAGCCACGCTCTCTATCGCTCATCCTTGAACTTAAACTGGAACTGGAACGAACTGAAACCAGGCCAGATTCATATTGCCTTCTGTCAAAATATGCACCGTGAGCACATTCTTTCCGGCATTCAGTTTTACCTTCACAGCGTCATGCATCATGTTCCAGTGATGCCACTGCCGCCATGCAATCGGGTCCGCAGGATTGTAAGTGGAAATAATATGGATCGGCTCCGTCGCAGAGGCCCCATTCACATCCAAAGCAATCATCCCACCACGATTTGAGGTATAGAGCAGATCTGCGCTATAAACACCTGCATGTGTAGCGTCGACCGTGATATTGAACCACTCCCCTGGTTGCGTCCAGCCAACATAAAGCTGGTTCTCTTCAACCTTCACCATCCCATAAGGATTGTTATCAATCGCATCATGAAATTTGGTGTACGAAGTATCTACACCTTCATTCTTGCGAAACTCGTTTAAATAACTTCCATCCGCGGGATTAAGCCCGCCACTACCTTCATTCTTGAACGTAGTGTCGTGATAAGCAATGCCTTCACCGCCTAAGTCGTAATAAGCGCACTGCACTCGTCCGGGAACCGCCTGCGCGCCTCCCGTATAGCGGCTATCCACATACGGAATCCCTTTGTAAACAGTCAAAAAATCTGCAGCGATCCCATCCGCAGATAAAGTCAGCGCAAAAGCGGCAAAGATCATTCCAGCAATATCGAGGCGAAGTTTCAACATTCAAACATCCTACTATTTCTCTCAAGCCACACTAACCAGAATGCAACGCGGAATACAGAGTGCAGAATGCAGTAAGATCAGCTCTGTTCGATCGGCACCTCTCAATTGCGTTCCATCGGAGCATCATGATCAACATCCGCCGCCCAGCAATCTCTCGCGCTATGACCAGGCTTGTATTCGCAGTAATGGCACTCCCAGCGATGACGATTTGTCCGGCGACTATCCCCGCTCTGGCGCAGGCTACTCAAGCCGTAATCATCACCGTCCATGCCAATAAAACCATAGCCCCCTACAAGCCGCTTTGGAACTTCTTCGGCGCCGACGAACCCAACTTCACCTACGCCCCAAACGGCCAAAAGCTCCTGCATGAATTAGGCTCGCTAGGCCCGGCTGAGCATCCGATCCCCGTCTACTTCCGCCCTCACAATCTGCTCACGACAGGCAACGGAGATAGCTCACTCAAGTGGGGCTCCACCAACGCCTACACCGAGAAACCGGACGGCACAGCAGTCTACGATTGGACCATTACTGATCGCATCTTTGACGCCATCACCGCCGCGCACGTCCGTCCTATCGTAGAGATTGGCTTCATGCCCGAGGCGCTTTCCACGCACCCCGAACCCTATCGCCACACCTTCCCCAAAGGTGATATCTACACCGGGTGGGCCTATCCGCCAAGGGACTACGCAAAGTGGGGAAAGCTCATCCACGCCTACGCCGAACACCTCAAACAACGTTACGGCAGCGCAGTCGACAACTGGATGTGGGAAGTCTGGAACGAGCCCGACATCGGCTACTGGCAGGGCACTCCCGAAGAGTACGACCATCTCTACGACATCACAACCAGCGCCATCCGCACAGTGCTCCCCAATGCTCGCATTGGCGGCCCCGAATCAACCGGCGTTGCCTCATCCCGCGCCGAAGCCTTCCTGCGACAGTTCCTCGAACACTGCGCTCACGGCACAAACACCGCCACCGGAGCCAAAGGCGCGCCCCTCGACTTCATCAGCTATCACCCCAAAGGCCGTCCCTCAACCGTCAACGGTCACGTTCGTATGGATATAGGACATCAACTCCGCGCCATAGATCGCGGCATGCGCGTCATAGCCTCGTATCCCGAATGGAAAAACACCCCTATCGTTCTGGGCGAGAGCGACCCCGAAGGCTGCGCCGCTTGTAAAGGCCCAGAGAATGGCTACCGCAACGGCCCGCTCTACGGCGTCAGCGTAGCCGAAGCCACCATGCGCACCTACGAGCTGGCCCGCAAATACGGCCTTACCGTCGAGGGCTCCGTAACCTGGGCCTTCGAATTCGAAAATCAACCTTACTTCGCAGGCTTCCGCGAACTAGCTACGAACGGCATCGACAAGCCCGTCCTCAACGTCTTTCGCATGATGGGCAAGCTGAACGGTAACTGGGTCCAGGCAGACAGCACCGGAGCACTTTCACTCGATGACATCGAGCAGGTCGGCGCAGTCGGCTCACCCGACATCAACGCCGCCGCAACATCATCCTCCGCAGGCAATCAGCACGAGTTGGACATCCTCCTCTGGAACTATCATGACGACGATCTGCCCACCACCCCGGTCACAATTCAACTGAACATCGACGGCCTTGCCGCAGCAAAATCCGCTACCGCCGAAGAGTTCCGCATGGACGCAACCCACAGCAACTCCTACGCCGTCTGGCAACAGATGGGCAGCCCGCAAACCCCGACCTCTGAGCAACAAAAGCAGCTCGAAGCCTCCGGCGACCTCCAGCAATCAGTCGCCCAGCATTCGCTCTCCATCGCAAACGACACAGCCGCGACAACTCTCCAACTACCTCGTCAGGGAGTAGCCCTCGTCCGCCTGCGCTGGCAACAATAGGGAGTAGATTTACCTCCAAGGGTTGGATTTCCTCAAATTCCCTCACACCCATAACCGCTCGCCTTTACACTCCACCCCCGCAGCGCGGACAATGAGACTGTTAACGCAACACCACATCGATCACGATTCGAGGGACTCATCCATGCCACTCTCCGGAGAAGCAATCCGCCTCATGAACTACATCGACGACGTATCCGTAACCCTGCGCCGCATTCTCACCGGAGTAGCCACCCTCGACGACGATGAGCGCGCCCTGGTCTCCGAACATCTCGCCCAGGCCAAGCCCAGCGCCAGCGACGTTCTGAACGCCCTCGCAGCCAAGTAGCCTTTTGCCTGAAAACACCATCACCGTAGCCATCATCGGAGCTGGACCGCTCGGCAGGCGTCTCGCCTCTCACGCCGCGCGGGCCGGCTTCCGCGTCATTCTTGAAGACGTAATGCCCTCCAGCCTGCGCCACGCCGAGGAAGCCTTGCGCCTCGAACTCAGCCCAGCCAACATGCCGCTGGTCACCTTCGCTGGCACAGTAGAAGAAGCCGTCCGCGAAGCCGATCTCGCCATCGATTGTGTTCCTGACGAACTTGAGTCCAAGCTGGAAATCTTCAGCCTCCTCGACCGCATGGCCCCGCCGCGCACCATTTTTGCGACCCCAACCACCAATCTCTCCATCGCCGATCTGGCTCGCTGCACCTACCGACCCGGCCAGTGCGTAGGCCTGGCAATCGACGCCACCCAGCTTTCTGCCAGCACCGAATTCGGATCCCAGTCCGGCACCCAGCCCGGCCCCACAGCGCAAACCATCCCCATTCGCATCACCAGCGCAACTACCCCGGCAACACAATCCCTGGTGCGAAACTTCTGGCAGCGCCTCGGCTACACCCCCGCAGTAGAACTGGACGCCGCCGAAGCCCTCCTGCTCTAAATCAACCCGCCAGAATTACGGAACCAGCAGCCTCCCATCTGCGTAGAATGCAATAGGCCAACCTGTTCGCCGAAAGTCGCTATGCAAAGCCTCGCAGATATCCTCGGTGAAGTCTTCCGCGCCATGATGGCCAACAAGCTGCGTACCTTCCTCACCATGTTCGGTATTGCCTGGGGAGTAGGCTCTCTGCTTGTACTCGTCGGCCTCGGCGAGGGCTTCCGCTCCGGCCAGCGGCGTAACCTCGCCAGCGTCGGCAACGACGTAGTCATGGCCTTCGATTCCACCATTCCTGCGCTGCCCTTTCAGCACACCGCCATGCGCCCCTACAAGCTCACTCTCAAGGACGAAGCCGACATGCGCGCCCTGCCTGAGCTGCGCGCCGTCACTGCCACCTTGAACCGCTCCGATCTCTACGAAGTAAGCGCCTGGTCCAACACCTCCATGCTTGTCTTCGGCGTCGAACCCAATTTCTCGCAGGTGCGTTTCGTCCCCGTGGAGCAAGGCCGTTTTCTGGATAATGACGACCTCACCAATCGCAGGCGCGTCGCTGTCCTCGGCTCCAAAGCTGCTCGCATGTTGTACCCCGGTCATCCGTTTCTGGGCGAATCCATCACCATCAACGGCACCAGTTTCACCGTCGTCGGCAGCGTAGCCACCATTGCCCGAGGTGGGCAGGATTTCGACGATCAGAAGGTCTACATTCCGCTAAGCACCATGATGGAGCTCTTCGCCATGAAAGGCGAAAACATCCCCCGCGATTCTCTCACCACCATCCAATATCAGCCGACCATTAAAGGCGACAGCACAGCGGCCGTAGCAGCCGTACATCGCGTTCTCGGACGCAACCACAGCTTCGATCCACTTCTCAAAGAAGCCTTCGACGAGTGGGACACCATCCACACCTCCAAGCTCGTCGATAAAATCTTCGATGCCATGGATCTCTTTCTCGGCGGCGTAGGCGTTGTCACCCTTGGTCTCGGAGCCGTCGGCATCATCAACATCATGCTTGTCTCCGTCACCGAACGCACCCGCGAAATCGGCCTGCGCAAAGCCCTCGGAGCCACCAGTCGCAGCATCCTCGTTCAGTTCTTCCTCGAAGGATTGATCCTCACCACCGTCAGCGGCATCATCGGCATAGGCATCTCCGCCGGATTCATGGCCATCCTGCAATCCCTGCTCACGGGCAAAATGCCCGGCTTCGATCCGCCTCAACTTGTCTGGTGGTCCGCCGCGCTGGCCATGGGCTCACTCGCCGTCTGCGGCATCGTCGCCGGAGTCTACCCAGCCAGCCAGGCCGCCGCCCTCGAACCAGTAGAAGCCTTACGAAGAGAGTAAGAAGGGAAGTAGTAGCGATGTTAAAAGACATTCTGATGCAAGCATGGGAAGCGATGGTCTTCAATCGCCGTCGCACTATGATCACGATCGTCGGAATGGCCTGGGGCATCGCCACCGTCGTGCTTCTGCTCGCTTACGGAGCAGGTTTCAGCCGCGCCATCGAAGCCATCTTCGCCCAATGGGGCACCACACTCATCGGCACCTTTCCCGGCCGCACCAGCGAACAAGCCGGAGGCGACAAGGCCGGCGTCCAGGTGCGCTTCACGCAGGATGACTTAGACACGGTATGGAACGGCGTTCCCGGCCTCATCCACATCACCCCCATGGTCAGCAAAGACGTTCCCGTGCAAGACGATCTGCACACCTTCACCTGGACCGTAAGCGGCATTTATCCCGTCGGCCAGGAGGTCATGCATCTCCCCACCATGACAGGCCGTTTCTTCAACGGAGCAGAAGAACTAGAGCGCGCCCACGTAGCCGTCATCGGTTCCGAAGCCAAGACCAAGCTCTTCTCCGGCAGCTATCCCATCGGCGAATCCATCCGGCTCAACGGCATCCGCTTCACCGTAATTGGTATCCTCGAAGCCAAAATGCAAGAGGGCGACAACGACGCCAATCGCCAGATCTATATCCCCTTCTCAACCATGAGCGACATCAAGGACACCAAGTACCTCGACGGCATCTGGATGAACTACACCGGTGACCACGAACTCGTCGAGAAGAACCTGCGCGCCACTCTCGCCGCGGCTCACAACTTCCGTCCCTCAGACCACAACGCCATCAATGTAGCCAATCTCATGGAGCAGCTAAGCCAGTTCCGAATTCTTTCCATAGCTCTCCAGGTTCTGCTGGCTCTCGTCGGCGCTCTGACACTGGGCATCGCAGGCATCGGCCTCATGAACATCATGTTCGTAGCCGTGCAGCAGCGTACCCGCGAGATAGGCATAGAGAAAGCACTCGGCGCACAAAAGCGCCACATCCTCACTCAATTCCTCGCAGAGTCCTTCGTCATCACCGCAGTCGGTGGAGCATTAGGCATAGCGCTCGCCGAGATTGTATCCATATCGATCGGTCGCATTACCTTCTACAGCGCCATCGCCGATCACGCAGAAAACGCAGATATCTATCTGCGCATCTCGCCCACATCGGTTCTGGTAGCTACCGGAATTCTCGTAATCACCGGTCTCGTAAGCGGCATGATCCCAGCAATCCGAGCAGCCAACCTCGACCCGATAGAAGCCCTGCGCTACGAGTAATCCGCAATACAAGCAACACCCGGAACAATCCAGCTAACCAACTAAAGCCGCGACAGCGGCGCTAACCCGCTAACCAGCTGCCCTTGTCCTAAATCTCTTGGCCTAAACCGGCGGCAAAGCATCCACCACGGGAATTCCAGCAGGCGGCGCGAAATGAAAAGCGCTCTCAGGAATCACCGCATCCGGCTCTTCATTGGTGAAGTTGAAAGCCGTCCTGGCCCCACTCACTTCCTCAATCACAATCGAGCGAATCACCCCATCGCCCGTCACCGTCAACGTCAGCTTCGCAATGCGTTTCTGCTGTCCCTTGGGCACACCGCCCAGCACATAATTTCCACTCGAAGCTCCAGCAACAGTCAACCCCTGCAACTCACTCTCGATCTTCGTATGTCCCAACAAAAACCGTAGCGGCGAACGCAGATCATCCAGTTGGCTCGCAGCAATGCGCTGCACCTGACTATCCCCCGGCGAATAGAACCACGCATATTTACCGTCCAGCACAAAGACCTTGCCCTTCGTGCTCGAATACTCCCAGCGCATCTTTCCCGGCTTACGCAGCAACATCGTACCGGATTCATCGCGATGCATGCCCAGTCCGTCATATTGCTCGCTGAATCCAGTCTTCAACGACTTGAGTTGGTTGTAATGCTGGTCAACACGCCTGGCCAGCGCACTCGCCGTTAGCTGCGGCGATCCAGGCGCTTGCGCTCCAACTGTAGCCGCACAAACAACAAAAAGCAGCAGCGCCATCAAGCCCAATATTTGTCGGCTCATGACGCTGCTGCTTCGTTCTTCTGACTTACGTGATCGTATTACTGAATCGACTGAGTGCAATTCGTCCCGCCCAGCGGATCGCTCTTGATGGTATTGAACTGGTCGATGCAGAATCCGCGATTGCCCGTCTTGCCCACCGCCTGCGGCACCGCAGTCACTTCATATCCAGTGATCTGATCGGTGTTGTTCACCGTGACCTTGCTGCAGTTCACAATCTTGAATGTGTAACCGGACTTGGTTCCCGAAGCCAGATCGTTCTGCAACATCTGCGCCGAAGTCGGCGTCGGATTGCCCTGCTTCGGATCTCCACCCAGCGCCGTCAGATCACACGCGTATCCGTTTGCAGGATACGTCGTCTGAAACAGGATCTGCGCCTTGTTGATCGCTTGCAGCGAATTGATCGCCGAAGTCTCGTTGCCGGTCATTCTCATCTTGCTGAAGTTAGGAATCGCCAGCAACATCAGGATGAGCATGATGCTGATAACAATCAGAAGTTCCATAAGCGTGAAGCCGTTGGCTTTTCTGGAACCGTGAGCACGGTGGCGGCGAATCGTCGTTGACATAATGTTCATAGTATCCAAAGCCTCAGTTTCAGCTTTCCAATTTCACCAATTTCAATGGTCCGAACGCAAGGCCGGATTGCCGACCTCTACAGGAAGCATCCTAACGCCTCGGGCCCGTAAAAGGAAATCCCAGCGTAACAGGGCGAGTCATCTTGCCGACTACCGCTTCAAAGAGAGTATGCTGCAATCCAATAGACGCATGTACACCCCGGATCGCTCAGGCCGTTAGCAGGCCAGGCGCGCCCGCGAAAGCTTCAACCCATCCAACCGTCCCAGCAGCGTCACCGCGATGCGTTCCGACACAAATAACTTCTGCGCCATCATCTGCACCTGCTCAGCCGTCACCGCATCCAGCCGATCCAGTACTTCCTCCACCGAGAAGAAGTGGCGGAAATACATCTCCTGCCGAGCCAGGTTCGACATGCGCGCATTCGAGCTTTCAAGTCCCAGCAGAATATTGCCCTTCACCTGCTCCTTGGCCCGCGTCAGTTCTTCTGTTGTAAGCAACGTCTCTTTCAGCGCGCTGAACTCCGCCATCACCAGGTCGATCATCTCCAGAGCCTTATCCGCCGAAGTTCCCGCGTAAACGCAAAGCGAACCCGTATCGCTGTACGGACTCAGATCCGAATAGATCGAGTACGCCATGCCACGCTCTTCGCGAATCGTCTGAAACAGTCGCGAACTCATTCCCCCGCCCAGCACTGTATTCAAAATCAACGTCGCATAGCGGTTCTCATCCGTGATCGGCGGCGAAGGCACGCCCAGGCAAATCTGCACCTGTTCCAGCGAACGCTTGTTGCGCAGAATAATCGGCGCACTCACCTCAGCCGTCTGAAAATTCATCTCTGTCGTTCCCGCAGACAGCGAACCAAACTTCTGCGCTATCGACTCCACAAACTGGTCATGATCCAGTTGCCCCGCCGCGGAAAACACCATATTCCCGCCGCGAAACCGATCTCCGTGGTAATCGAACAGGGTCGTCTGCCCCATGCCTGAAACCGTCTTCGTCGTTCCCAGGATCGGCTTGCCCAGCGGCTGATCCTTCCAGAAGTTCTGCGTGAAAATCTCATGCACCAGCACATCCGGATTGTCTTCGTCGATCTTGATCTCTTCCAGAATCACGCCCCGTTCGCGCTCGATATCGTTATCCGCAAACGTAGGATTCAGCACCAGGTCCGAAAGCACATCCAGCGCAATAGGCACATGATTCGATAGCGCCTTCACACTGAAACAAATCGTTTCCTTGCCCGTAAAAGCATCGAGATTGCCGCCAATCGCGTCCATCTCGCGCGCAATATGCTGCGCAGACCTCGACCGCGTTCCTTTGAACAGCATGTGCTCCACAAAGTGCGAAATGCCGTTAATCTCCGCCGCCTCATAGCGCGAGCCGGACTTGACCCACACCCCCATCGCCACCGAGCGCAGATGCTCCATCCGCTCCGTCAAAACAATCAGCCCGTTCGGCAGCACAGTGCGACGCAGATTGCGCTCCGCAAAAGGTTCATTCGTGAGTAAATTCGTACTGGAAATCGTCATAAGTTATCTCTTCCATTGTATTCCCGTTAATTCCTCCCCGCAGGGCAACCCACGTCTCGAATCGGAATCACTGGTATCCTGAATAAGCAGCAGCATTCCGATTTCCGTGACCCAACCCCTCCTCCAATCCGCCATCCAGCCATCTGCCGTCCAACCAGAGGACCTCGTCACCCTCACCAGCTTCGTGCCCGGTCCGGAACAAGCCGCGCAGCGCCAGCTCTTCGGCCTCGATACCGCCGCCCTCGCAAGCCTCTTCGCCGAGCTGGGCGAAAAGCCCTATCGCGGCAAGCAGTTAGCCGAAGCCCTTTATCGTCAGCGCGTAACCCATCTTGATGAAATCACCACCCTCCCCAAAGCCCTGCGCGACAAACTCGCGTCCGCAGGCTGGGAAGTCGGCCGCCCCCGCATCGCCGAAAGCTTCAAAAGCATCGACGGCACCGAGCGCTACCTCGTCCAGGGCGTAGGACCAATCGGCTCTGCCCAGACCGTAGAAACCGTCTGGATGCCGGAAGGCGACGAAGGAGCAGAGTACAGTCTTGAACCAGGAGAAGATCCGGGCGCCGAAGGCGCATCTTCAGCCGCGAGTGCCTGGAAGAGGGCTACGATCTGTGTTTCTAGCCAGATCGGCTGCGCCGTCAACTGCCAGTTCTGTCTCACCGCCAAACTCGGCATGCAACGCAATCTGACGCCAGGCGAAATCGCAGGCCAGGTAGTCGCCGTTCTCGAACGCCACAAAGTCGAGTTGAACAAGAGCCGCGTCAACCTCGTCTTCATGGGCATGGGCGAGCCCTTTTTGAACTACGACAACTTCATGTCCGCCGTTCGCATCCTCATGGACGAAGTCGGCATCGCCGCCCCACGCATGACCGTGTCCACCTCCGGCATCGTTCCCGGCATCCTGCGCTTTGCCGAAGAAAAGATCCGCCCCAAACTTGCCATCAGCCTCAACGCGCCAAACGATACCGTCCGCGAAAGCATCATGCCCATTAACCGCAAATGGAACATCGCCGCGGTTCTCGATGCCGTCCGCACCATCCCCTTCAAAACTCGCGAACGCGTCACCTTTGAGTACGTCATGCTGGGCGGCGTAACCGACCAACCTGAACACGCCGAAGAAGTAATCAAGCTCGTCCGCCGCGCCAACCTCCCAGCCATGATCAACCTGATCGCCTGGAACCCCGGCCCTGGAATCGCCTACAACAGCCCCTCAGCAGACTCCGTCTCCCGCTTCCAGCAACAGCTACTGGCAGCAGGCATCCAAACCTACATCCGCCGCCCCCGAGGCCGCGACATCTACGCCGCCTGCGGCCAGCTAAAGCGCACCACAGAGAGCGCCACCCAGTAGCAAAAGCAAGTAGCAAGTCCGTCTGCAATAAAGTGTTGCCCTTGCGGTTGTTGTTGCTTGTTTTTGCTCTAGCTGTAGCTTTTCTGCCGTTGCCTTTCTGCCCTTGTCGTTGCTTTTTGCCTTTGTCGTTGCCGTTGCCTTTCTGGCTGTCATTCCCGAAGGGAATCTGCTTCTTCCTTCGCTACCCCACCACAAAATGAACCCACCCACCAGCGACTTTTCCCACACCAACCGAGTCTCATCAGAAATCGCGATAGGGAGTAACTCAATGCGCAATGTCTCCAAATTAGTTTTCGTATGCCTTTTATTTTGTTCTTCTTTTTTAGTAGCAGGCGCAGCCCAGTTGCCGGATAACCCACCCCTGGCCGCCGTTCCCTCAGACTTTCAGTTCACAGGCACCTGGGATTGCGCCGGCACCTTCCGCACCAACCAGGTACACAAAGCCGTCTTTGCCGCCGGAGCCATCCTCGGAGAAAAGTGGCTTGAGATCACCGAGCGCGATCTGGTTCCGTCCACCGGCTACCTGGCCAAATACCTGATTGGCTACGATCCCCAGCAAAAAGCCCTGGTCGAATATGACGCCAACAACTTCAGTACCGCCGTCTACACCAGCACTGAAGGCTGGAAAAACGGAGTCCTCACCATGACTTCAGCCGTCACCGACGACCCCAAGGCTCCCTACGTCGCCAACCGCTTCATCTACACCATCAACGGTGCCGATTCCTTCACAATCGATTGGAAGATCAGCAAGACCACTCCACTCAACTTTGTCTCTGGCGATCATCTGGTCTGCAAACGCCGCCCGAACGTCTAAGGCTGCAGTTGATGAGAAATAAAACAGCAGAGAGTTTACCGGGCGATGGTGTCTCCACCTGAATGCGTCAGTCTGGATGTGTAAGTAATCTCACAGCATCACTGCGAAACGGGAGAAATGCAATCCTGTGGATTTCGTCCCGTTCGCGCCATCGCCACCCGGCCTAACTCCATCAGCGCTCCTGTAACGCGATCCGAAGCATGGCGCAGCACATCGCCCTCGCTCAGAAAATTCCCCACCACGCAGCGCACGCCCATACTCTCCACGCGCTCGATATCCGGCTCAATCGGCACCGCGCCCTCTGCCGCATAACGCACCAGCATCTCCGGCGAAACCTGAGCCGTGTTGATCAGTGCGTAATCAAAAATCGGCGCGCCCGTATGCTCGTAGATGCGCTCAATATGCTGCGATGCAGTCAGCCCCAGGCTCTCATTCGCCTGCGTCATCAGGTTGCAGACAAACACGCGAAGCCCGCGAGCGGCAGCCAGCTCCTCAGAGATTCCCTTGACCAGCAGATTCGTAATCAAGGACGTATACAGCGACCCCGGCCCGACCGTGATCAGGTCCGCGCGCTCAAGCGCATCCATCGCCTCCGGCAGCGGAGCAGCATCCGGCGGGTCTAGCATCAGCTCCACAATCCGCTGCTTGGTAGCGCTGATATTCGTCTCGCCTCGCACCGTGCTGCCATCGTCCATGTGGGCAATCAATGTTGTGTCCGCAGTCGTCACCGGGTAGATGCGTCCCCGCGTCGCCAGGATCTTCGACGCAAGTTGAATCGCCTGCCCAAAGTCTCCCGTAATCTCCGTCAGCGCAGCCACGAACAGATTGCCAAAATTGTGACCCTCGATATCCCCACCCGAGCGAAAGCGATGCCGAAACAACTGCGCCAGCAAATCTTCCTCTTCGCTCAACGCCACCATGCAATTGCGCAAGTCGCCCGGCGGCAGCATGTTGAATCCCTTGCGCAGCCGCCCCGAAGAGCCTCCATCGTCCGTCACCGTCACCAGCGCCGCCAGGTCGCAGATCAATCCCGTCGCAGGGTCTGAGGTAGCCGTCTGTCCCGGCACAGCAACGTGCCGCCGCAGGCCTCGCAGCAGCGTGGACAGCCCGGTACCTCCTCCAATTGCCACCACCCGCATGGGCGACGGCTGTGCGTCGATGTTGGAGGTACTCAAATAGCCTTCTCTCGTCTTGGAAGAAACTTCAGAGACACGTTTTCCTACGGTGCTTCCGGATACAGCAATTCCGTAAATCGCGGATCATCCTGCATGCTCTGAAAATCGGTATCTGTGCGCGCCTGCAGCCGTGTCCGAGGATTGCCGTTGATCGCCTTCGACAAGTGATCGAGACACTCCTCCACCTGCCCGGTGATCGCATCCAGAACCGCCATCCCGTAGAGCGCATAATCCGCAGACGGATGACCGCGAAGAATCTCGGAAAATTGCTCCCGAGCCTCTTCGTAATAGTCCAGATTCAACAACGAGACGGCATAGTCATACCGCTCTTCGGGCGTGACAAACTCAAGCTTGGTTTTACCTAACTGACGGTGACACGCAGTTATATACATCCTGCAGCGTTCAGCCAGTTCCGGCGGAGCCGTCGCCAGCAGTTTCTCAAAAGCAACCAGCGCCTTCTCGAACTTCGCCTGCTGCAGCAACTGGAGCGCTGCTTGGTAATGCTGATAGACGGGGCCATCGTGATTCGTGGCTCCATGAGCACCGGCGCGTGGTGCCGACGGTGTAACCTTCTTGCGGCTGGATGACGGTGTTCGTGCCTCGAGCATCATGGTTGGTTGGCTGGCAGTACAAATCACTTTCACTGGGACTCGACTATTCCTTCAGTCTTACCCATGAACTGATTGTATCTTCAGGCCCTCTTTATACGCAGAACCCCGCCCCGCGTCAATGGCCCCTGCTTTCCGGCAACGGATCAGCATGAAGGGTATAGGCTTTAGCTCATGCATAAAACCTGCAGGAACAAAGGGTCTTTAGCTTCAGGAGTTGGATTTATTCGAACCGACGGCCAGGTAATTTTGCTTGAAATGAATTTCGGAAATCTATCCTGAGCAATATTGCTCACGCGATTGTTTTGTCGTTTGTAAATTGCCTATAGACTGCGGGATTCAACGCCGGATCGTTGTACATCTTCAACTGCCGATAAAGCTTGAAACGCCGCCGCCCAGCAAGTGTTTCCGCCCACAAATGATTGAGGCATCCCGCCAGATCGTCGCGCTGCGCAGTCAGAACATCCATCCGTTCGCGATTACGCTCAGCATGTCCCGCAGGAGCTCCCACTCGCGCAATCTCTTCCGCCGTGTGAAAGATTTTCAGCGCCAGAATAGACAGCCGATCGATCATCAACCCTGGAGATTCTGAATTCAACTCAGCATCATCCTTCGGCAATCCCTGCCGCGCCAGCGTCTCAAGCAGCATCCGGTCAAGCTGTTCTGAAAGATCGTTGCGCCGTTGATTCGTTTCATCGATGCGCCGTTTCACCCGTGCCAGGTCTGCATCCGTAGCCTCCGGAGTCCGCGCCGCATCCTCGGTATGCCACAGCTCAAAATTCGCCAGGTGCTGTCGCGCCACCAGCGAACCCCACACATCCTCAGGCGCGCGCCACGTCTCCATCGCCTCCTGGTGCCAGCGAAGCGTCAATTGATCTTGCAGCGCAGCTATGTCATGAAGAGAAAGCATAGATAATCCAGCTTGATGAAAGCCTTCGTTTTGAAATAGCGTGGCTTCAGCCACACAGCAAACGAAATCGAATCAATACGGCTTTAGCCACCAAGGGAAATGTTTTTCATTCCCAAATTGGTTCATCAGCAGTATGAATCTTCTATCGGTTCTACGACTCAGTGTATCGTGTCGGCCCATTACCATCGCTCAAGCTTCCCACGGATTCACCAGCGGCAGGCTCCGGCCGCCAACGTTGCTCGTCCGGCTCTCAAAATCTGCAATCCAAAACGAACTTCCAGAACCGCCACCGATTATGCAGTTAAGCCTTCACGCCCACTATGGTAGAACTATCCACATTCGGGCGACATCCATCCCGCGCAGATGCAGGCCACAAGATTCGACCCCTTCAGGAGAAAGAAAGCATGCCTCAAAGCAGCCAGCGGTTCCTGTGTGTTACCAGCTACGAGAAGGGCCATGACTTCCTGCGCCAGCTCGCCGAACTCGGCGTCCAACCCACGCTGCTCACCATGGACAAATTCGCGAATTCTCCCTGGCCCCGGGACATCCTCGAAGAACTCGTCACCATGCCCGCCGGGCTCTCCAACGAACAGATCATCAACACCGTCACATGGATGGCTCGCGGCCGCAAATTCGACCGTCTCATTGCTCTCGACGAGTTCGACATGGAAGTCATCTCCCAGCTTCGCGAACACATGCGTATTCCCGGCATGGGCACCACCGCCATCGCCTTCTATCGAGACAAGCTGGCCATGCGTACCGCTGCCCGCGACGCCGGATTCCTCGTTCCCGAATTTGTCCGCGTCCTCAACTATGACGAGCTGCGCGAATACATGAGCCGAGTGCCGGCTCCCTGGCTCCTCAAGCCGCGTTCCGAAGCCTCAGCCCTCGGTATCCGGAAAATCCAGCAGCCCGAAGACCTCTGGCGCGCTCTCGACGAACTAGGCGACCGCCAAAGCTACTTCCTCATGGAGCAATTCGTTCCCGGCGACATCTTCCACGTTGACTCCGTCATCAGTGAAGGCAAGGTAGTTTTCTCATCCGTCCATCAATACGGCCGTCCACCCATGCAGGTCATGCACGAGGGCGGAGTCTTCACCACCCGCACCGTCAACCGCCTCAGCCGCGACTGGCAGGACCTCACGGCCCTCAACGCCAGGCTCGCGCCCGCTCTCGGCATGCAGCGCGGCGTCACCCACGGCGAATACATCAAGGCCCATGCCGACGGTCGCTTCTATTTCCTCGAAATCGCCGCCCGCGTCGGTGGTGCCTTCATCGCCGATCTCGTCGAACACTCCACCGGCGTCAACCTCTGGCGCGAATGGGCCAAACTCGAAGTAGCCAACTTGCGCGCCGAAACCTACATTCCGCCCCCAACGCGCGAAGAATACGCCGGCAGCGTCCTCTGTCTCGCCAAAGAAGACAACCCCGACACCTCAGCCTTCGACGCACCAGAGATCGTCTATCGCATGAAAAAGCACCACCACGCCGGTCTCATCGTCCGCTCCGGCAACCCGGATCGCGTCCAGCAGCTCCTCGAAGAGTACAGCCACGCCTTCATGAACCAGTTCCTCGCCTCCATGCCCCCACCCGCCCGTCCAACCGCCTGACGCCTCATGTCCCAGTCTGGAGTGAAACCAGCAGGCCCGACGGTGTAAAGTCCTACTGAAGCTGAAAGAACGAAAAGGAAAGCAACGAGATGGAAAAGCAGTGGCAATACCCGCACCGGCGTTGGAACCCGCTCCGGAAATCCTGGGTCATGGTCTCCCCGCATCGCACCCAGCGTCCCTGGCAGGGGGAAGTCAGCAAAACCACCCCGCCAGCCAGCATTAGCTACGACCCCGAGTGCTACCTCTGCCCCGGCAACACGCGTGCGAATGGGGAAGTGAATCCGGCGTATCCGAAAGTATTTTCATTTGTAAACGATTACTCCGCAGTCCTTCCCAACCCTCCAGCAGTCGTCGATCAATCTCCATCGCCTCTGCTTGTCGCCGAACCAGTACAGGGCATCTGCAAGGTCCTCTGCTTCCACCCCGACCACAGCCTCACGCTCGCAAAGATGCAGCGTGCCGACATCCGTCTGGTCATCGACGCTTGGGCCGCGGAGACAGAAGAGTTCGCCGCCCAAAAAGAGATCAACAACATCCAGATCTTCGAAAATCGCGGCTCCATGATGGGCGCCAGTAACCCGCATCCCCATTGCCAGATCTGGGCAACCAGCCACATCCCCGACGAACCAGCCCTCGAAACCGAAGCCCAGGCTGCCTACCTCGCCGAACACGGAACCTGCCTCCTCTGCGACTACCTCGCCGCCGAGCGCGCCAGTGGCGACCGTATCATCGTTGAGAACGATCACTTCACCGCCTTGGTCCCCTGGTGGGCAACCTGGCCGTTTGAAGCCATGATCCTCTCGCGCCGTCACTGCGGCCTCTTTCCCGAACTCGACACCAGTGAACGCGATGGTCTCGCCGACATCCTCAAACGTCTCACCAGCCGCTACGACAGCCTCTTCGACGTCAGTTTCCCCTACACCATGGGCTTCCATCAGTCCCCGGTAGACACCCCCGACCATCCCGAATGGCACTTCCACGCCCACTTCTATCCGCCGCTGCTGCGCTCCGCCACCGTCCGTAAATTCATGGTCGGCTTCGAAATGCTAGGCATGCCCCAGCGCGACATCACCCCCGAAGATGCCGCCGCCCGCCTGCGCGCCGCAAGCGAATAGCTGCCCGCCATCTTCACAGAACCAGAAACGTAGAGCCAGAAACTATGAGCGGTTTCCGTTAGGAAACCGCTCATAGCAATCCCGCTGTTTAGATTGAATTGTCAGTTGTGAAAAGGATGGCGGCCCGGGAGTGTGGTGAGCACGCTGGGAATCGAACCCAGGACCCACGCATTAAAAGTGCGTTGCTCTACCAACTGAGCTACGTGCTCCCAAAGGCCTTCCAATACCAAGGTAGCACAGACTTGCGATTCCAGTCCGCACAACTCCTCAGGGAAGCCCATGCAACTGCTCCGTTTTGTGCCATATATCTTTGCCGGGCATCACACTTGCTATGTCAAACACGGCAAGTCGATGCTACTGTACAGCATAAAATTCCCCGTGTAACTCGACAGCCCTGGAGCCATGCATTGCTCGGTAACAAGAAAGTAGTACCTCGGTAACCAGAGGCAGTGTTATTGTTTGGCTATTAGGCTACTTTTTAGTCTGTAAACTACGGCTAGTTCTGCGCAGGTAACATCTCTTTCGGTTTTGCGAAAACCAGGTAGCAGGTCCATTAACTCAGGACTGCGAAGTACCGAAGCAATAAGCGTAGCAACGGAGAGTTGCAGGTGGGTATGACCGATCAGAAACCGCAGGCCGAACCAAACGAAACACCCGAAGATGTGGCAACCCTGTATTCGTGGGCTAATCTGCACGGAGCTAAATATCGGGATTTCACCGCTTCCCGAGCCCTTGCCCGTGAAGAAGCCCGCCTCCGCGTAGAAGAAGCTCTAGCCGCCGAAAAGCGTCGCCAGCAGGAAGAAGCTGAGCGTCTCGCGCAGGAAGAAGCCCAGCTGGCTACCCGCCTCGCCGCCGAAGCAGCCGAAGCCGCACGTCAGGCCGAAGCCGACCGCCTCGCCGAAATAGCACGCCAAGCCGAAGTCGAACGCCAGGCTGTTCTCGCAGCCCAGGAAGCGCAGCGCCAGTCCGTCCAGCAACGTGCCTGGCAGCCGCCACCGCCCGAAGCCTATCAAGGCAGCTTCGAATCCATCGCTCCCGGCACATTGCAGCATCCCTTCGCGCCCTCCTACCTGGACAGGGAAGCACCTCGGACCGCCGTTTCCAATGCCGCCGTTCCCAATCCCATAGTTCCCAATCTGACGCAGTTCCCGCAATCGCCTCTCGCGGCATATCAATCCCCCAATCCGCCGCAAAGCGCACGGCTGGTGCAGGTGCAGGATCAAGCTCAAGCTCAGGCTCAAACTCAGCCCCCAGATACATTCGCTCCGCCATCCTACAACTCGCAATATCCGGATCAGGCGCCGCCCTCAAACCGGCAGCAAGCCGAGCAACGCGAATCGCTCTCCCAGCCTGCATGGCTCGCCCCCGCTTCCGCGAGCCCAGTTCTTCCAAACCAGCTTCGTTCGAACCAGCCCCCGTACAGCGAACACCAGACCCAGGGCAATCAACCCTCAGGCCGCTTCACCCAACCCGCATCCCAAGTCCCGGGCCTCGTCGATGACACACTTCTCGGCTCCCGCGAACGCATGACCAATCGCTGGTTCGCCCTCAAGAACATCTTCGACCCCAGCGCCGCGCCCGCCGAACCAGCTCCCATTCATCCACCCGCCCGCGTGCCTGTTCTAGCCGTCTTCTCGCTCGCCGGAGGTGTCGGTAAAACCAGCCTCGTAGCCTCGCTCAGCCGTGCCCTCTCTTCACGCGGAGAGCGCATCCTCGTCGTCGACACAGCCGCCTTCGGCCTTCTGCCATTTTTCTTCGGAGCACGTGACCAGCGTCCCGGTGCCCTGCGTACCTTCAATCCGCCGACCGCCAGCGCAGACGCTCCCATCCAGCTCATAACACTCGATCCCGACGCACCAGCTTCCGAAAGCGCTACTCCAGATAAGAATCAGGACACACCTCAAGATCAAACACGTCAGGATTGGATGCTCAGCGAAGTAGCCCGCTACTCCCGTGGTGCCAATCGCATCCTCATCGACCTGCCCACAGCCTCCGGATCGACAACCCGCCGCATCCTGCGTATGTCGCCCGTCGTCCTCGTCCCCGTCGTTCCCGACATGAGTTCCGTAGTCAGCGTCGGGGCCATTGAAGCCTTCTTTCGTCACAGCGCAGGCTCAGGCCGTCCCATCTTGCCCTACTATCTCCTGAACCAGTTCGACTACTCCCTGCCATTGCACCTCGACGTGCGTGAAATCCTTCGCGAACAGATCGGCGATCGCCTGCTTCCATTCGCCCTGCGCCGCAGCCCCGCCGTCAGCGAAGCCCTCGCCGAAGGAATGACCGTCATGGATTACGCCCCCAATGCCAACATTGCCGAGGACTACACCAATCTCGCTGGCTGGGTGAGAAGTCTGTCTGCCCCTGCCGCCGAAAATCCTCGCGGCGTGCGCTGGAGCGAACGATGACGGTATCTCAAATCTGGCACGATATCGGTGCCGGTGAGACATTCCTGACCCGGCTATTGCGATTCATCTTCCTTGTGATCGCGCTGGTCATGTTCTATTTCTTCGCCACGCTGCCGCTCACCTGGCCGCAGCAAGCCGTATGCGGACTGCTCACACTGCTCATGGGCCTCACCCTGGCCCGCACATCAGACTCCTACCTCATCACGCTCACCCTGATGATCCTCTCGCTCTTCGCGACCTTTCGTTACGGATACTGGCGTCTATCCATGACCGTCGATTTCTTCCGCGACCCCGGCAATCACTGGGGAGCGCTCGACGCCTTCTTCATCCTCTCGCTGATCTTCGCTGAAGGCTACGCCTTCATCATCCTCTTCCTCGGCTTCTTTCAGACCATATGGCCATTGCGTCGCGCACCCATCCCTCTACCTGAGATGACCGAAGATTGGCCGCACGTCGACATCCTCGTACCCACATACAACGAACCCCTCGAAGTAGTCCGCTACACCGCACTAGGCGCACTCAACATCGACTGGCCCACCGACAAACTCCACGTCTACATCCTCGATGACGGACGCCGCAAAGAGTTTGAGCAATTCGCCTTTGAAGCTGGCGTCGGATACAAGATTCGCAACGGCAACTTCCACGCCAAGGCCGGCAACATCAACACAGCCCTCAAGTCGCTGGACTCACCCTACGTCGTTATCTTCGACTGCGACCACGTGCCCACGCGCAGCTTTCTGCAGATGACTATCGGCTGGTTCCTCCGCGACCGCAATCTGGCCATGCTGCAAACGCCGCATCACTTCTATTCCCCCGATCCCTTCGAACGAAACCTCGGCCAGTTCCGCACCATCCCCAACGAGAACGAACTCTTCTACGGCATCGTGCAGGACGGCAACGATTTCTGGAACGCCACCTTCTTCTGCGGCTCCTGCGCCGTCCTCCGCCGCACCGCACTTGACCAGATCGGCGGCATCGCCGTCGAAACCGTCACCGAAGACGCGCACACCTCGCTGCGCATGCAATCGAACGGCTGGAACACCGCCTACATCAACATTCCCCAAGCCGCCGGCCTCGCCACAGAACGTCTCTCCGCACACGTAGGACAGCGTATCCGCTGGGCTCGCGGCATGATTCAGATTCTGCGTACAGACAACCCTCTTTTCGCTCCCAGGCTTAGTCTCGCCCAGCGCCTCTGCTACTTCAACGCCATGGCGCACTTCCTGTATGCGTTGCCGCGTCTGATCTTCCTCACCGCGCCGCTCATCTATCTCCTGCTCTCGCACACCAATGTGCCCGGCTACTGGGCCGCCATTCTCGCCTACGCTCTGCCGCATCTCACACTCTCGAACATCACCAACTCACGCATCCAGGGCCAGCATCGCCATTCCTTCTGGAACGAAATCTACGAGACTGTTCTCTCGCCCTACATCCTCTTGCCAACCCTCATGGCGCTCATCAATCCCAAGCTGGGTAAATTCAATGTCACGGCCAAGGGAGGCATCGTCAAGCGCAGCTTCTTCGATGTCCGCATTGCGCAGCCATTTCTCGTGCTTCTCTTCTTCAACTTCATGGGCCTGCTCGTTGCCATCCCGCGCTTCTTCATCTGGGATAGAGATCGCCCCGGCACCGTCATCATGAACGCGATCTGGTGCTTCCTTAACATCGTCATACTCGGCGTCTGCTCCGCCGTCTCTCGTGAAATGCGTCAGCTTCGCGGCCACGTTCGCGTCAAGGTCGTCACCTCGGCCATACTCAAGCTCGCAGACGGCCGCTCAGTCAAAGGCGAAACCATCGACCTCTCCAGCGGAGGCACCGCCATCCGCCTGGTGGAACCAATCGAAGCCATACCCGGCGAACTAGCCAGGCTATCCTTCCCACTTTCCTCCGTGGAAGGAGATCTGCCCGTCACCATCGTTTCCAGCGATCTCATGAGCATTCGTGTCAGCTTCAACGAGCTCTCCATCTCAGAGCAGGAGCTGCTCACCATGATCTTGTACTCTCGCGCCGACACCTGGCTGGGCTGGGGTGAAAGCCGCGAAATAGATCGGCCAATGAAGAGCCTGGCGCGCATTTTCTATATCTCGATGCAAGGCCTCAAGATGACATTCACCAGCCTCTTCTTCAAGGAAAAGCCCGCCGCCAAAGCCAAGGGAGTTTCCGCCGCCCGCGTCGCTCAAATTCTCGTGCTCTTCCTTACGTCTCTTGTCCTGCTCACCTCTGGCAGCAAAGCCCTTCATGCGCAAACCAGCATGGGCTACGAAACACGTCAGGCCATCGCCAAAGCCGGACCACCAGCCCCCGGCCAGTTTCACGATGTCTTTTCGCTGGCCGAAACAGGCGCCTCGCCGATCGAAATGCGTGGCATCGACAGCCAGCACTCCACCTTTTTCACGCTCAACCAGACGCACGTAGTCAAGACAGCGAAGATTCACATCTACTACGCGTTTTCCCCCAGCCTGCTGCAGCAGTTGAGCCACATCCAACTCATGCTCAACGGCACACTCTTCGCCACACTCCCCGTCCCGCCGGGCGAAAACTCCACCACCGGCAGCAAAGTAGAAGAAGCGGATATCTCTATCCCCGCCGAACTGCTGGTGCGCAAAAACGTCCTCACCATCGAGTTCATCGGCCACTATGTCATGGTCTGCGAAGACCCATCCAACACCACGTTGTGGGCGCGCGTAGGCACCGGCACGTATCTCGATTTCTCCGGCGACATTCTCCCGCTCACCGACGACCTCAAGCAATTGCCGCTCCCATTTCTCGACACCGAGGTCGTGGATGCACCGAAGATCCCCGTAGTCTTCGCTTCCACGCCTTCCTCCAGAGCAATCCAGGCCGCTGGCGTAGTCACTTCCTACTTCGGTATGGAGTCGGAAAATCGCCCCGTCCGCTTCCCGACCTACCTCGGTCAAATCCCCGCAGGCAACGCCGTCCTCATCGCCGAAAATCCCGCCAGCCTCCCCGGAGGTCTCAACCTCGGCAATATCGTGGGCCCCACCGTCGCCATGCGCGCCAATCCCTCCGATCCCTACAGCAAAATCCTCATCATCACCGGTCAGGACGCGGATCAGACCCTCATTGCCGCACAAGCCGTAGCCCTCCACTCCAATTTCATCCAGGGATCCATCGCGTCGATCGACAACCTTAAGTTGCCCGAGTCCCCGGCAGCCGACGCAGCTCCCCGCTGGGCGCGTACCGATCAAACCATAGCTCTCTGGGACTACGCCAATGCCCAGGAACTCCAGGGCGACGGCTCAGCTCCCGTCAACGTCTACTTCCGCATTCCCCCTGACATCTTCTACGGAGAGAAGCCCAACTCCCTGCTGAAGATGGTCTATCGCTACAACCCCATGCCGATCGGCCCTATCTCCAGCATCCAGGTTCGTGTCAACAACGCCTTCCTCGGCTCGCTGCCGCTCATCCCCGGCTCGGAACCATCGCGTGTCATGAAAGCCGACATCCCCGTTCCAGTCGTGAATCTGAGGCCTTTCTCGAACTCGCTTTCCTTCGACTTCACCTTCCAGTTGCTCAAAAAAGGTGGATGCACCGATACCACTCCCATCAACATGCAGGGAGCAATCCTGCGCGATACGTATCTCGATCTGCGCGGCTATCCGCACTACGCCCCGCTGCCCAATCTTGAGATCTTCGCTAACGCCGGTTTCCCCTTCACCTACCACGCCGACCTCAGCGAAACCACCGTCGTCCTGCCCTCGCTACCCACTCCGCAGGAAATCGAAATGTTCCTCACCCTCATGGGACATTTCGGACGCCAGACCGGCCTTCCCGTCTTCCGCGTCACCGTCGCCGGTTCCGACGCCATGAAGCCCGGAGCAGCCACCGACTTCCTCGTCCTGGGCACCGGTGACGATCAGCCCGGCTTCGACAAACTCACCGCCAACCTGCCCGTAAACGTGCGCGGCGGCCAGGTGCAGGTCAGGGATACAGCAGGCTTCTTCTCTCTTCCGCATCGCGCCTGGTGGAAGATCCAGCCCCGCGAACACAACGAGTCCGGCGACCTCACCACCTCTGGCACTCCGGACTCAGTCATCGAAGGCATAGAGTCGCCCTTCTCATCCGGACGCAGCGTAGTCGTCATCAACGTCAAAGACTCCGCCACCTATGACCAGTTCCTCACCACGTTCCTGAAAATTCAGCAGTCCAGCGACATCAACGGCAGCGTGTCCGTCTTGCACGGCTCGCTCTTCCAATCCTTCCGCATCGGCAGCAATGTCTATCACGTCGGCGTTCTGCCTTGGTGGACACGCATGACACTGTGGTTCATGCAGGTACCGTGGCTGGCTGCCGTCGGGGCATTGGTTCTCGCTTTCCTTGTCGCAGTCTGGGTACGCATCTGGCTCCGCGCCCATGCTCGCAAGCGACTGCATTTGGAAGACAACTAATGCTGCAACTGAAACGAAGGATCTCCCTCATGATCGGAATTGGAAGCTTGCTGGCGGTGCTAGGAGTCGCTACCGCCCCGGCCCGCGCCCAGAATTCCGACCATGCCAAACTCTGGCAGGCCTACTGCAGCCACTTCATCAGCGCCGACGGACGCGTCATCGATCCCCAGGGCGAAGACCGCACCACCTCCGAAGGTCAGAGCTACGCGCTCTTCTTTGCTCTCGTCAACGACGACCGAGCCCGCTTCGACAAAGTATTCGAGTGGACGCAAAGCAACCTCGCCGCCGGGGACATCGCCACCCATCTCCCCGCATGGACATGGGGCCGCGCCAAAGATGGCGAGTGGGGCATCCTCGATCCCAACTCAGCCTCCGACTCCGATCTCTGGATCGCCTACGATCTCGTCGAAGCCGGCCGCCTCTGGAAAGATCCACACTACTTCTCGCTAGGCCGCAAGCTCGCCACCCTCATCAGCCATCGCGAAGTAGCCAACCTTCCCGGCTTTGGCCCCGCGCTGCTGCCCGCAGCCGTCAACTTCAAGTTTCCCAAAGCATGGGTACTGAATCCCAGCTATACCCCTGTATTCCTCCTCGATCGCCTCGCGAAAGCAGATCCGGCAAGCCAATTCGCCGACGTAGCCGCCGAGATTCCCACCCTCCTCGAACGCAGCGCCCGTAACGGCTTTGCCATGGACTGGGTCAGCTACACACCCGGCAGCGGCTTCACTCCCTCGCTCGCCAATAACCACACTGGCCCACAGGCTACCGGCAGCTATGACGCTATCCGCGTCTATCTCTGGGCAGGAATGCTCGCCGATTCCAGCCCCGCCAAAGCCCGCATTCTGAACGCACTGCCCGGCATGAACACCTATCTCCAAAACCACACTGCACCGCCCGAGAAGATCAGCAATCAGGGCATACCTCTCGGACAGGACGGCCCGGTCGGATTTTCTGCCGCTCTGTTGCCCTATTTGCAGAGCCTTTCAAGCCAGCCCGCACTTGCCCAACAGTTGGTGCGCTTCAAATCGCAACTCGATGAAAAATCAAATCTGTACGGCGCAGGTTACGGATCTGGCCCTGCATATTACGATCAGAATCTAGCTCTCTTCGCCACCGGCTGGATGGAGAAGCGCTTTCAGTTTGGAAGCAGCGGAGAACTGTTAGTACGATGGACGCGCGAATGACGAGTAAAAAGCCCCAAAACGGTTGGAGTTGGATATTTCTTTCCGCAATTGCTCTCAGCATGTGCCTCCCGGCCATCACGGTCCAGGCGCAAAAGGAGAGCGACGCAGAAAAGACCCTGATCGACAAGGCCAAGGCTCTGGAGGCTCGCGGACGTCCCGACATCGCCGTCCAGGTCTGGCAGCAGATTCTCCTTTCCGATCCCAACAACGCCCTGGCCCTTGAAGGCGTAGCCCGCGACTATCGCCTCAGCGGCAACTCCAGCGCCTCCGACCAGGCACTCGACAAACTGCGCCGTATCAACCCCAGCGATCCCAACATCGGCAGAATTCAAGGCCTCACCAGCGACAAGACCCGCGATCAACGTCTCAGTCAGGCTGGCTCCTACGCCAAAGCCGGCAACCCTGACGCAGCCATGAAGATCTACCGCGAGTATTACGGAGATCATCCCCCCGACGGCGACATCGCCCTCGCCTATTACGAAACCCTCTACGCCACGCCCAGCGGTAAAACCGAGGCGCTCAATGCCATGCGCGCCGCCGCCGCCCGCAATCCCGGAGACCCGCGCTTCATCGTCACCCTCGGCCGCATGCTCACCTACGATCCACGCACCCGCGCCGAAGGCATCAGGATTCTTCATGAACACGCCGAAGATTCCGATGCGCAAAACTCGCTGCGCCAGGCCCTCATCTGGGACTCCGCCAACCCCACCTCCGCCGCTGAGCTGCGCGAATACCTCCGCACTCACCCCAAGGATTCCGAGCTCGAATCCCGCCTCAAGGAAAACGAAGGTAAGCTGGCCGAGATGAACTCAGGCATCGCCCGCACTCCCGCCGAGAGAGCTGCCTTCGCCGCATTGAACGCCCATCACCTGCAGGACGCCGAAGCTCGCTTCAAAGTCATGCTCGACGCCAACGAAAAGGACGCCCGAGCCGCCGCAGGCATGGGCTTCCTCCGCATGCAGCAAAGCAACTTCGGCGGAGCCATCAGCTACCTCGTCCAGGCCGAGCAGAATGGCTTCCGTGACCGCTCCGTCGTCGAGGGTCTTGCCACCTCCCGCTTCTGGTTCACCATGGGCGAAGCCTCAGCCGCCTTCGACGCCAACCAGCTCGATGCCGCTGCCGACAAGTACAAAGAAGCCCTGACCATGCGCCCGCGCAGCCCCGAAGCACTCAACGGTCTCGCCGGCGTCTACACCAAAAATGAACAGTTCCCTGAAGCCATCGGTGTCTATCAGCAGATCCTGAAAATTCAACCTGCCTCCACCGATGCATGGCGCGGACTCTTCCTCGGTTACGCCCGCGCCAATCAAAACACGCAGGCGCTCACCGTAATGGCCCGCTTTCCCGTTCGGGTTAAAACCGCCCTCAATCGCGATCCGGATTTCCTCCGCACCCTGGCCGTCATCTATCAGGCCGACGGTCGCGACGCCGACGCGCAGCGCGTCCTCGCCCAGGCCCTAGCCCTGCCATTCCCCGACAACGGAGCCAACCTCAAAACCGGCACCCGCCTCCAGTACGCAGGCATTCTAATGGCCGCCAAACGCTATGACCAGGCCGCCGAACTCTACAAGCAGATCCTCAACGACGGCACCGACAGCCTTCCCGCATGGATGGGCCTCGTCACCGCCGACCACCAACTCGGTCAGGACCGCGACGCCATCGACCTCGTAGAAAAGATGCCGCCGGCCACCTATGAAGCCTCGCTCTCCGATCCCGGCTTCCTTTCCATGCTCGGTTCCATGTATCAACAGTCGAACCAATTCGAGATAGCCCAGGGTCTGCTCGAACGTTCCGCCAAAATTCAAATGCAGTCCAGCGGACAGCCCTCGCTCTCGCTCCAGATTCAGTTGGCCTCAATCTACCTTTTGCGCAACAACACAGCGCAAGCCTACGGCCTCTATCGCCAGATATTGCAAACCCATCCCGACAACCTCGACGCCTGGCGCGGCCTGATCGGCACCCTGCAAGTCACCAATCGCAACACCGAGGCCCTCCAGCAAATCCAGCTCATCCCCCCCGCCGTGCGCAAGCAACTCGAAGCCGATGTCCAGTTCGAGCAGAGTGAAGCCAGCCTCTACGCTGCCGCCGGAGACACCGTGAACTCCTTTGCCCTCTTCAACCGCATTCAGAAGCACTACGCTACCCTGCATCAACAGCCTCCCGCCGACGTAGATATCCAGAGCGCCTACCTCCTCTACAACACCAAAAACGATCGCGCCCTCTATCCGGCCCTCATGAATCTCGGCGCTCGCCAGGACCTCACCACCGCCCAGCGCGAAACCATCCAGGGCCTATGGGCTAACTGGAGCGTCCGCCGCTCAGCTACCGCCTTCGCCGCAGGCAACACCGCCCGCGCCATCGATATCCTCGACGCCGCAGCGCAAGCCTTTCCCGATAATCTCACCGTCCGCAAAGCCGTCGCCGGAGGTTATCTCACCGCAGGCAAAAGCAGGGAAGCGCTCGCCATCTTCAAAGAGATCGACATGCAGAACGCCAGCGCCGGTGACTTCCAGGGAGCCATCGGCTCAGCCCTCGCGGCCAGCGATAAAGCTCAGGCCGAAATCTGGCTCCGTCAGGCCCTCGATCGCTTTCCCCGCGACCCCGCCATCCTCGGCCTCGCAGCCCGTTTCGAACAGGCCCGCGGAGATAACGCCCGAGCCGCCGACTACTGGCGCGCCTCGCTCGCCGTCATGCCCCAGGTCTCGCCCACCGACAAGCTGGCCCACGAACTCGTCAACCCCGAGCAGGAAAAGTCCAGCCCCCACGCCGCCACCCCGCGCGACCTCGCTCACCTGCTCAATCCAGACGAAGAACCCACGCCGCGTGGCGCCAGGGACCTGCCCCCGCTACCCAGCTACGGCCGCGATCCCTATGATGGCTCAGCCCCCGTCGTACTGACTCAGCAGACCCCAAACCAGACCCCCGGCACCACGCCGGTCTACGCTGTTCCCACCACGACCACCACACCGCTGCCCGCCTCCGACACTATCCCGTCCGGCAACGCCAGTTCGCAGCCCAGCACCCAGCAAGCCTCACCCACCCATAAAAAGAGCGCAGCCAGCGCCACCAACTACTCCGGACGCATGCACCCGCCCGCTGCCAATCCCATCACCCCCGCTCCAATTCAAGCCCCAACCCCAACCTATTCCCTACCCCAACGCCCATCGCAACCAGTGCAGCCCTATCTAGTCCCGCAAAACTATCAACCATCCACGCAGCCCCAAAATACCCAGCCCAATCTGCGCATCACCTCGCAGCCCATGAACCCCACTGCAGCACGTGCGCAAGCCATGCTGGCCGACCAGACCGATGGCCAACTCACCCAGGGCCTTTCGATCCGTTATCTCTCGAACGCAACAACCGGCCCCGACGGACTGAACGCCCTGCAGCAAATCTCATCTCCAAACGCCGCTTACAGTAACGCCCAATACACGCCATCCGCACAGGACGCAGCCGCCGGAGCCTACTCCGCTCAGAAGCAGGGCCAGCAACCAACAGCCCCTCAGCCCGTACAACCGGCAATCCAGCAACCCGCAAAACCGCTTCCTTCGCTGAACTCTTCGCAGAATGCCAAACCCGTCCGCCGACGCCGCAGGGCAAAACCAGCCACCACCCAGTCCGTGCCCACCCTGGTCACAGCTCCGGGCGAAACCCCAGCTCCCCAACAGTCGATCACCGACGGCCAACTCCCAGCGAGCCAGCCCACGACGACGACCGGCCTCTCCGATCAGGAACTCCAAAATCGCAATCTGCCTCCCCTGCGCGGCCCCTGGGTTCGCACTGCCCGCGAGCCAAAGATCATCAGCCCCCGCGAAGAAGCAGAAACGCAGCTCCGCACCATCGAGGGTGGCTACAGCGCCTGGCTGGGCGGTACCGGAATCATCAACCACCGCACCGGCGTCCTCGGTTACGAGTCTCTGACCGCTCTCGAAGCTCCATTTGAAGCATCCGTCCCGCTCAGCACCAAGGCCCGCTTAACCATCATCGCCAAGCCCGTATTTCTGGACTCAGGCCAGGCCGACGGCACCGCCGTGATCCAACTTACCTCCGGCGCCGGTCCTGAGCCATTCGGCACCGAAAGCGGAGCCGTAGCCACCGCCACACCGCCCGCACAGCAGAATGCAGCCGGTCTTGCCGCCGAAGGCCAACTCTCCCTCGGCAACCTCGCTCTCGCAGCCGGAATCACTCCCCAGGGCTTTCTCGTCCGAAACTTCACCGGTCGCGCCAACTGGCGTCCCGGCGGCGGCCCATTCACCTTCATCTTCAATCGTGACTCCATCAAAGACACGCAGCTCTCCTACGCAGGTTTGCGCGATCCTGGCTCCGCCTCCGCCTTCTTCCCCGGCAACGTCTGGGGCGGAGTAATCGCCAACCAGGGCAACGTGCAATACGCGCGCGGCGACCTATCCTCCGGCTTTTATGTAGGCGCAGGCGGCCAGTACATCACCGGCTTTCACGTTCAGAACAACACGCGTTTCGACGGCTCCATGGGTGCATACTGGCGCGTCTATGCCAACCCCGAATACGGCACCCTCAATATCGGCGGTAACTTCTTCGCCATGCACTACAGCAACAACGTCCAGGCCTTCACCTACGGCATGGGAGGATACTTCAGTCCCCAGGCATACTTCCTCGCCAACGTGCCTCTGACGTGGACCGGCCACTACCTGACCCGCTGGCACTACACCATCCTCGGTAGCATCGGTATTCAGGCATTCCAGCAGGATTCAGTGGCCCTCTATCCGCTCGATAAGTCCATCGAGGTCTCTCAGAACAACCCATTCCTCGCCGCCAAAACCAGCGTAGGCTCCAACTACGATTTGCGCGGCCAGGTAGCCTATGGCATCAGCGATCACTGGTTCGTAGGCGGCTTCGCAGGAGCGAACAACTCCCGCGACTACACCAGCGTCGGAGCAGGCTTCTCCATTCGCTATCTCTTCCGCTCCCAGCCTTCAACAGTCGCCGGACCCACCGGCCTTTTCCAGGTCGACGACCAGCACCCGCTACGTCCGCTCATGGTTCCCTGAGCCTTATTTGTCGACCACGGATCTGTTCCTGAAACCAAAAATGCGGTGAACGCCAATAGCGCTCACCGCATAAAAATCAACCGAGTGTTTCTCTAATTTGCCCGTTCTTACTGTCCGTCCTTACTGCCCGTCACCACGCGCCGGAGGTTGCGGCGGCAATGCTGTTCCCGAAATCGCAATCTTGTACGATTGCGAACCCGATACAGCATCATGCAGCGAGTAAGCCGTAAGCCCCGACCCTGCCGCCAGGAACGGCGTCAATGCTGCCACTGCAGAAGCGCTTCCATTGAATACAGTCGCGATTCCGTCCGTCTGCTCATAGACATACTGGTTCGGAGGAACCGTATTCGAAAGATCGCGGCCCAGAACGCGATGCTCCGCCTCCACTCCCAGGATGGATGCACATACCTGCGAAAACCACTGCAGTTCGTGCGCCCCATAATAGCCGCCCGTTGCCCGGGGCTGACGTACGCCATTGGCCCGGCTGTCAGTCGCCATCTGCGCAAATTCCAGCGTTGCCGCCAGATATGCTCCGATGAAAGCATCTTCCAATGCATTCAGCATCGATGTAAACGCCCCAAGAGTATCGAATGTGCCGGTCGGAAAATAAAACGTCTGATACGGATCGCTTGAGGGGACATTGCTGTTCAGCAAATTCCTGAACAAAGTAGCGTGCGTTCCTTCCTCGATCAGTGCAGCCTTGAGGTAGCTCACGTTCCCCGCATTGCCGGTCGACGAAATCTTATTCGCCGTTCCTCCCGGTCCTGCCAGGCTTGGATCCTCAATCACCATTCCCCTCAGACCGTTGTAGTAAAAAACAGTGGCCAGATCCTCAGCAATCAAAGCCGCTGTCAAAATCTGCTCAGCCGTGTCCCCTGAAGTATTGTCCAGTTGCGCTGGAGCTACCGCGTTGGCTTTCCCCGGCAACAGAAACGCTGCCGCCGCTGCAACTCCCGCTCCGCCTGCCGTGGTCAGAAACTGCCGACGCTTCAGCAGTTCACGCTGTACATCTTCATCTGTCCTGATCGCTTTCATCACGTTCCTCCAATGGATTTATATGGGGGACTTAACCTTGCGGCTGTGGCTATCCAGAGGGGGAAGATAGTTGAGTCGGTCCATACGAAGCTTCGCTCTTTATCTTGAGAATTGTCGTTCAGTCAGCTTGATTGAATCCCATTCAATGTACGCTATGATGCCGATTTCGGATTGCTCGTGATCGGTATTTGTATAACTATTTTTATTTGAATTTATGTTATGAACTTATAGTTGCTTTGGTTACTTGTCCAACCTTTAGTTACTGAACGAATGTTACTTATCGGGTAGAGAAACGATCAAGTTAGATAGGACAGCTAACTCTACTTATCCCTGCGTTGTATCTTCTGCACTGGAACCACCTGCACCGTAATATCCCGCACCTCGGCAAGAAAGCGATTCAGCACCGATCCGCGCAATAGAATCTCCCATCGCGAGCGCACCGACTGCCCAAACACCACATGCGAAATGCTCTCCTGCTGTGCAAACCGAATCAGCGCATCGGCAACATTCTTGTCCCGCAGCGTGACCACCTGCGCACCAAGATCCCGCGCCATGCGCTGATATTCCTGCAAGCGCTGAAATGCCTCCGGATCATCGTGCCCCTCATACTCATCCGGCCCGCTGACATTCACCGCGAACCAGTTCGTAGCCAGTCGCCCAGCCACACGCGCACCCACGCGCACCAGCTTCTCCGTCCCAGGCCGCGTCGACAGGCACACCATTACCTTCTCCGGTATCGGAGCCTGCTCCAACCCCTGGTTCCGCCTGTACTGTGCCGCCTGCGAACCAACCTGCTCCGCCGTCGTCCGCAGCGCCAGTTCGCGTAGCATATTCAGGTTGCCCTTGCGAAAGAAGTTCGCCAGCGATTGCTCAATCTTCTCCGGGGAATAGATCTTGCCCTGCCGCAACCGCAGCCGCAGCTCATCCACCGTCACGTCGACGTTCACCACTTCGTCCGCGCGCTTCACGATGCTATCGGGCACCGTCTCGCGAATCGTCGTGTTCGCAGAACGAGTAACCGCATCGTTCAGCGTCTCCAGGTGCTGGATATTTACCGCCGTCAACACGTTGATGCCCGCATCCAGCAGGTCTAGAACATCCTCGTACCGCTTTCGATTCTTGCTCCCCGGCACATTCGTGTGGGCCAGCTCATCCACCACAACCGTATGCGGATGCCGCGCCAAAATCGCCTCGACATCCATCTCCTTCAACTCAACGGAGCGATAAGGAATCTGCTTCAGGGGCACAATTTCCAGGTCGCGAATCTGCGCCTCTGTCTCCGCGCGTCCATGCGTCTCCACCAGCCCCACAACCACGTCGGCACCCTGCTCTCGTAACAGGTGCGCATCGTTGAGCATGTGATAGGTCTTGCCCACTCCAGGAGCCGCACCGATGTAGATGCGCAGCTTGGCCGGTTCTGCCGATTCCGTCGAACGGTCGAGCTTCAACTCTGCCATCGTTTAGCCCACCTCAACCGGATGGTGCCCAAGTTCCAGCGCGGCCACCGGCAAGGTGAACCGAAATGTCGCACCATGCCCCAACCGGCTCTCAACTGAAATCTGTCCATCCAGCGACTCCACCAGCCGTCGTACCAGCGCCAGGCCAAGCCCCGTTCCACTATCGGATAACGCACTGAAGCGGTCGAATATGGTGCTCAGCCGCTCCGTCGCAATGCCTTTGCCCGTATCTCGAACCGTGAACTGGATGAACTTCTTCCGTTCCTCAGCCTCCAGCACAACCTCGCCGCCCTCCGGAGTGTAGCGCAGAGCATTGCTCAACAGGTTATACAGAATCGTCCTCACCGCGCGCCGATCCGCCTGGATATGCGAAAGATCCGCAAAAGCCTTGATCTCCAGCCGAATGCCCTTATGGCTCGCCTCATCTGCCACCTGGTTGCGCGCATCGACGAGCAACGCATAAGGCCGCAGCTTCTCCAACTGCGGCTCGCGCTTGCCGGAGTCCAACTCCGCCACCTCGATCAGGTCGGCCATCAGATCATCCAGCTTCTGCGCTTCCTGCCCCGCCGAAGCCACCAGCTCCGTCTGCAACGGCCGCAACTCACCCGCAAACCCCATCCCCAGCGCATACAGCCCGCGCCGCAACTGCAACAGCGGATCGCGCAACTTCTGCGAAGCCACGGCGATAAACTGCGTCTTGAACCGGTCCGTATCCTGCAGCGAAGTCACATCTTCCAGCGTCGTCACCGCCCCCAGCAATCTTCCCTCGGAATCGCGCATCGGCGTCGTCCTCAGCCGGTAACTGCGCTCATGCTCGCCAATCCGCATCGGCAGCAGCGCAGCCTCATCCTCCGTCGCCACCGCCTTCTGCATCGACACAGCATTTCGTATCGCATCCAGAATCCTGTCGCCCCCCGGAGTATTCGCCAGGTTGATCAACGCCATCCTGTCCGTCGCGCCCGCCCCCAGTACCTCGGCAGCCGACTGGTTCAGCTTCAACACATGTCCCTTGCTGTCGGTAACAATGATCGGTTCGAAGATCGACTGCAGCACCGCATCCGACAGTTGAAATTCCATCTGCCGCCGCCCGGCCTCCGTCTCGCGCAGCTCCCGCAGCCGCACCGCCAGCCGGTTCATCTCGTTGGCAATCACCCCAAAACTGTCGCCACCCGTCCCCTGGCGGCCCCACTCCGTCCGATGCGCCAGATCGCCCGAAGCAATTCTTCGAATGTCTTTGGAAAGCCGCTGAATAGGCAGCAGAACCAGCAGCAGCGTCCCCACCGCCACCAGGATCGCGCATCCCGAAAGCGTCCACAGGATCAGCAGGCTCTTCGTCGTATGCCCGGCCGCCGCTCCAATCGGCGCAAGCTCTCGATGCACCCACACTGCCAGCGTCAGCGAAAGCGCCACCAGCAGCGTACATCCCAGCGTGAGGCGCTGCGTCAAGTTCAACATGGGCAGAGAACTCCGAAAGTCTTTAACAGATACTCTGACCATTTTGGAGCAAAGGGCTCAAATCGCCAAGCAGCGCAATCCGGCATCCTGCTTCCGGCATAGTTCAAAGTACGCCAGCGATCGGAGTCGCCGAAGCAGTCAACCGCTGCAACCGGCAAACCGCATAGCCCCGCTGCTGATACGGGCAGTCCAACCCCACCGGGGCCGCACCATGAACCACCGTCCATGAAACCACCGGATACTCCTGCTGCAACCGGCCAAAGTCCGCCGCGGAAAAGTGGTTCAGCCCATAGGTGGCATTGCTCATCTGCTTCCACTCCGTCGCCAGGTCGGGAAACAGCGCAACCACCCCGCCATCCTTGAAGTAGTCTGCCAGTGCCGAACGCTCCGACACCGCGCGGAAGCCATGCACATCCGTGCCTTCGTCCTTGAAGTAGCGCGAATCCACAGCAAACACCGCGTCCGTCGGCGTATTCTGCCGCACCCACAACAACGCGTTCGCCCATCCATTTGAACTGGTATTCGAAGGCAGCTCCACCTGCGGACTGCTCGGATACGTATCCCGCGCCACCACAAACATCAGCGCCGCCAGTCCAATCGAGATACCCGCCACAGCCCACGGACGCCCTTTGCCCAGGTACTCGCCAACCACCCCGCCAAGCAGCAGCACAAAGACAATGGTGATCAGGTGAAATGAGCGCAGCGGTTGCAACCGGGCAAACATATCCAGCTCATGAGAAGAAGAGAAAACCAGCCCAGCCGCAATCGACAGCAGTCCAAAAGGAATCAGCGCAAAGCTCAGCTTCTGAAATCCCACCTTCGTTCCCCGAAGTGGCTCTCCCCGCAGATTTCCCTTCCAGAACCACGCCAGAATAGCCAGCGGAGCCAGCAGCCCTGCCCAGTGATACCAGGACCAGTTACTCAGGAAAAAATAGTCTCTCGAATACAGCGCCTCGCGGTAAGGCCCCGTCGCCGGAGCCAACCGGAAATCGCTCGGCAACACCCCGGCAGACGCCGCCGAAGCCAGCACCGGAACACGCTCCCGCACCGCCGTCTTGCTGCGATCCACCAGCCAGATCACCGCCGTCAAAAACAGCACATAGACCACCATCTGCGGATGAATAGTCGCCGTCAGTACCGCCCCAACAGCCGCGCGAACATACTTGCGCTCCAGAAAACTCGCCAGCACAAACAGCGTCAGCGGCGTCGAAAGCGATCGCGCCGTCAGGTACGGATCGACCAGCAGCAGGGAAGTGTTAGCCGCCGGCATCGAAAGCACCGCCGTCATGATCAGCATCCCGCTCCAACGCGCCCTCTCCGAAGAAAAACAAGCCGCAGCCAGCAGCCAGCATGAGCTCAGCATGGCGAATAGGCAAACCACGTACCAGGCCAGCACCGTCCAGTCCATCGAAAGGTGGGTTAGCCGCGCCGTCCACGCAAGAATGGGGCTAAAAAGCGATAACCGCCCATGCGAAAGGAAAAACTCGGTTCCGAAAGGATAAAGTGTCGGGTCCAGCAGCTTTCGAGCCGCCGGAATATAAATCTCGCCGTCTTCTACTCCCAGGTGGTACCCGTGGATACCAAGAGCCGCTATCGTCAAGGCGCCCAGACGCAGGATGGGCAAGCGCCCGCTTGGGCTAACTTTCATAGACACTCTCTTGAAAAGATTGGGGATAATCGAAGATCGTGAGTCGAGGTTGGGTTCAACATGCACTGGGTCACAGAACTGCCCATCCAATAACTCGTTCAAACAATTTCCGTAACCTCAGTCTATCGTATTCAGAATTCCATTTTTGGAATTTTTCCGGATACAGTTCCGCGCACCGACCCGTATTTCAGACTCTTACGGCAATGACTTTGGAAAAGCATTGCCAATCCACGGCAGGTCCACAAACAACAGCACCACAAAAGCACAAATGCACAGCCCTAGCGCAATCATCAGCTTAGGCTCCCGGTACAGCTTCTCCGGGTTTTGCACCGCGCTTTCGTTATGAAAGGAAAGCCCGAAATACACCGCCATCAGCCACGCCACCAGCGGAAACGCCAGGATCAATTCCATCCGGTATCGCATGATGAACGCGCCAAAGAACAGCATCGAAGTCGCCGCGTAAAACACCACTGAATTCAGCAGCGATTCTTCCCGATAGTAATGAAAAGACTTGCGATAACTGGCAGCCACGGCTCCATCGCCAATCTGCCTGTACTCGCTGAACCGCTTCAGAGCCATGAAATAAGCCCCCAGCATCCAGTAAGAAAGCAGCAGCGAAAGCGGCGGCAGCAACATCGAGGCCACAATGTACCACCCCAGGCAAAATCGCAGTGGATTATTGATCGACTCACTCAGAACGTCGATATAAGGCAGGTCTTTACTGCGCACCGGCGGAATGTTATATACACATCCCATCACCCACAGCGCGGCGGCACTATACAAAAATCCGAGGGAAATCGTACTCGCCAGCGCCAGCCCAACCAGCATCATCCCAATCCACTGCGCATAACCCCAGCCGATATGCACCAGCCCACAGGCCGCCGGACGATATTTCTTGGTCGGATGCAGCCGGTCGCACGGCGCGTCCAAAATCTCGTTGATGACATAGTTGCTGCACGCAATCAGCGTAGCCGCCACCAGCCCGAGAACAATCTTTCCGGTCAGCGCCAGGCTCAGCCGCTCACCAGTCAACGCCATTGCCAGCACGATTCCCGGAAGAATGAAAATTTGCTTTACGCTATGATCCAGCCGCGCTATCCGAATATGCGCAACAATTCGATCACGAACGGAAATTTCCGAAGCAGGTAAACCTTCGATCTCTGCTTGGGCGATCAACGTCTCAACAGGCATTCAACCCCTACTGGCACACCTTGAAATTATGGGAATGACTCCCAATTTTAGTGGACGCGGCAACGATCAAAGAGTAAGAGTTCAATAAATTTGAGACTGGCATCGCAATGATCCATTTCTTTAGTAACTATCAGAGCTGCTCGCACTACCCACTTGATAGACGAATAAGGTCTGCTTTTAGATTAGCCCCAAATCCCGCTCGTTACGACTTCTTCTCATAATGCGTGTGCGCCCCGCGAAAACATCCCAGCACCTCCGCCTCGGTCAACACGCCCACCGCCTCCGTCGCCCGTGCCCGATTGCGTACCAGCAACGCCGGCCACCGGCCAAAGTGATGTAGCGTAACCTCCAGAGACATATCGGGATAGATCACCGGCAGCCGCTCCTCAGTACGAGCCGCCACCACGCTGCCCACATCCGTTTCGGGTGCAAACGATGACCCAATCTCCCCTAACTCCTTCGGTGTCAACGCATAACCGCTTCCATTCTCAAACTGGACGATCACCGCCACCTCATGCTCCGCTTTCACCATCGCCGCACCGATCGGTAATCTGGCGGGCAAAATCGGCACCATTGGCTTCCCCAGCGCATCCTCCACGCGCAGCCGTTCCTCCTCGCGCATCTCTTCCATCGAGGGCAGATCCAGCCCCTCCTGCTTGGTGAACACCTCAAAGATCGGCACCGGATCGAGCTTGCGAGCAATTAGGTAGGCCACCGTATTCGCCAGAATCACCGGCGCCACAATGGAGTAGTTCCCGCTCACCTCCAGCACCATAAACACGCTCGTCAGCGGAGCCCGCAAGAACGCCGCAAACAGCACACCCATCCCCGCCATCGTGTAGGACGCAATCGGCCCCGTCAGGTGCGGCAGCCACATCTGTTGCAGAGTTCCGATGCCCGTCCCCAGCATGGCTCCGATAAACAAAGTCGGAGCAAACATGCCGCCTGGTGTTCCGGATGAAAAGCCTAGAGTTGTCGCCAGCATCTTCAAAATCGCCAGCGCAAACAACAGCTTCCAGGCCATCCCTCCGCCAGCCGCCTGGTTGATCGTCTCGTACCCCACGCCCAGCACCTGGGGAAAACCGAGATATCCGATCAGCCCAATCGCCAGGCCCGCCAACGGAGGCTGAATCAGCCGCGTCCAATGCGGCAGAGCCGCCAGCCTCGGCCGCAACTGCCGCAACGCACTCGCAAACAGCCACGATGCCAGCCCGCCCGCCACGCCGAGAATCGCGTAAGCGCCCAACTCGCGCGGATCGCGCAACTCCAGTTCCGGAATCCGAAATAGCGGCGCATCGCCAAAATACCACCGCGAAACCGCATCCCCCGAGATCGCCGCCAGCACAATCGACCCCAGTACCGACGCATTCCAGTTCCCGACAACCTCTTCAATCACAAACAGCAGCGCCGTGATCGGAGCGTTGAACGCCGCCGCCAGTCCCGCAGCCGCACCCACCGGCGCAAACAGTCGCAGATTTTCCGCCGTCAGCCGAAACCGCCTGCTCACTGTCGAAGCGATCGCCGCCCCAATCTGCAGCGAAGGATCCTCCGGCCCCAGCGCAAATCCGCCGCCCAGCGCCAGCGCCGTGCAGATCAGCTTGCCAAACATCGTCCGCAGCGAAATATATCCATCGTGGATGTACATCGCCGCCTTCGTCTGGTTCAGCCCCGACCCACGCGCCCCCGGAAACACAAACCGCACCAGCAGCGCAATCACCAACCCGGCTCCCGTAGGAACCGCCAGCAGCCGCCAGTCGCCCCCGTGCAAATCCTTGCCCAGCAACGTCAGCCGCAGCCACTCAATCGAGATCCGAAAACACACCACCAGAAGCCCGGTAAGAATCCCGATAAAGATCGGCAGCACCAGAAACAGACGCCGCTCCCGGCTTGCCGGATATTTAGCTAATTGATCGGATTGATTTTTAATATCGGACTTGCCAAACATCGACTGATCGGCCATCAGCGTCGCCTCACCACCGGCAATGTAATCACCGGAGTATTATCTGTAGGCAGCCCAATCGATGCCCGGTAACGGGAGTAAGCACCGTAATAAAGCCCGGTTACGCCAAACAGCACCAGCGTAATCGCGCAAAGAATGCCGAACGCAATAGCGTCCCGTATAGCTTGTTTGCGGAAGGGGTGTTGCTCAGAAAGCTCTGCAGGAAGATTCGCGTCCAGATCCATCTCTCCAAATCCATCCCTGCAAGTGTAACTCCACCCACAAATCCAGAGAGCTGCAGCAGGGAAGAATCACGACTCCCCCGCAACAGCAGAAATCCCCGGCAGAAAAATTAAACCGCAGGCATAATCATTCGCAACAACAGAAACCCAGCCACCCCGGCAAAGAACACCAGCGCCATCTTGATCCCCGGCTCCCGATTCACCTCCGGCACCAGGTCCGTAGCCGCCACATACAGCGCCACTCCCGCCGAAACCGGTAGCCCATACCGCACCAGTTGCGGAACCATCCCGATCACCAGGACTCCCAGCAAAGTAGCCCCAGCCAGCGCCACAGCCGAGAAAAACGCCGCCGTCCGGCTCTTCCCACTGGCCAGCATCACGCTCGCCATGGTGAACCCCTCCGGAGCCTTGTGCAGCAGAATGGCCAGAAAGATCAGCATCCCCAGCGCGCCGGACAAAGCAAACCCCGAGCCGATCGCCACTCCATCAAACAGCGCATGAACCGCCAGCCCTCCCAGCACCGAATAGCTGGTCTTCGCCGACACAAATTCGCCGTGATGCGTCTCTTCTCCAAAATGAAAATGCGCCACAATCGTGTGTTCCAGAAAATGCAGCGCACAATACCCCGCCATCACCAATACCGGAGCCAGCTTCATATCCAGTTTGAGACTCTCTGGCAGCATCTCCAGGACAGCAGTAGCCATCAAAAAACCCGCACCAAGAGCCACAAAATAACGCAAATAGCGCTGCACACCCCTGGCCCTGACCAGCACCAGGCCGCCGACCACATCCGCCAGCGCAGCAATCGTCCCCAACAGCAAAGAAAGTTTAAGCATCTGTCAGAATACTACGCGTGCTCGGACCACAATATCTTGCGGTCAGATTGGATTGGAGGAAGCAGGGCCCTCAGCCCCGCAGATCAAACAGCCTGTCAGCAGAAAAACCTGGCAGGAACATTCTCTAATCTAAGATCACACCCGCGCAGCCGCAGCCGTCTCCGCATTCGCAATCAGCGCCACCACGACAATCCCCAGCAGCAACACGCCAACTTCCACATGCTCGCTCCGGCGATGCAGCAACTCAAAGTGCACTCGCGCCGGATTATCGTGAGCCGCGGCATCGACCACCCCGCCCGCCGCCGCTCGATCCCGATCCATCGCCGGAAGAATTCCAAACTGCGAATAAGCCGTAAGCCCCATCATCACCAGCACCAGCCCTATAGAAGCCAGCTCCGTCCGTGGCTTGAACACACCCCACGCCGGAGCCAGCGCCAGCAACGCCACCAGCACGATCCCGGACACCAGCCCCATCACATGCATGATCCGCAATAAAGCCCCGACGATCAACCCGGCCTCATGCGTATCGGGAGCCAGGTTCATGAACGTAATCGCCGCCACCACCGGGAAGAAAATCTCCGCTCCCAGCCAGACAATCAACGAAAGCATCAACAAAGTCCGAATCAGCGTCTTCATCAGTTCAGCCCCTAACCAATACCCCACAAAGGGTGGGAGTAACAACTCCTCAAACCCCTAACTCCGACCCAAAGCCCGCCGTAAAACCGTCTCCAGCGCCGCCTTCAAATCCACATACTCTTCCGGAGAAAGTTTGCCCGCAATTTTCTCACTCTCAATCGCGAACAGCTCCTCCTTAAGCGCCTCCAGCAACAACTGACGCTTGCTCTCCACAGGTACAGCGAAAGCAGCAATCTGTGGCTCCGGCGCAGCAGGCGGAGCAACAGCAACTTCCCCCGCCGGCTTCTTCAGCAGAAACGCCGCCGCAGCAGCTAACACCAGTGCCAGCGCACCCAGAATCCAATACTTGTACTTGCTCAACGGGTCAGGAGTATCGATAGGATTCCCCAAACCACCGCCCGGCGCCCCATTCGGACCACCTTGCGGCGCAGCATCCCCGCCCACCTGCGGCCCCTGCGGACCACCGGCCATCCCCGCACCGCCACCTTGTGCCTCACGCGGCCAGGTTCCAGTGCCGGAAATCGCAAACTCCAGCGGCTCGCCCGGCTTCACGCCCCGCACCAGGAACGTCTGTCCATCCGTCCCATCCGGAGGAACCGTCTGATAGCTGGTCCCCGCTCCCGGCTCGAACTTCATGCCCTTCGGCACCATCACCGCCAGGTTGTCCGTATCCTGCATCACCTTCGGCGTGAACTTGTAGCTGCCCGAGTAAGGCACGTGATAGCTCAACTGAAAGCGCGTCCCCTGGTCTCCCTCATTCGGGCGAATCGGGAACGAAAATGCATAATGCCCCTTCGGCGTAACCGGGTCCGGAGTAGCCGCCAGCGGCATCCCGCTCGGCCCCACCGTCGCCGCACCATCCAGCACCGCATCTGCAGGCATCACTACTTCGTACGTATGCTCACTCGACTCCGTGCGAGGCGGAGAAGAGACGTTCTTAACGAAGTAGTTCTCCGTCACCTTCAATTGCCCGCTATCGGCCTCGACACGCAGCACATCCGCCTCAGTCGAAACCCCCTCGACCTTCGTCGCCACGTCATAAACCGTAATCTCTACCGAAGTAACATTAGGCGGCACGTTCTTGAAGTAAGCGCCCTTCTGGTGCTCCACCTTGATCAAATAAGGCGCAGCCGTAGGCCGGTTCAGCGTGAAATGCCCGCGAGCATCCGTCTTCGCCGTCCCCACCTCATCCAGCCCCGCCGAAAGGCTCAGCAGCGTAACCTTATCGCCCACCGAAGGCTTGCCATTGGTCTTGTTCGTAACCGTGCCATCAATCGAATCGGCCATCGCAAACGTGCCCGCAGCCAACACCAGCAGAGCCACCGCCCGCAAAGAAAAAGAAGTAAATCGCATCAATGTATCAATCCTCGCAACAATCTTTTCTCCAGCTTCAACCACCAGGCAGGCATAACAACTCCGTACGTGCCTTCTGTCTGTTCCGTACTTGCTATGGAACCTGTTCTGTACTTGCTTTTCAGCCTTTTGTTTGTTCTGTTCTGCACTTGCTTTTCTGTCTGTCATTCCCGAAGGGAATCTGCTTCACCCAGGCCTTTACATCTAGGAACAGAAAGAAAAACTAAACCCGAACCCGCCCCAGCAAATCCATCTCCGCCAGAACCGTAGCAGCTTCTTTCTCCAAGATCGCCCGCTGCGCCGCATAATCTTCCTGCGGATATTTCCCCGCCTGAAACTCAAAATTCAAATCCCGCAGATTGGCGTAGATCTGATCCTTCAACTCTTCCAGAAAATCCAGCCGAGTCTTCTCCCGTTGCACCGCAGCCGACTTCTCCGGCCACAAAATGTACAGAAACAGCGCCAGAAAAAGCACAATCCCGAGAATTACACCCGCGTCGCTAGACATATTTAAACTCCCCCATCCGTTCCGGTCTCCCGGCGAATTCGTTCCCGCATCTCATCCTCGGCCCTCGCCTGCGCCGGGCTCAGCGAAGCATGGTCAGCCAGCTTAGGCTGCTGTGCCGCCCAATGCCGCACTAGGAAGATCGTTCCCAGCAACGCCACCAGCGCCACCGCAAACGGCATGATCCACGCCAGCAAATCAAATCCATGCGTCGTCGGCGCCGCCAGCACCACCGTTCCATACCGCCCGACAAAGCCCTGCAGGATAGCCTCGTCGCTCTGCCCGCTATTGATTCCGCTGCGCAGATCGTCCATCTCCTGCCCACGCGAAGGACAGCCCTCATGGTCGCAGAGCAGCAACGACTGTGCGCACCCGCAGGTACACATCAGCTTGTTACCCAGCTTGTTGAAGTGTTCCGTCGGGTCCGTAGCCCCCAGCGAAAAACAAACCACCGAAGCCACCAGCACCCCAAGCAGCAATCGCGAAGAGATCATTTTGTACAGCCGCCCAGCGAGCATCAATTGCCGCCTCCCGTCGCCCTGACCGCCGCAGCTCCCGGCAAAGGTCCTGTCGAAGAAGGCACCGCCACCACCGCCCGCACCGGACTGAGACTCGGCACCAGCGCCACCAGCGTGCCAAACACCACAACCACCAGCCCAATCCAGATCCAGGTCACCAGCGGATTCAAAAACGCCTTGATGATCGGCAGCCCTGTGTCAGGATTCTTGCCCTCATACACCACGTACAGATCCCACCGCAGCGTCGAGTGATTTGCCACCATCGTCTGCGGCTGCCCATTCACCAGGTAAACCCGCTTCTCCGGAGACATCGGCTGGTCCAGAATCTTCTTCCCATTCTCAAACACATCTAGTTGAGAAAACTCCGTATCGTAATTCGCGTTCGACTCTTCCGTATTGCCCAGGTTCACCAGCGTATACGGGCCAATCTCCATCTTGCTGCCCACCGCCATTTCCTTCTCCGCACTGCGATTGAAGGCATATCCCGCGAACCCGATAAAGATCACCACCAGCCCCAGGTGAACAATGTACCCGCCATATCTCCGCGTACTCCTGCGCACCAGCAGCACCGTCGAAGCCGCGAAATTCTTACCCGTCTGCCGATGCAACACACCCGCCCCGCGCAAAAACTCCGAGCAGATCGCCGTAGCCACCGCCACGCCCAGCGCAAAGGTCATCGTCGAATAAAAAATACCCTCATCCGCCCACGGCTTCAGCCCGGCAGCGATGCACACCACCACCGTTGCCAGGAACGCAATCCCCGGCAGCACAAAGTTCTTCCGCAGGCTCTTGAACGAAGAAGCTCTCCACGCCAGCAGCGGCCCAACCCCGGTCAGGAACAGCAGAAACACCCCAATCGGAATCGCCACATGCGAGTAGTAAGCCCCCGCAACCGTCTTCTTCGTCCCTTCAAAATACTCCGAAAGCACCGGGAACAGCGTCCCCCAAAGAATCGTGAAGCAGGCCGCCAGCAGCACAAGATTGTTGAAGAGAAAACTCGACTCGCGGCTGACCAGTGATTCCATCTGGTGCTCGCTCTTCAAATGATCCCGCTGCAGAATGTATGTGAACAAGCAAACTGCCAGCACAATCACCATGAACCCGACAAACCAGTCGCCAATTGAAGACTGTGCAAACGCATGCACCGAACTCACCAGCCCCGCGCGCGTAAGCAGCGTCCCCAGCAGCGTCAGCAGAAACGTCGCGAAGATGAGCCAGACATTCCAGCTCTTCATCATTCCGCGCTTCTCCTGCATCATCACCGAATGCAGAAACGCCGTACCCGTTAACCACGGCATCAGCGAAGCATTCTCCACCGGATCCCAACCCCAGTACCCGCCCCAGCCCAGCACCGCATACGCCCAGTGCATTCCAAGGAAAATCCCGATCGTCAGAAACATCCACGTAGCCATCGTCCAGCGCCGCGTAATGTGAATCCACTTCTCACCCGGATACCGCATCATCAGCGCGCCCAGCGCAAACGCAAACGGCACCGAAAATCCCACATACCCCAGGTACAGCATCGGCGGATGAATCACCATCTCCGGATACTGCAATAGAGGATTCAACCCATTTCCATCCGGAGGCGCAATCCCCCCACGCACCCCGGAAAATGGCGGCGCAGCAAAGTTCAGCAGCAGAAGAAAGAAGACCTGCACCCCGGCCAGAATCGTCCCCGCATAAGCATGCAGCTTCACATCCGAGTGATGCCGCACCCGCAGCACAAACCCATAGATCGCCAGCAGCGAAGCCCAGAGCAGGAGCGAACCCTCCTGCCCACTCCACAACGCAGCAAACTTGTAAGCCGCAGGCAAAGCACGGTTCGAGTGCTCGACAATGTACTCAATCGTAAAGTCGTTGTGAAACACCGACCAAACGAGCGCAAACGCCGCCGCCATTATCGCAAAAAAACCAGCAATACCAGCCCGCCGAGCCGTCTCCGCCAGTCGCTCCGGCGCAATTCGTGCCCGCCCGCCAACCGCCAGCAACCGCAGCGCAACCCCACCAGCCACCAGGTTATAAGCAGCCAGCACCAACGCAATTAGAAGAGCAAACGCCCCAAATGCCGCCATAAGAAATCCATAACCCCACGCAATCTACTACGATTGTCGCACCAGCACCAGCACCAGACAAAACCCAACAAAAAGTAAACAGTGGCCCAACTTGCATACAGCATAGAAGTTCAGAACTTTGCTCCTGTCCCAAGCTCCTGCCGTCGCCCTTGCTTTTGCCCTTGCATTTGCATTTGCCGTTGCAGTTCTGTCTGTCATTCCCGAAGGGAATCTGCTTCTCCCACTCCCAACAGAAGCACAATTCCCCAAATCCGACCCACCACAAAAAAGTAGCTCAACCCTGATACTAAGCAAAGAAAAGCCCCTTGCATTCCACCCAAAGATGGACAGGAGCATACCGAGTACGTGGTTGACAGATCAGATCAGCGTTTTAGGACAACGTCGTTTTCAGGAATAACAAATAAGGAAGCATCAACTTCCGAGAAACTTCAAGCAGGCATATAGTCCAATTGCAAATCTGAAAACGCTCAGTCCAATTGTCTCGGGAACCATCCACTCTCATGCTTGTATGGGCCAACAGTCGTATGTGGACCGAGAGACTCAGGAATTTGGAGGGCCTGGCTTTGGTTCTTTCTCTGATCTTCGACTTCGACTGCAAACGTGGGCATCACAGTCGCAGACTCAGTCGCCGTCAGGTAAGACTTGCTGGCGAGAGTTGCCGCGAGTTTTTGGAATGGTTCCTCATGGAGGGTGATCATGACTGACAAGGAAGCGAGAAAGCTCGCCCGACCGGTATAGCGAAGCGTGTCGTGCTGATAGGTGCCAGGGCCGGGATCACCGGGTAAGAGGCTGGCCTCTTGTCGCGCCAACAAGACCTTCTGCACGCTCGTAAAACCTGGCAGAGTGGAGCAAGAACTGTTGCTGAGTGCACGGCGCCCAGTGATGGCGGGCTCTCCGGGAATGAGGATTCCTTCTGCCGGTCCTTGGCTGTTCCAGTGCTGTTCGACAACATAGGTATAGGGCTGGGGCCAGCCCGGGGCTGCTACAAGCCCAAAGGAATCTCCGCACGTTCCGCTGGAAAACGGTCCATTGTCTTTCTGGTCATCATCGGTCACGCTGATCTTCAGGATGACGGTAGCCTCGTTGAGAAGAGTGGCAGTGAAGCCCGGCGGAGGGTGCAGTGCGAGGATGGCAGCGGCCATGTGGATCATCTGCAGGTGGGCGATGCGGTGCCAATCATAAGGTTGGTCCGATTTATCCCGGGTCTCATAGATATCGGCTGCACATTGCGAGCGCTCAGGCTCTGGCATAGTTGCGAGGAGCGTGAGGGCCTGGGCTGGAAAGTCCGGTACGACCGCGACAACAGCTTCGCAGGAAACCTCTCCATGGAGTTGGATTATCGAGTCAAGAACAGCCTGCATAGAATCCAGATATTGTTTCTGTTCAGGAGTTCTGGGTATGTAGTTGCCACGCGCGTCATACTCATGGCGTGGGACAGACTCATAGTTTTCCGCGAGGGCCGCCAAGACAGGCAGCTCATCCTTATCACCGGACTTTGCGGCAAAGGTTGCGCCCCAGGCGACCATACGTGGATCCCCGTCACGCAGCCAGAGGTTGATCTCATGATTTGTCGCTTGGCTTGGAACGATCTGGGAATGAGCAACAACGGACACCACCGAGAAGATTGTCAGACCGTAGATGTAGGCGTTCCCGTTGATTCTCATGTCCACTTTTCCTGCAGAAGAACCTAATGCTGAGAGGTTCTGAAACAAAGACGTATGAAGAGTCAGATAAGTAACAAGAAACACGCCTCTCGTCTGCAATCCACATGCCCTTGTCTTTCTGTCTACAATCCCCGTAGAGAATCTGCCGTTAGCCGTTGCCTTTCTAGCTGTCATTCCCGAAGGGAATCTGCTGTTAGCCTTTGTCGTTGCCCTTGCAGTTCTGTTTGTCATTCCGAAGGGAATCTCCTTCCCCTACTCCGAACAAAAAAAACAATTATCCCAACCTGACCCACCACACCAAATTCCATATCGCGAGAAGCTCCCCAACAAGCCCGCATCTAAAAACACCACCAGGAAACCGCTATGATCGTTCAATCGAAACAAAATATAGAAAGGTAACCTGCACTGTCGCAAACAACATATGCCTACGAATAGAGACGGCCGCACCCATAGAAGCATCTACCTCATCCTGGCCGTCCTCACCATCCTGGTCGGCCTGTTTCTGCGCCTCGTCCCACTCGGCTTCCCGTTTTTAATCGTCAGATACGGAGGCTCCGTCCTCTGGGCCACCATGCTCTACCTGCTCTTCGCCACCATCCAGCCAAAGCGAACGCCGTTGACCCTCGCGATCCTCGCCTCGATCCTCGCCGCCCTCGTCGAACTCTCGCGCCTCTATCACTCTCCCGGCCTTGACGCCTTTCGCCTCACCCTCGCCGGAGCACTGCTCCTCGGCCGCGTCTTCACCCCCTGGCATTTCCTCGCCTACTGGGCAGCAATCGCCATAACCGCCATCGTGGATCAAGCAGCCCGGCTCACCGCCCGAGCAGCAAACTCACGATTGTCGAGAGGTAGATCGAAAAGAAGAAAATAAAAAACGAGCAATCAATCTGCTCGTCGTCACAATCTATCGAATTTGCAGAAACATATTTAAGCGGACTGCTTCTCCACCCGCTGCAATATCTGGTTTACCACCGGCCAAAGCTCATCCGGCGAATTTGCCTGTGAATGCGTTACACCGGAAATTCCCTCATACTGCGATTCCACATTTCCCACCGAACTCAACACCAGCACCGCAACCCTCGGCATCCGCATCCGCAACTCTGCCACAAACTCAGGCCCCGAAATCCCAGCCGTCGTATGCCCGGTAATAATCAGCGAAAGTTTCTGCGTTTGCGAGGGCACTTCGATATAACAGAGCGCCTCAGCCGCATCCGAAGTCCGCGCCACACCTGCGCCACCACGCTCCAGAATTGATTTCCGCAGAGACGCACGAAGCGGATTGTCATCTACAAGTAAAATTGTCCCCATATGTCCCGATAACCGGATGAAACGTAATAATCGAATTCCTCTGGTGTTTACCATTAAATAAATTAGATGTCCCGATCCGATAAGCAGTTGCTTCAGTAATCACAACCGTAATAGACCGCAAAGAAGCTTTATACCAACCTTAAGATGCCCTTCTCGTTCGCAAAGATGCCCGTATTCCAACAATTTAGGGAAATTGTTCTCCCTTTCACCTGGAGCAGCGACACAATTCCCAAAACAAAAGAAAATTCGGGCGTCCCATCCTTTCACGCTTTTTGCGAAGGATGGGAGTAACCACTCCCATTCCAGAACTCGCCTCACCCCCAGCCCGAAAACACTACCCGAAAAGAAACTCCTTGGCCCGCAAATCCTTGATCGTATCCCGCAGCCGAGCCGCCTTCTCAAACTCGAACTTCTTCGCGGCCTCCCGCATCTCCACTTCCATCTTCGCCAGGTGTTTGTCCAACTCAACCTGAGAAGCAAACTCCGGCATCCCTTCCGCCGCCTCTTCCAGCGGATCGCCATACTCCGCCTTCAAAATCGACGCCAGCGAATTGTCCATCTTGCTCAACACCGACGTTGGCACAATCCCATGCTCCTCGTTATAAGCTCGCTGAATCTCCCGTCTTCGATCCGTCTCATCAATCGCCCGCCGCATCGAATCCGTCATCTTGTCCGCGTACAGAATCGCTCGCCCCTCGACATTTCTCGCCGCACGTCCAATCGTCTGAATCAGCGCTCCGGTCGAGCGCAAAAAACCTTCCTTATCCGCATCCAGAATCGCCACCAGCGAAACCTCCGGCAGATCCAATCCCTCGCGCAACAGATTGATCCCCACCAGCACGTCGTATTCGCCTTTGCGCAGCCCCGCCAAAATCTTGATCCGCTCCAGCGTCTCAATCTCCGAATGCATATACCGGCAGCGCACCCCAACCTCTGTGTAATACCCCGCCAGGTCCTCAGACATCCGCTTGGTCAGCGTCGTCACCAGCACCCGCTCATTGCGCTTTGCCCGGTCGCGAATCTCGCCCAACAGATCGTCAATCTGCCCCTTCACCGGCCTGATCTCAATCTCCGGATCAACCAACCCCGTAGGCCGAATCACCTGTTCCACCACCACGCCCGCAGCCTTCGTCAACTCAAACGGGCCCGGCGTCGCCGAAACATAAATCGTCTGGTGAATCCGGTTCTCAAACTCATCGAACTTCAGCGGCCTGTTATCCATCGCCGACGGCAATCGAAACCCATAATCCACCAGGTTCGCCTTCCGGCTTCGATCCCCATGCCACATCCCATGCACCTGCGGAATCGTCACATGCGACTCATCCACAAACAGCAGAAAGTCCCTCGGAAAATAATCCAGCAGCGTCGGCGGAGCCTCACCCGGCAGCCGCCCGCTAAAGTGCCGCGAATAATTCTCAATCCCATGGCAGTAACCCATGCTCTTGATCATCTCCAGGTCAAACCGCACCCGCTGATGAATCCGCTGCGCCTCCACCATGCGCCCCTGCTTCTCCAACTCCGCTTCCCAATCCGTCAGCTCCGCCACGATCGTTTCAATCGCCTGCGCCTTGCGCTCCGGCTGCACAACATAGTGGCTCTTGGGATAAATCGGTAGCCGCGCATACTTCTGTTTCACTGTGCCAAACAGCGGATCTATCTGCGATAGCGATTCAATCTCATCGCCGAATAACTCAATCCGAAAAGCATTCTCATCATAAGTAGGGAAGACCTCGATAACATCGCCCCGCACCCGGAAAGTGCCTCTGCGAAAGTCCGCATCGTTCCGTTCGTAAAGTATCTCCACCAGCCGCCGTACAATATCGTTGCGATGAATCCGCTGCCCCTTCTCCAGCAGCAGCAACATGCCGTAATAAGCCTCAGGAGAGCCCAAACCATAGATACAGCTAACCGAACTGACAATAACGCAATCTCGCCGTTCAAATAGCGACCGCGTAGCTGAAAGCCGTAACTTGTCTAACTCCTCATTGATCGTAGCTTCCTTCTCGATATATAAGTCCCCCGCAGGGATGTAAGCTTCCGGCTGATAGTAATCGTAATAACTGACAAAATACTCAACCGCATTGCCCGGAAAGAACTGCTTGAACTCGTTATATAACTGCGCCGCCAGCGTCTTGTTATGCGCCAATATCAGCGCCGGACGGTTCAACTCCTCAATGACCTTGGCCATCGTAAAAGTCTTGCCTGAACCAGTCACACCCAGCAGCACCTGGTGCTTCTCCCCAGCCGCCAAACCCTGCACTAGTTCATCGATAGCCCGAGGTTGATCTCCCTTAGGCTGATAAGGCGTAACCAACTGAAAGTCCATAAAATTAAGTATACAAGCAAGGCGAAAATAAGGCGAAATAAAGCCTCTGCAGGATTGGCCACAATCGACTTCTGATCATGGTCATTGCCATTCCCCAGCAAAACTTGATCAATGCGGCAGCCACACCGTGCAGAGAATTATCCCCCAACCGCGCATAATCAATGAAAGCCCCGTCAGAACCAATCAAAAGCCGAAATACCAGGCAGACACGTCTGTCTGACATGCCCATCGCACCCAGAAAAAGGATGCCTGAGTTATCAGGGCAACAGGTATAGCAAGGGGCATCCTTAGGGACACCGGCAAACAGCTACATAGCCCCCCTGGGGTAGGTCAAATTCTTTAAGGTAAGCCCCAAAGCCATCGCGTCACTCAGGATGGCATGATTTTCGCGAATAGAAATCAGCTTCCCCGCAGACCATGCCGATCAGTAAACTGTGGCGCATGAAAAGCCTCTATGATTCCTCGGCAGCAGAAGAAATCAAGCATCGCCTCGCAGCCATAACTCCAACTAGCGAACGTCTCTGGGGCAAAATGAACGCAGCCCAGATGCTCGCACATTGCTGCTTAAATTTGGAAACCGCCTGCGGCGATAACGTCCAGCCAAGAAGTTTCATCGGCAAACTCATCGGCCCACTCTTCAAGTCCGAATTCTCAAGAGACAAGCTGTGGCGAAAGAATTCTCCAACCGTCCCGGCCTACATCATCAGCGAGGAACGCGATCTCAATGCAGAACGCGAACGCCTCCTCCTCCTGATAGACCGCTTTCAAAAAGGAGGCCCCGTAGCCTGCACACAAGCGCCCCACGCTTTCTTTGGCAAGCTCTCAGTCGAAGAGTGGGGCAAAGGCATGTATAAACACCTCGACCACCACCTGCGGCAGTTTAACCTCTAACAACGAGCTGGAGATGTCGCCTCAAATCAGTCGGTCGTGACTCCGTAAACATCCAACTCCCCGGGAGTACTGGTTGTGCTGTCTACACCACCCGCGTTGTTGCCACGAGTCCCCACATAAACATGCCCATTGGCAATAGTCGGTACCGTAAATTTGACAGCATTGCCCGCCGCATCCGTACTGGTTGTAGAACTGTTCCACAACTCCGTACCAAGGTTTGTAGCATCATAGGCATGAAGCACTGCAGGCCCACAGGATTTCGATTGGCTCGTGCAGTAGCTATTGCTGTTCAAAGCCCAAACGATTCCATTCGAAGCTCCTGATGCCGAAACCGATGGTGTAGCGCCAGGGAACCCATAGGTGTTGGAGGACCTGGTACTCGCCGACGGATTGAGAAGATTGGCGAATGGATCAAATGCATAAGCTACCATTGAGCCATTGAGCGGAGCCACATAGTACGTGTTATTCCAGAAAGCTCCAGTGGAGAAAATTCCGCTGCCAACGCTGATAACCTGCCTGGCATTCGTGTCCCCAAGCCCCCCCATCGAATCGCCATTCAGAAGATACAACGAACCATCTTTTCCTCCGCCGATTACCAGGTGTCTCAAGGCTCCTGAAGCTACATTCACCAACACCGCCGAACCACCCGATCCAAAGTCAGCGTCATTCGTTTCATCACTCTCCTGATCCGTAGGAGTGAAATAGGAAGAAACCGTCAATCCATTCGATATCTTGAGGAAGGAGTCGCCATAATCGTTATTCGGCATACTGGTGCTGGTTGCATCAAACCCGCCATTCCCCGAGATCAGATAAAGGTTATTGTTCGCGTCTGCTGAAGGCGCACCACCACTCATCCAGATGCCACCCTGCGTTACGTTCGGGTCTATATTCAAAATACTTGCGACCGTCAGATCGGATGCCTTGTATCCGACTAACCATCCATAGAAAGGATTCGCGTCTTCGTGCGCAGCCCAGGCAACGTATACAACTCCATTAACGAGCGCGAGACCAGGCCGTTGGTTTTCCTGTTTCGCATTAAACGTCACAGTTGACCCGCCATCCCCTGTGCCTGGAAAAGTGATATTAGCTCCAATATCGACTGGCCCACTGAATTTCTCGCTACCTGTCGTAATGTCGATCGCGTGCATGCGTTGATAAAAAAGAGTTGAGGCAGAATTCATCGATTTAGAGACCACGTAAAGTGTGCCCGTGGATGGATCGATCACAGGTGTTCCAGTTACGCCGACCTCCGGAGCGATATCCCCGTTCCCTTGTCCCAGCAAGGTCGAATTCACAGCAGTTTCCCCACTGCTCCCACCATGGTTCGTATCAACCAGGCTAGCCATCCAAAGTTGTTGACACGGGCTGGCGTCCGCATCAAAGGCATACACGCTATCGTGCTGTGTAGCGACGAAGGCCACATTATGCTTCGCGTTGCCGATAGTAAGGTTAGCAACCCACAACGGCTGTGTATAGACGGCGCCATCTACAGGGCATGAGAACAATTTTCCGAAGGAGGAGGAAGCCACCGTCGTTGTCGTCAGCGCATATTCCTGGCTGTTGACACCATCTCGCGCCAGATCATTATGGTAGGTGTAAACGCCGCCCAGATCCGTAACGTATACGGTCATGGCAGCAGTCTGCGAGGGAGTCTTTACATTGGCAGCGGTCACAGTGTAAATGCCAGCCTTGGCGGGCGCCGTATAAGTGACCATTTTGCCCGTCATACTCGTGTCCGCAGAAAGGCCGCCCCCGGTCGCTGTCCATGTCACGCCCGATAGATCTTTCGTAGTCGCAGCAATTGAATAGCTCTGTGACACCGTCAGCGCGGCGCGTGTCGAAGAGACAGAAATCTGAGCCGGTGCGGCTAGAGGGAAAGTGGGATTCAACGAACCACAACCGTTGAGGCAGAGAACCACGCCAACGGCCAGAAGACAAGAGAGAGAACTCGCGGCAATTTTCATGTTTATTGGTTAAATCTTCGCTAATTGTACATTCAATTGTTAGGATCATGTGCTAAAGAAATAGGGAAGTTGCAGCACAAAAAAGACAAACGTCCCCTATGCGACAAGGGCAAAATCACATCTGCATCAGAGGACATAATTCTCAGGAAAATTAGACGAAACTACATCTGATCAGATGACATAATTTAGGAAAATTATCAGAGGCCCGTCCTTGCAACTCACGAAGGGTTTAAGCAGGTGGTGATTCGAGCTACCCAGCTTTCCCATCAGGGCCTCGTCATGGCGCCATTCTTTGTTTGCTGTGCCTGCCTGCATGAATGCATTGCAGCCACTCAACCGAACTGCTACCCTGAGCAAAATCATGTTTGAAACCAATGACACCGCCCCAGAGTTCACCTCCGTCGTGACCCCGCCACCCGCGGCCCCAACGGACGCTCCGCAATTTGCCACTGCCGAATACGCCCACATTCCCGGCACGGAGCATTGCCGCATCTGCGGCAACCTGGTCTCAGGTGAGTATTACCGCATCAACAGCCAGATGGCCTGCGCCACCTGCGCTCATCAAGTTCAGGCGGCCAGCCCGATCGATAGCCATGCGGCCTACGTACGCGGTCTTCTTCTCGGCATAGGAGCAGCCATCGTAGGACTGATCGCATACGCCACGTTCACCATCGCCACCGGCTGGTATCTGGGTTACATCGCTCTTGGCGTAGGTTGGTTCGTTGCCAAGGCCATATCAAAAGGCTCGAACGGCATCGGAGGCAGGCGCTTCCAGATCACTGCCGTCCTGCTCACGTATGCAGCAATCTCCATGGCCGCTGTGCCCATCGGCATCTCGTACGCCATCAAACATAAGACTCCAACCGCAGCAAAAAGCGCCTCCGAAAATTCCTTGCCTGGAGACGCACAGTCAAACCACATCTCCCAGGCCCCGAAACATCCCATCAATTGGGCAAGCGCGATCGCCCAACTCGCGCTCGTGGGTCTTGCCTCACCTTTCATGGAATTGGCGAACCCCTTTCACGGAGTCATAGGCCTGTTCATTCTCTTCATCGGACTCCGCATAGCCCGGACGATGACGGCCGCAAAGCCCCTCTATGTCGATGGACCCTACAGCATGACCGTCGCATAACGATAGAATTGATATAGATCATCGTGTCGACCATTACCCACGCAATCCTTCGCAACTGTCCGAACTGCAACGCTGACCTTCCACTGGAGGCGCTTGCCTGCCCGCAGTGTCATGCACTTATCCACAGCGTGCGCCTCGAACAGCTCTCCAAAGATGCCCGCGCCCTCGAAGCTCGCAATCTTATCCCGCAAGCCCGCGAGCTGTGGGAATACTCGCTCACCCTGCTTCCGCATGATTCTCGTCAGGCTGAGTGGGTTCGCCAGCATCTCGGCGCCATTAACCCGACACCTAATGCATTATCAGAATCAACAGGGCCATCAGGATCAGCAGGAGCATCAGGGCGATCAGAGCCTGCGCCAAAGCCCAACTGGGTCAAGAAGCTTGGTCCCTTTGGCCCATTTGCGCTTCTGCTCCTCAAATTTAAGACACTGCTTCTGGCGCTTTTCAAACTCAAGTTCCTCTTTAGCTTTGCCTTCTTTATCGTGCTCTATGTTGGAATCTTCGGCTGGCGCTATGGCCTTGGTATCTCCGTCTGCATACTCATCCATGAACTAGGCCATTTCACCGACATCAAGCGCCGCGGTCTGCCCGCCGAAATGCCCGTTTTTCTACCCGGCTTCGGTGCCTATGTCCGTTGGGCTGCCCAGGGAGTCACTCGCCGCCAGATCGCGCAAATCTCGCTCGCCGGTCCACTGGCTGGTTGGATCGCTGCCGCCATCTGCTACATCCTTTACACCTATACGCACGATCCGCTCTGGGCCGCTCTCGCCCGCACTGGAGCCGTGCTCAACATCCTCAACCTTATCCCCATCTGGGTGCTCGATGGAGGCCAGGCCGTCAACACCCTCGCTGCTCCTGAACGCGCCACTCTGCTTGTCTGCGCACTCGGCCTCTGGCTTTTCACCTCCGAAGGCATCTTTCTCTTCGTGGCAGCGGGCTTTGCCTGGCGCTGCTTTACCAAAGACAAGCCGCAGCAATCCGACTGGAGCAGTTGGGTCTACTATGCAGCCCTGCTCATCGCGCTCGGAGTTCTGATGCACTTCACTCCCAACACTGTCGCGAATCAGGGCAGACAGGGCTGGTAGCCGCGCAGATCTTCTAAAGGGTGCAAGGCGGTTCTATCTTAAGTGGTCTGCTTGATCGGGCGCTTTGTGGGCCGCCACATGGTTTCCACGATCAGACCGGCCAAAGCATACGTAACAGCATTGGCAAGAAGCACGAAATTGATAGTCATATGGTGTTGACGCCCGAGCGCTATCGGACAGGTTAAATCGAGCAAAATCGCGGTTAATCCTCGCGGCGTTCCAGATGCACCGTCGAGGTAAATTGACCAGAGACCTACAACCAGTGCGCCAGTCGCTGCCCAGATTGCGATTCGAATCTTCATACCAGGCACCTCTTTGTTTACTCTAGTCCTTAATCATTCAGCCGAGTCAATCTCATAATTTCAAACTGGCTTACTACCAACAGGTTGGGTGTTGGGTTGGTTTGGGGAATTGTGTTTTTGGGATGACGGGATGAAGCAGATTCCCTTCGGGAATGACAAACAGAACGACAACGGCAAAAGCAACGGCAACGGCAAAAGCAAGGGCAAATGCTAAGGGCAAAGTTCGGGGCTTCGATGCTGGATGCAAACTTACAGGCTGCCAAAGATTGCGGGTCACTTCTTTTCAATCCTAAGACTTGATAAGATTCCTCCACGGTCGAAGCGAAGGAAAAAGGGAGATTTGCCTCAATGGAAAACTGGTATTTGCAAAAGGGAGATCAGCGTTTCGGTCCTATGACCCTGGATGCATTGAAAGAGATGGTCGCGGCTGGCCAGGTAGCGCCCAACGATCTTGTCTGGACAACCGGCATGGCATCCTGGCTACCTGCCAATACGCAGGCGTGGTACTTTTCCCCAGAGAGTACGCCGACCTCCATCAGTGGCCCCTACAGCAGCGAACAGGGCAGCATCTATGGTGGGCAATCCTATGCGGCAACACCACCGCCAAGCCTCACCGGATGGTCGGTTGCGGTCATCTTTTTCTGTTGTCTTCCCGGCGGAATCGTTGCTCTTATCTACTCCAATAAAGCCAAGAAGCAATGGGCGCTGGGCAACTTTACTGAAGCGCAGGAAGCACATAAAACTGCCAAGACGACTTTGATCGTCTCGGCAATTGCAGGCTGCATCATCAGCCTCATCTATATTGTCCTCGCCATCGGCCAGAAATGAACCTGTCGCAAGTCGACCAACCCGCGCAGACTCCTGACCGGATTCAGGCCGGCCCGGTGCGGCTCATGCAACTGCCATCCGGCCGTCAACTCGGAGTACTCCTCATCGTCTCGGCCGCAGTAGTGGCTGGTGGAGTGCTACGCGCACATGCTCCGGGCGCGCTCCATCTGCCGTCGTGCCCCTTTCATCAGTTCACCGGCTTCTATTGCCCTGGCTGCGGATCTACCCGCGCGCTGCATCATCTTTTGAACTTCGAGTTCGCCGCTGCCCTGCGCTGTAACTTCATGTTCGTTGTACTCTCGCCATTCCTCGCTCTCTGGTTCGGAGCGAAAGGCCTGCGCATCCTCAACCTCTGGCATGGCCGCGACTTTGACCTTTCTGTCAGAACAACGCGCCTGCTCATCGCCATCACCATTGCCTGGTGGATTGTCCGCAATCTGCCATTGCCCTGGTTCACTATTCCACTGCAATAACGGCATGTTGCTGTATTCGAAAGCCATAACTTCACGTAAGTGGAAGACCTTACAAATCATGACCGAATCTCAGGCACAATACGCCACTTACCCCAGTCTCAAGGGCTGTCGCGTACTTATCTCCGGCGGAGCCAGCGGCATCGGCGAAGCGTTCGTAGCAGCCTTTGCTGCGCAGGGAGCAGCAGTTGCATTCCTCGATATTCAGGATCAGTTGGCCGCAGAACTCGTAGCTCGCATCGCTGCCGCAGGGCATCCTGTACCTATCTATCTCCGCTGTGACATGACAGACATTAAAGCCGTTCGCGCAGCCACTGCTCAGGCCATTGAATCTCTCAACGGCCTCGACGTGCTTATCAACAATGCGGGCAATGACCGGCGTCACGCGATTGAAGAAGTTACCCCCGAGTTGTGGGATCAGCTCATGGCCGTCAACCTGCGCCATCAGTTCTTCATAACGCAGGCAGCGATACCTGCATTGAAGCAATCCGGCAACGCATCCATTCTTAATATGAGTTCGATCGCATGGCTGATTCCGTCGGTCGGCCTGCCTGTCTACGTCACAGCTAAAGCAGCTATCGTCGGCATGACCCACACGCTTGCTCACGAGCTGGGCAAAGACAACATTCGCGTGAACGCCATCCTGCCCGGCGCTATCGTCACCGACAAGCAACGCAAGCTGGTCCTCACAGCCGAGTACAGTGCTGAAATCCTCGCCAGCCAAGCCATCAAACGGCATCTTGTTCCGGACGAAGTGGCTCGCCTCGCGCTCTTTCTCGCCTCAGAAGACAGCAGCGCCATCACCGGACAAAGCCATATCATCGACGGTGGCTGGATCTAGTCAGTAAAAGATAACTCAATAACCTCGCAGCATTCGCCTGCGCCGTTGGCCGCGAAGCTCGCGTACGACAAAACTAAATCCAAAAACAATCAGCAGAAACGGCACCCAGAAGATAAATCCAGGCTGCACTACGCGGTCGCCGCCGTAGCTCACTGATTGCGGAGCATGCAGGCTGCCGAACATCACCACCGTGTCCTGCCCAACGGTCACATTTTCACCCAGCCGCACGCTACCGAAAAAGTTCACCAGGTTGTGTCCAATCGATGTATTATCGGCTGCGACTACATTGCCAAAGAACACCACGACATCGTGGTTTGCCTGCCCATCAATACGTGCGCTGCCAAAAAATACAACCGTGTCGCCGTTGATCGTCCCCTGCACATTTACGCCGCAGAAAAAGCAAACAGCATCACGGATGGAGGCATCCTTGTTTACCTGGATGGTGTCACCAAACTGCACCACATCCCCGCGGCTCGCGCTGGCTTAACCAGCATTCCAGCCATCAGCAGAAGAAGCACGATCCCCACAACGCGCGTACGGCTCATACACTTCACCCCAGTCTGCGAATACGAACTCTGCCAGCGAGAAGTTCCACGAAATCGATTCGCGATCAAGCCAGCATAGATCGAGGCAGCATATTGGAAAGTTCCAAGAAACCCTACCGAGAAAGGCATTCGGCTTGCTTGGAAGCGGGGCAGTGAAACCGGTCGGACAGCGAGAACAGAGAAACCGAAAAAGAAGCCAAAGAGAGAACGCAGAAACGTAGAGAAGGGAAGCACATGCATATCCATTCAGGACAAATAAGTCCCAGTCAAACGAATTCGGCGCACGCCTCAACAGCCGCTACCGCCGCGCGTCAGTCCGAAGCCACCCGCAAAAAGCTCTTTGCCTCGGCCTCAGAACTCGACGCCACCGCCAGCACTGAGACTAGTTGGATGGTTACTGCCTGGGCTGGAAAAGACTCATCTGCAAATCAAGGCTACTACGGATCCAATGAATCCGGCGACCAGGATCAGGCTACCGAGACACAGCGCACCTCATCGGCAGCTCCAGTTTCAGGTCCACTCTCATTCTGGGCCTGAAAATCGAACGACGTGACGACCGGGGTCGTCACGTCGTTTAGCCTAAATTGCTGGCTCTAATATCGGTCTAATATTCGGCTCTTAGAACTCAAACCGCATCGCCAGCTGAATACGCCGCGCCGGAGCTACCGACGTGACCTGCCCAAACGAGGTCGAACTCTCGACCTGGTCCACTGCCGAGCCATTCTCATGGTTCAGAACATTGAAGGCGCCCGCCGAAAAACCAAGCTTCGGCGATTCGTCTTCTTTGCTCTGTGTCAGATGGAAATCATGGCCCCAGCGCACATCGAGATCGACATACGACGGCAGAGTCTCCGTATTGCGCGCCACACCATCCGGTCGCGCGTTGAACAAGAGGTCGTTATACGGCAGATCGGCTCCAGTCTGCACTGTCCACGGCGAACCGGAATTGGCAAAGATTCCCAATGCAAGATTGGCTACGCTCTGGTGGTTGAAGATGGCATACATCCCCAGCCGATTCCGACGATCCCAGCTTGAGTTCGCCCACTCGTCGTTTGGATCCTGCTGGTTCTGCGGGAACCACGAAATACCTTCCTGGTTGGACTCAAAATGCGACCAGGTATAACGCCCAAAGCCAGTGAAGTATTTGTTCAACTCGCCATGGAACGAGATATCCATTCCATTTCCAATGAACGTCCCCTCCGGCTGCATCTCTCGAATACGCGCGAACTCAGGATTCGGCCGTTCTGTGTAATTCGATTGAGGTGTCGGAGCATTGATATCTACCGAGCGGAAGCGATCCACACCGCGTACCGAATAGGCGCTGATTACTGCTACAGCGCTCTTGCCAAAACCGCGTTCCACGGAGAGTCCATATTGAATCTGGTAGGGAACCTTCGCGTTCGGCTGCAACTGCGCCAGGTTGGCCGGTTGATCGCCCAGTGTCACGCAATTGGTCACCGGCACGCATCCATCCGCTGGTTGGGTTGCCGGATTGAGCGACAGCGTCAGCGAACGACGCCGCGCATTCTCATATCGCACCAGGTCCAGCAGCGGCCCTCCGCCGAAGCGGTCGTAATACAAACCACCACCACCGCGAAGCACGGTCTTTGAAGCCGGATCAAGCACCCACGCAAACGACACGCGCGGAGAAAACGTCAGTCGGTCCGTCGCCAGAAAGTTCTGCCAGTCATAGCGAATTCCGGGCGTGATTGAGAACCGGTCCGTCATTTTGTACTGGTCCTGGGCAAATACGCCCATTTCCTGCTGGTGATACACAAACCGTACGTCGCCCGTATTTTGCGTAAATCCCGAAGGATGATTCGTTGCGTAGTTCTGCAATGCCGATGTCACCACATCCCCATTCGCATCCAGGGTTGGAGCGAACGTATATGTGCCCAGGCCGTTGGTGTTGTCGTCATACACGCGGCGATCCAGATGGGGCACGTTCGCGCCTACTTTTACCGAGTGCTTACCACGCGTCCAACTTACCGTATCGCTCAACCGCAGGTTGTATTCCGTTGAGGTTGAGTCGTTCTGCGCTGAGCCGCCCACAAAGTCTCCCGACACATTTACCTGGGGAGCCTCAATCGCATTCTGAGTCTCGTTGCGATCATGTTCGAACACGATCGAGGATTGGTTCAGCATGGTCGCCGAGAGCGTCGTGTCTGCGTGAAAAATCACATCATCTTCGTGATAGTGATTGTTGTATCCGCCCGCCGCCAGCGTCTGTCCGCCTACGCCTTCATTCTGCGAGGTTGAGTCCTGATACGCATACTGCGCATAAGCTGAGACTCGGTCGCCAAACTGATGAGCCGCTCGGGTGCTGAACTCCGTATCCCGAGTCGGCGCCGATACATTCGCCTGGAACTGGCCCGTGGGATTTGTCGAAGTCGGAGCCTCAGTCGTCGCCAGGACTACCGCGTCCTGATCTTCTTCTGCCCGGTTAAACGAAACCAGGAAGCTGCTGTTCTTCGCGTGAGGAATCGGCCCCGTCGTATATCCCTCATAAACGCGTCGCTGCTCATATGGCTTGGTTGCGGCCAATGCATTCTGAGCATTTAAAGCTGAGTCGCGAAAGGTGAAGTTGAACTGGCCGTGGTAGTGATCTGCCGCGGAACGCGTAATGATCTCCATTTGCCCGCGCCCCGGCCAGTAATACTGCGCCGAATAGGGATCCTGGTTGATGCGAACTTCCTGCACCGCGCTTGCGGATACAGTTGCCCGATTCGCTTCCACTCCATCGACCAGCAGCCCGGCGCCGCCTGTGCCCTCGGCGCTCGAATCCATAAAAGCGCTCATCGCGGTGCTGTAATCGTTGTCAAAGATGGGCAAAGCTTTTAGATCGTTTGCGCTCATCACCGAAGTGTCCGCATTGGACTCCGAGGCCGTCAGGTCCACGCTGTTTCCGGCATTCACGTTGACGGTAGTCGCCATCGTGGAGATCGGCAATACAATGTGCAGCATCGGTCCGGCCAGCGCGGGGGCGATTGGCTTGGCCAGTTTCACGGGCGTTCGCACCGTGTCGAATCCTGCTTCAGAGACCACCAGCGTAAAATCCCCGACCGCAGGTGTGGTGATCTGAAAATTTCCTGTCCCATCCGAGTGCAGGGTCGCCGTTACGGCGCCGGCAGCATTGACCAAGTCAATCTGGGCATTCGGCACAATTGCGCCACTGGGATCTGCCACCACGCCTCGCACGACGTTTGAGGGGGTCGATCCCGGAGTCGATTCTGGATTGTCCACAGAATTACTGCTTGTAAAATTTCCACTGACGGTCCGCGTTCCCGCAGGACTTGCAGCTGCCAAGGCAACTGTTTCAGGGAGAATATGGATAGAGAGTATGGCAACAGGGAGAGCAAGAAGTACAATAAATCGATTCAAAAAAAGACTCCTTCTAATAATGATTAGATCAGTCTGAATCACCGGATGTCGAACTGGTATGTAACTTAGACGAACAATCGCCCACGCAAGTTTCGTTTTTGCCGGTTCTAGCTGCGGCAGATTTCCCTGCTTATCCCTGGTTCTGCGGTGCAAAACGCGCACCCTGCAGTGCCTCAGCCCATTCTGAAGCATGATCCACCACCACATCGGGCATCGCTGCTGCCAGTGTGACGGGCGAAAGCCCAAAACTGCATCCCAATGCCCATGCCCCCGCATTGCGCGCTGTTTTTACATCTACATCAGAGTCGCCTACCATCAGCGTTTCTTCCGGACCGACGCCTGCCTCGGCCATCAGTGTCCGCAAGCCCTGCGCATCCGGCTTCTTGGTAGCAAAAGTATCGCCCCCGTATACGCTGAAGAAGTAAGGCGATAGTCCTAGTGCATCGCAGATGGCCTGTGCAGGGCCCACAGGTTTGTTTGTCAGGCAGGCCATCGCCCGCTGCCTGCCATCCGGCAAAAACTTCAGAGCCTCCAGCGATTCGAAGACACCGGGGTAGACGTAGGTATAGTCCAGTTTGTGAATGCGATAGTAGCTGAGAAAAAACGCAAACGCTTTCTGAAAAAACTCCTCATCGTCAGGCTTCATCCCCGGTAGCAGTTCGCCTGGAACAGACAACGCTCGTCGGATCAGAGTTGCCGCTCCATCGCCAATGTATCCGCCGATCACTGAGTCCTCCAGCGTCTTCATGCCGAAGTTTTCGAGCGTAGCATTTACGGAGTCGCAGAGGTCTCGCCGCGAATCAATCAGCGTTCCATCCAGATCGAAGACCAATAGCTGCAGCGATTCCAATGGAAGAGCGCGGGAAGTATGCACCATGCTTTCAGTGTATGAGAAATCACGAGACTGTTACAAAATCCCTTGTTCAGTCGAGGATAGTGGCTGCCTCCCTTGCGGGTTGGCGATAAACCTGGGGCCAAAACTTACGCAAATTGGAAGTAGAACCGGTAGTTGTCCCGAAACTAAAGAAAAGTTACTAAGTAAGCTAATTTATGTTTCAATTTTGTTTCAAAATGTTATAGATTCAAAAAAAGGCGAGATCCGTCCCGTGGAGCACTTTCGAATCCCGCCGAGGAACACCCTTGTTGTTGAACTCATGATGGAACAATCGGGGGTTAAGCTGTCAGTATCGGCAGCAACCCCGATTTCAATGAATACGAATATCGCCTGACCCTGTCTCGATACGGACCGCTGGTCCGCCACCATGCAGCTTTGCGGTGAGATTGTGATGATTCGTCATCACTGCATCCATCGTAACGCCATCTGTGTGAATGTCTCCGGAGCCTGTCGATGCCTCCAGATTCATTGGGGCGTTGGAAGCCCAAAGCTCTACGCTGCCCGAGCCGGTCGTCACATGCCATCCAGCTTTAGGCTGCCCACCCAGCTTGATATCGCCTGATCCCGTCTGCGCCCGCAGACCGCCGGAAACATTTCTCAGTTCGATATTTCCCGAGCCGGTGTTGGCCTTCACGTCGCCAGATCCGGTCTGCTCCGCGTAAATATCTCCTGAACCTGTTTCCACCGAAATGCTCTGTTGCAGCCCGGTCGCATGAATGTTGCCCGAGCCTGTATTCAGCTTGGCGTCTACCCCGACGCCGGCATCGACCACATCGCCCGATCCTGAAGAGGCTTCGAGCAATGCATTTGCGGGAGCCGTAATCTCATAGTCGATCGAGATATTGTGCAGGTTGTCGAGATGCGCGCCTACGCGCAAAATGTCCCCGGTCTGCTCAATCGGCGGATTGGCTGCAATCTGCCGCACACGGTCTTCCTGGTCGCCATGCGAATGGATGTGCCCAACAACATGCACCTGGTTGCCTGAAGAAGTCGTCAGGTGGATGTTTCCCGAGCCCGTGGAAACATGCAGAATCACATGCCCGTTCACCGTCAACGTCCGCTCAAACGTCGCCTCCGAAGCCTGCGCAGACCGTGAAAGCACTCCAGGTACCAGTGCCAGGAGAACTGCTGTTGCCGGAATCCAATGCTTCATATCGTTCCTCACAAATCGATAACGGTTGAACATCAAATCTGCGACTGACTATAAATCCAGTCACCCCTAGTTGCACAATGTATTGCATCCAAGTGGCCAAATCGGCGAATTCGTAGGAATCTCATCCTAAACGGGTTATGTCTGCAGGAAAAATGCGCTTTTTGTCCACTTGTCCAGATTTGTAACTTTCGTGTCCGTTTACGAACAGCAATCGGAGGCGAAATTCATGCTACTGCAACACACGCTACTGCAATACGACGGTGTCGCCCTCTTTGATTCCGCTGATCACTTCAGTCAACGAACCATTCGACAGTCCAACCTTTACAGGAATCTTTCGCTTGCCTTCCTTTTGCTGCTTGTCGGGAATCTCCACAAAAGCATTCTTCGAACTGTCATAGATCACTGCATTCTCCGGAATCGTCAACACGCCCTTGTGCTCATCCAGCAGAATCTCTGCATTCGCTGTCATCTGCGCTTTCAACTCTCCACCAGGATTGTTGATCGACACCCGCACTTCAAAGGTTGTGACGTTATCCTTCTCCACGCCCATCGGAGAAATTTTTGTCACCTTGCCCTGAAAATACCGGTCCCGGAAGCTCTCCACCTTGATCCGCGCGGGCTGCCCCATATAGACGTGCGCAATGTCCGCTTCATCCACCTTGCCCTTCACATAGACCTCGGTCGTATCGCCGAGCGTCATTACGAGTGTTGCCGTCGAACCCAGCACGAGGATCGAACTTACCGCATCGCCGATCTCAACATCCCGCGAAAGCACCACTCCATCCATCGGAGCAACAATCGTGGTGTAGCTCAACTGCTCATCCAACTGATTCAGAGTTGCCTGGTTCTGGGCTACCTGTGCCTTTGCCTGCTTCAACTTCGCGCCATCCACACCAATCTGCGCCTTGGCCGAATCACGCTTGTTCAACGCTGCCAGGTAGTCGCGGTTGGCATTATCCAGAGACTGCTGCGGAACCAATCCCTGCTTCACCATCTCTATATTGCGATCCAGAGTGACTTTGTACATAGGCAGGTCTGGAGCAGCGGCGGTAACCCTGTCCTGTTCCAGTGCCGCGTCAAAGTTTGAGACATTCGCTTCCGCCGCCTGCAACTGCGCTCTCTGCGCCGCTACCTGAGCTGCAATCTCCTGCTGATCGAGCTGTGCCAGCGACTGTCCCTTGTGGACGACATTGTTGATGTCCACATACAGCTTCTCCACAATGCCCGAAGCCTTTGACTTCACCTCAACCTGCGTGATCGGAGTAATCTTACCCGTTGCCACGACCGAGCGCGCCACATCGCCACGTACCACTTTGCCGAGCTTGTTTGGGTCAATCGCCGAACCAGAAGCAAGGTGGGCAATCGCCGCTCCACCCAAAGCCAACACAATTACAACAACCAAACCAGTCCACAGCCAGAATCGGCCTTTCTTACGCGCTGCAGCCACAACTGCCTCCGATAGTGCTTCTCTGGAAAATTACAAACGCAACTGATTTCCAATAAGCGTTGTAAACCAACGATACGTTGCCCCCCTGCTTTTGGTTCCACCGCGCTTATTCCTAGGGCCGCAAATCGAGCTGACTCGCCAATCAGCTATGCCGCCAAGGGGTGTTAAGCCGCTGCATCTGTTCTCAAAACAACACCAACTGTTAAACTCAGCCAGAAAGAGAGAGTGATGCACGGTCTCCCGCTGCTCCAAATCGTCGCCGTCGCCATCCTCATCCTGGCCAATGGCTTCTTCGTCGCCGCAGAGTTTGCACTTGTCTCCATGCGCGACACCCGTGTTGAGCAGCTTATCGCCGCACGCGTACCGGGAGCTAACGCTGTCCGCCGCCTTCAGCAGGATCTTGACGGATTTCTCCCCGCAGGTCAGCTCGGCGTAACGCTTTGCAGCCTGGCCCTCGGTTGGATAGGCGAACCCGTAGCTGAGGAAATTCTCTATCCGTTAATGCAGGGATTGCCGCATGCCGTCCTCTTCGCACACGTTACGGCTGTCGTAATCGGCTTCGCCCTCATCACGTACCTTCATGTCCTGCTTGGCGAACTCGTTCCCAAATCTCTGGCCCTGCGTCGCGCAGAAAACCTGGCTATCGCCATAGCTGCGCCCATGCTGCTTTTCATGGCGCTCACCCGCCCGGCTGTACGCCTCCTGCAAGGCTCCGCACGCATTGTGCTGTACCTCTTCCAGGTGCCCATGTCGCATGAGGCGGCGGTCCACTCTCCAGAAGAACTCAAACTCATCGCGACTGCGGCACGTCGCATGGGTGTCCTTCCCGCGTTTCAAGAGCGGCTCATCCATCGCGCTCTGGAACTGGACGAAACGCCTATTCGCGAGATCATGACCCCGCGCCAGAAGATCATCTCCCTGCCGGGGGATACCCTCATCGAAGCAGCCAGCGCCGCTGTGATCGATCACCAACACTCTCGCGTGCCCGTCTACGACGAAACCCGCGGCCCCGAACACATCATCGGCGTCATCTACGCCAAAGATCTGGCGCGACTCATGCATTTTCGCCGTACCGCAGGCACTCGCTCCGCCGCCGCTCCTTTTGTAGAGCTGCGACTCAGCCAGTTGATGCGCGACGTCCTCATGGTCCCTGAAACCAAAACAGTTCTGGACCTGATTCAGGACTTCCAGCAACGCCGCCGCCAGATGGCCATCGTAGTAGACGAGTACGGCTCGACCGTGGGGTTAGTCACAGTAGAAGACGCCATAGAACAACTAACCGGCGAACTCGATGACGAATTCGACGACCCAGCTCGCCCCGTCCTGACGACAGCGTCAGGTGCCTTACTGCTGGAGGGCAGCGTTAACCTTCGCGACTTGGAGACCCAGATGCAATGGCACCTGCCTCGCGAAGGCGGCGTCGAAACATTAGCCGGCTTCTTACTGATGCGATTGGGAAAAATACCAAGAGGCGGCGAAAGCATTATGTTCGAAGGCCGAAAAATGACAGTGACTGAGATGGACGGCCGCCGCATCCAGCAAGTCCGAGTAGAACCAGTCGAAGAAGATCTCCAGGGTTGAAACCGTTATCGTAAAAGCTAACCAATGAAGTCTATTCTCATCCGCGTCCTGTTAACCCTCCCAGTCGTATGGCTGGTGGTCTCGCTTGTCTTTTTGTTGATCCATTTGGTCCCTGGCGATCCTGTCCAGCAAATGCTCGGCGAGGGAGCAACCGCGTCTGATCTTTCAGCCCTGCGCCATCAATACGGACTGGATCTTCCGCTCAGCACGCAATATATCCATTACTGGCGCGACGTTCTCCACGGAGACCTGGGTCGCTCTATCCGCCTCAACGACACGGTGGTCCACCTAATATCCACCCGCTATCCCTACACCATTGAACTGACCATAAGCGCCCTGATTCTCGGGCTGCTGCTGGCCATCCCCGCGGGAGTTATGGCTGCTGTCTACCGTAGCCGCTGGCAGGATCAGGGCATAGGCCTCGTCAGCCTCTTCGGTCTGTCTGTTCCGGCCTTCGCGCTCGGGCCGATTCTGATTCTTACGTTTTCTATCAAACTTGGCTGGCTGCCGGTTTCAGGGTCGGGCTCCGGGCCACTATGGAGCTTCGATGGCTGGCCGTATCTGGTCCTGCCATCTATAGCGATGGGAGTGTCGCTTGCCGCCATCCTTACCCGCATGGTCCGCACTGCCATGCTTGAAGAACTCAACCAGGACTACATCCGCACCGCTCGCGCCAAAGGCCTGACCGAAACCGCGGTAGTTTACCGCCATGCCCTGCCCAATGCACTGGTTCCAATCGTGACCGTGGTCGGCCTGCAATTCGGCGCTCTACTCGCCGGAGCAATCGTCACCGAAACCATCTTCAGTTGGCCTGGCCTGGGACGCCTGGTAATCGCTGCCATCTCCGGCCGCGATTACGCGCTGGTGCAGGGAAGCCTGCTCGCGATTGGACTGACCTACGTTCTCGTTAACCTGCTAACTGACATTACGTATCGGTGGGTCAACCCGCGCATGAGAAGTTAGCGAATGTTTGGCGGTCTTAGGCGTTGTAAATGTAAATAATCCGGCAGGGAATGATTAGCCGATTGACTGTCCGGTCCATTCGAGCATTGCCAGCGTCAGCAAAAGTATCCGCCGCAACCCTAATTCCCGGTTCACAGCCGAATACCATTCTCCCCGCGTATGCGCTCCGCCACCGTCGCCGCCAGCTCCGAGCGAAACTGCCGGAATCCCCAGCGCCAATGGAATATTGGCATCTGTGGAACCAAGCCGCAGATCCGTACGCAGCCCAAGATGCCGATCCACAGCCCGCAACGCTTCCAATATCGGAGAATCCGGTGGGAGGTTCGCAGCGGGTCTATCGCCAATTGTTTCAATGGCAAAGCTAAGTTGATTGCGCCCTCGACCGCCTTCGCGCTTCAGTTCTCGCGCAGCAGCACGGCCATTCGCGAGATCAACTGAATCCTCCACGGCGCGATGCAAAGCTACTTCGAGCCGCACCAGTTCCCGCATATCGGTGGATCGGAAATCAACCGCCGCAGTAGCCATTTCGGGAATAGTATTCACGCTTGTTCCACCTTGAATTGTGCCCACATTCAGCGTGGTTCGAGGCTCATCGGGTACCGTGGTCTGTGCCAGGTTGGCAAGTGCTAAGCCCAATGTAGGTATAGGGTTAACTGTTCCTGAATCGGTAAAACTATGCCCGCCCGGCCCAGTAATTGTTACCTGAAAGCGCTTGCTCCCCAAGGCCTGCGTAACGGCAGTTTCAGCGCCGGCACCATCCAAAACGACATGCGCTGCAATGCGCCCTGCATATCGCGAATGCTGATAAATCTCCCGCACACCACGCAGGTCGCCTTCGCCTTCTTCGCCCACATTTCCGACAAAAACCAGCATCGCGCCCAATGGCATCTGCGCCTTCACCAGGGCGTGCGCAATCCCGAGCATTCCGATTACTCCGGCGGCGTTGTCACAGGCTCCTGGGGCCTCAAGCAAATCTCCGTTTATCAATGGTTTAAGCGGAGTGTCGGCGGGAAAAACGGTATCCAGATGAGCGGACAGCAGGACCACTGGCCCAGCCTCGGTTTCGTCCGAATCAGCCCCAGCCAGTTCGCCAAAAACATTGCCCAGTCCATCGATATCAACCGAACCGAGTCCGGCCAATCGAAACTGCTCCGCCATCCAGAGAGAGCGCATCTCTTCGCCAAACGGCGGTGCTGGAATGGTGACCAGCTCAGCCTGCCAATGCAGCATTTGCTGCCCATGCAAGTGCAGCCAGCGAAAAGCCTCATGCAAAGGCCTTTGCTCAGCAAGTGCCGTTACGCGGGAGAAAGCCGAACTGCGGCTAAGCAAAACCATAGTGTTTCAGGTTAGCAGGAAGGCGCTTAAGCTCCCGGTGGATATTCCACAGAATGCAGGAAGAGCCCACGCGCCGGCGCAGTCGGTCCGGCAGCGGAGCGTGTCTGGGCGGCGAGAATCTTCGGCATAGCATCCGCAGGGAAGTGCCCCCGAGCAATCTCCAGCATCGTCCCCACCAGGTTCCGCACCATATGGTGAAGGAATCCGTTACCTCGGACATGATAGATAAGCAGGTCGCCTGGTTCTTCGCGCCATTCTGAGGAAAAGATAGCCCGCACGTTCGAGTCGGCGGCAGCCTCATCTTCTTCAGCACGGCTACTCATATCGGGATCAGAAGCGGCGAGGCTGGTGAAGTCGTGTTCTCCAATTACCTGTTGCGCGGCTTGTTGCAAAATCGCCAGATCCAGATTCCAGACGCACAGGTGAACGTATCGAGCGAGAAACGGCGAACACAAACTCCCGCGAAAGATGCGGTACTCGTAGGTCTTTCCGATAGCGGAGTGGCGCGCGTGAAAGTCCTGTGGAACCGGCTCGGCGCGGAGGATGCGTATCGCAGGCGGCAGCGTCCGGTTGAGCGCACGCTGGAGATTTTCCGCGGGGATTGGCGCCTCCAGCATAACGCTGGCTACCTGCCCCAGAGCGTGAACCCCGGCGTCTGTTCGTCCAGAGCCTTGAGGCAGCGGCATTTCGCCCGATGCAGCCCCCAGCACCCGCCGCAGAGCGCTCTGCAGCTCTCCCTGGATCGTTTCGATGCCAGGCTGCACTTGCCAGCCGTGGTAGGCCGTGCCGTCATATGTAAGGGTGAACTTCCAGTTCTGCATCGCTGCCACAGCATAGCTTATTGAACTGGCTGAAGTTTCAAGCTGTGGAGTTGTCTGGAAGGCTTCTGCGCCGGGATATACTCAGGGGTGCCGGGGGAGCCGTAGTCTGCATTGGGTTACCGTATGGGTACGTGTAACGCAGGGACCAACAGGCGGCTGATGAGCGTGGGAACGAATTCAATACAATTGACGTATTCCCTTCCGTACCAAAAGCAGGCCAACCGATGCTTCTTCACCGCGGGCTGAATCTTGGCGGAGAGAATGAGTAGGCAAGAGCGTAATAGCGTCTTGATTGAGTGGTAACCCACATGCCTCAAGGATGAGTGGAGAGGATTCATGCATTTGTACGGGAATCGTGTCACAGAAGTAGTGAAAAGCGACGAGATCCATGACCGCGTTCGTAAGCATGGCAACAGCTCAGGCCGCCTGCGTGTTGCTGCGGTGGTTTTGCTGGGATTAACAACCGCGATGCCGCCACAGCTATTTGCCCAGCAGACTGCACCTCAGGCTGGGAACAAGGTGCTGAACGAGCTGCCATCCGAGCCAGCGCCTACGCCTACTGAGCCGCTGTTTTTACGCGACACCGAAAAAGACTTCGGCAAGGCGCATGGGATTTATCCCAACCCGCTGAGGATTTTTGAGTCGACGAAGGTGCCGGCAGCCAGCTTCATGAACTCCGTTCGTCTGACCGATCTGGTGAAGAACGGCAAGATCTACCTGAGCCTGAGCGACGCCATTACGCTGGCACTTGAGAACAACTACGATCTGGCAATTGCGCGCTACAACCTGGACATTGCAGATACAGACCTGTTGCGTGCCAAATCCGGATCGAGCCTGCGTGGCGTCAATTCGGGTATCGTGTCCAACACACTGGGTGGCAGTTCGCAGACGTTAACGGTTGGCGGCGGTCCTGGCGGCACCTCGGCAGGTGCGGCTACTGGTAGTTCCGGCCTTGTGGTTTCAACCGACGGTGCTGGGCCTCTTCCGGAAAATCTCGATCCCTACGTGACTGGCACCGTCCAGTTAGAGCGTGCCTCGGCGCCGCAGTCCAACACATTGTTTTCCGGTGGTCTGGCGGCTCTTACAACGAATACCGATCAATACAACTTCGTATACAACCAGGGATTTGTGACTGGTACGCAACTCCAGGTCGGTTTTAACAACAGCCGCATTACTACGAACAATCCATTTGCCAACTACAGCCCGGATCTTACATCGAGCTTCAAGGCTCTGTTGACGCAGCATTTATTGCAGGGCGGCGGTATCTGGGTCAACAAGCGCTTCATTCAAGAGGCGATTTACGATCGCCGCATTACGGATTCGGCCTTCCGCCAGCAGATTCTCTACACCGTCAACCAGGTAGAAAACATCTACTGGGCGCTCGTAAGTTCCTATGAGGATTTGCAGGCGAAAGAGCATGCGCTTGAGCAGAGCACCAAGGTTGCGGATGACGATCGCAGGCAGTTGGAAATCGGCACCATGGCTCCGCTGGATGTCGTGACTGCGGATTCTTCAGTGGCGGCAGACAAGCAGGCGTTGATCAGTTCACAGAGCAATCTCAACTATCAACAATTAATCATCAAGCAGGCGATTGCGCGTAATCTCAATGACCAGGCGTTGCTTGCTGCTCCGATTATCCCAACGGATCGCGTGAGCCTCGAAGAGTTGCCGGAAGAGAAACAAACTGCGGATGAGTTAGCGCAGATTGCTTTCAAACAACGACCGGAACTTGAGCAGGCCGTGCTCTCCATCAAGAAAGATGAGATCACACTGCGCGGCGCGAAGAACGGGTTGCTGCCAGTGCTGGATGGTTTTGCGTTCTACGGAGCGAGTGCGCTCGGTGGCGCTCAGAGTCCCGATGCATTGGACTTCAACACGGGCAAGCCGTACGTCCCGGGATCCTTTCCGACCGTCAACTACAGTTCGGTATTTCAGAACCTGTTCAATAGCTCGGCTCCGGACAAAGGTGCTGGCTTCAACGTGAATATCCCGCTGCGCAACAGGACGGCACAGGCAGATCGGGCTCGTTCGTTGATTGAATATCGCCAGGCGCAGTTGCGGCTTGAGCAGCTCTATACCGAGATCAAGATGCAGGTGGTCAACCAGCAGTTCGCGCTGACGAACGATCGTGCCGCAGTTCTCGCCGCCGAGGCCTCACAGAAGTTCAATGCGCAGAGTCTCGACGCTGAGCAGAAGAAGCTGCATCTTGGCGCTTCCACAACCGCGCTGGTGTTGCAGCAGTCACGCAATGTGGCGACGGCCGAGAATAGCCTGATCGCAGCCAAGGCAGCTTACGCGAAGGATCGCGCCAGCCTCTATCAATTGCTTGCCACCACGCTGCAACACTATGGCATCAGCCTTGAAGATGCGGCGACGGGCGTCGTGAAAGAAGTTCCGCTCATTCCGGGACTTGAGCCAGCGAAGCAGAGCAAGGAGCCTACGGTTCCGGATGCGAATCAGCAGCAACAGCAGCAACAGGAAATCCCCAAGGGGCCGACGATGCAGCAGACTCCGCCGCCTCAGAAATAGCCTCGCTACAGAATCAAAAAGCCCGATCCTCCATTGGAGCATCGGGCTTTTTGATTTCAGTTTTTAACGCGGCAAAATTCTACCGTTCTGCAACGAAGTCGAGCAGATCAAAGAACTCAGGGAAGCTGATCGCCGCCGATTCCGAACCGCGAATGAGTGTGTCTCCCTCGGCGCGCAGTGCGGCTACGCTGAAGGCCATCGCAATGCGGTGGTCGCCGCCGGACTCAATCGTCGCTCCATGCAGCTTCTGTCCGCCGGGTACATCCATGCCGTCCTCGTACTCGATGACTTCAGCGCCCATTGCCTTCAGGTTCTGAACGACCAGCGCGATGCGATCGGACTCCTTGACGCGCAGCTCCTGTGCATCGCGAATGCGGATGCCGCCGCTTGTATACGGAGCGATGGCCGCCAGCACGGGAAGCTCGTCGATGAGCTGTGCCGCGAGCGAGCCGGATATCGAGGTGCTGCCCAATCCTTCGGCAGGAGAAGTGACCTGCACAGTGCCAATCAACTCCGAATGCTTGTCTTCAAGATTGAGTACGCTGATCTGAAGCCCGAGAGAGGTCAGTACATCCAGCAGAGTGGCGCGCGTTGGATTGAGGCCGAGTGAGTCGAGCAACAGTTGAGAGCCGGGAAAAAGTGCAGCCGCGCAAAGAAAGAATGCCGCTGAGGAGATATCTCCGGGAACGGTTGCTTCAATCGCGGAGAGCGTCTGCGGTCCGGTGATCGAGACGGAGTTGGAGGTGCGATGAACGTTGGCTCCAAAGGCTCGCAGGGCCAGTTCGCTATGGTCGCGGGTGCGGATATCCTCGCGAATGGTTGTTGTACCGGGTGTTTGCAGCCCGGCGAGCAGGACGCAGGTTTTCACCTGTGCGCTCGGCACTGGCGTGGTGAAATCGATCGCCTGGAGCGGGCCGCCAAGAATATGGATTGGGGCATGGCCTTCCGTAAGCGTGAGCCGTGCGCCCATCTTCTCCAAGGGCTTGCGGATGCGCTCCATCGGTCGCCGGGAAAGGGAATCGTCGCCGATAAGCGTGAACTCGCCCTGCTGCGCGGCCAGCAATCCGGAAATCATACGCATGGTCGAACCTGAGTTGCCGCAATCGAGCGGTCCGGCAGGTTGCTTCACAACGCCGCCGACGCCGGTGACTTCCACTATACCGTCTTCGGTGCGAGTGACCTTGGCTCCCAGGGCTTCCATGCAGGCGAGGGTGGATGCGCAGTCAGCTCCTGTGGAAAAGTTGGAGAAGCGCGAAGTGCCCTCGGCAAAAGAGCCCAGCATGCCGTAGCGGTGACTGATAGATTTATCGCCAGGAAGGCGAAGACTGCCGTAAATATTTTTGGCGGGGCGGATGAGGCGTTCTTCAGAAACGGTGTGCACAGATACTCCGAAATTGATCTCTCTTAGAGTCTATCGAACCAGGCCGGGGAGATGGGCCACAGCCATATGAAAGCTCGTCGGAGATTATGCCGAAAGTTTTTATCGCACGCGCAGGACGAGGATGGTTTCGTCGTCAAATCGTGGCTGACCGGCTTGAAAACGGGCAACATCCGCGAAGATCGCGTCGGCAATTGCGCCGGCCGGAAGCTCGCGATGGCCGCAGAGTATCGAGGTCAGCCTCTCGGTGCCGTACATCTCGCCCTGGGCATTTTCCGCGTCCGTTATGCCATCTGAGACGAAAACGAAAGCATCGCCAGGCTGCGTAGCCACGGAAAACTCCTCGTATTCGGTGTCCGGAAACATGCCCAACGGGAAGCCTTCCGCCTTGAGGGTGGTGATTTCGCCGCCGCGACAGAAAATCGGCGGTACAGCCCCGGCGTTTGCGACCTGGAGCGTCTGGTTATCATCGTTCCAAACGCAGTACAGCATCGTTACATACTGCGAATCGAGCCTGCGCTCCTGTAGAGCGTCATTCAGCAGGCGCAGCATCTCCGCCGGGGCAGGCTTCTGTACGGCAGCCGAGCGCATGATGCCGCTGACCAGGGCTGCGAACAGCGCTGCCGGAGCAGCTTTGCCGCTGACGTCGCCCAGTACGATAGCGGAATTATTCGAGTCATACTCGACAAAGTCGTACATGTCTCCGCCGATTGCACGCGCGGGCAGGAATTTGGCGGCAAATTCGCCATGCACGTGAATGGGACATGCTGCCGGTAACAGGCGCAACTGCACCTGTCGGGCCATCGACAGATCGCGTTCCAATTGCTGTTCGTGCCGCACAACCTGCTGGTATAACCGCGCGTTCTCAATCGCAATGGCTATCTGCGCGGCCAGGGTGATCAGCGTACGCTCGTGGCGCTCCTGAAAATAGCCGGTGCGCACGTGCTCAAGGTCGAGAACGCCGATCACGCGATTCTTATAGAAGAGCGGCACCACCATCTCCGAGCGTGTCTCGGGATTCATCATGTGGTAGCGGGGATCTTCACTCACGTCGGGAACATTGATCAGGCGCCACTCGCGCACCGCCGCGCCCACTATCCCCGTCTCAACCGGCAGCCAGCGCGAGGGCGTGCTTGCATGCCCAAACCGCCAGGTGTAGCGAGTTACGAGCCGTTGCCCGGTGGAGTCGATCAGCATGATTGAAAACATCTGGTAATCGATCAAACGCCGCAGCAGTTGACCGATGCGTTCAAAAAGCTGGTCGAGGTCGAGGATGGATGTCAGCTCCACCGCGATCTCGTTCAACACCTCAAGCGCCTGCGCCTGCCGTGTCACGCGGGAATAGAGGCGCGCATTCTGGATCGACTGAGCGATGCGCGACGCCGTTAGTGTGAGCAGGTGCAGATGCTCGGGGCGGAAATAGCCAGCCTGCTCGCTCTCAATATCCAGCACACCGATCAGCTTGTTCTTGTTGATGAGGGGCACGGCGAGTTCGCTGCGCACCGCTTCGTTTGCCGCAATATAGTTCTCGGCATTTGCAACATCGTTCAGCAGGATAGCCTGCCTGGTCTTGGCGACCTGACCGACCACGCCTTCTCCGATGGGAATGCGAAGCCGCTCAATCTCTGGCGTGTGGCCGATCTGAAAGCGCATCCGCAGCTCCTGGCTGCGTTCGTCGACCAGCAGAATGGCAAAGATGCGGTACTGAATCACGACGCGAACGAGCTCCGAAGTTCGATTCAGCAGGGTGCGCAGGTCGAGCGTTGTGTTCAGTGCTTCTGAGAGCCGGAGCAGGTAGCTGTAGTCGCCGGGCTCCACGCGGGCGTTGATCGGATCCAGATAGGTGCCGGTGCCGACTGGCGGACGATAATCCCCCTCCAGCTCGGAGTCGGGGATGCTCTCGGGCGCTGGTTCCGATGGTGAAGCGGGGGGTGGCAGCTTTTTCAGCATTGGGTGTGATTGTATCGGAATGTGGTCGAAGATAGATTCGACTTCTGGGTTTGTATGTTCGTGGTTTGCACGTTTGTGGTTTACATCTGCGTGGTTCGCACAAGGTTGCGCCCGGTTTCAATTCGAAAACCGGGCACAGGGAACAGTTCCTGATTTCGATGAGGCTATTCGGCGCCCAATTCGCGGACGATAGCCACAGAGGCGGATGCTCCGATACGGTTGGCTCCTGCTTCAAGCATGGTGCGGACATCGGCCAGCGTACGAATGCCGCCTGAGGCTTTCACTCCGGATCGCGCACCGGCGACTCCACGCAGCAGAGCTACGTCGGCCGCGGTTGCTCCGCCGGTAGAGAAGCCGGTAGAGGTCTTGAGAAAATCTGTGCCCGCCTGGATGGCAATCTCCGAAGCGCGAAGCTTTTCTTCAACCGAGAGAAGGCATGTTTCCAAAATGACCTTGAGCAGCGCTCCATGATCGTGGACGACCTCGGCTACTCCTCTGATCGTTCGCTCGACGGCAGCATGTTCACCGCTCTTCAACTGCCCAATGGAGATGACCATGTCCAGCTCTTTCGCACCGAGCCGAGCCAGGGACGCTGCCTCATGGCGCAGGGTTGAAGCAAGCGTTGCACCTAACGGGAAGCCGATAACCACTCCGACGGGAACGCCGGTTCCAGCGAGCAGGGAAGCGGCGGTCGAAACCCAGACCGGGTTCACCATGGCGCAGGCGAAGCGATACCGGATGGCTTCGTCGCATAGATTTTCAACCTGAGTGCGAGTCGCTTCCGGCTTCAGCAGTGTGTGGTCGATCACCGCAGCCAGGGGAAGTGGGCCAGACAATGCTTCCGCGGCAAAACCTGCGGCGTCAAAGTAGCCGTTATCAAAATCGAGATCAATATCCCGGACGAGGGGATCGGTCATTTGGGTCAAGGTAGACATCTTTGATACTCCTGGGGTTCCAGCTTGCCTGAGGTTATTCTTCGCACCGGAACAGGAGTATATCGCTATTCCGGTGCGCCTGGGGGCATAAGACAGATATCGGGGAGATTGCGGTAGCGTTCCGCATAATCCATTCCGTACCCGACCACGAACAGGTTCGGGATAGAGAAACCAATATAATCGGCCTCTATCTTTTCGATGCGTCTTGAGGGCTTATCGAGCAGTGCTGCGATCCTCAAACTTTTTGGATGGTGCTGAAGGAAGATTTTGCGCAAATAGGTCAGCGTCAAACCGGTGTCGAGTATGTCTTCTACAACAAGAACATTCTTGCCCTCAACCGGCTCGTCCAGATCTTTGATGAGCTTTACCGCGCCTGAGGTGCGGTTGCTTTTCCCATAGCTTGAAACGGCAACGAAATCGAATGTAGTGTCCACAGTGACTGCACGAGCCAGGTCAGCTAAAAACGGGGCCGCGCCTTTCAGCACTCCCACCATGACCAACTTTTCTCCGGCAAGATCTTTTGTGATCTGCTCACCAATCTGACGCACCCGCTCGGCAATCTGCTCACGGGTATAGAGGACCTCAAGGCCCTGGTAGGTAGGGTTAGCCATGTCAAGTAGTATCACCCGTGACACGCCCGGTAGCCAACCCGGGATCATCTTGCCTGTCGACGCGTGACAGAGTCAGGCCGATCCCCGTCTATACTCTGAATAGCGATGCTGCCCTACATACACATTGGAATTCATTTTGTTCTTCACTTTGGCGGTCGACTGATTCCGGTCGGTCCGTGGAACGTGCCCACCTTTGGCCTGATGCTCTGGGTTGCTACCGTCTGCGGCGCCATCGTCATGCACCTGAGCTTTCGCCGCGAACATATCGACGCGGACGCTCTGGGCATTGTCGCCATGACCGTCGTCGCCGGCATCATCGGAGCCAAGCTCTGGCATGTGCTTGATTCTCCACAGGAGTTTCAATTGGATGGCTGGTCGGTTCTCTGGTCCACAGGAGGATTCGCCTGGTTTGGTGGCCTGGTGGCTGGTATCGTGGCCCTCATCCTGCAAGGCCGGTCTGCTGGCCTTGGCGGTCTTCGTACTCTGGATCTCGCAGCCCCGGCGGCTGCTGTCGGGTATGCGATGGGCCGCATCGGCTGCTTCACCTCGGGCGATGGCGACTATGGAATTCCGAGCAATCTCCCCTGGGCTATCGGCTTCCCTGATGGAATCGTGCCAACTCCTCCGGGCGTTCGTGTGCATCCCACGCCTATTTATGAACTGATCGTAGGACTGCTCATTGCGTGGTGGCTCTGGCATCGCGCAGGCAAAAAGACCGGACGGTCGCTTGGGACAGGTGCAATTGTCGGAGAGTACTTGCTGTTGACTGGAGCAGCTCGCTTTCTGGTTGAATTTATTCGTCGTAATCCTAAGATAATAATTGGGTTATCGAATGCGCAGTTGGCCAGCCTGGGGTCGGTTGCCGCGGGTCTGCTCCTAATGTGGTACGCCGCATCCAGGGCCAAGCGAAGCCCGGAAGATTCCGCTCGAATCGCCAAAGTGGCTTAGCCAAATTTAACAGCCAAACTTAATAGCCAGGTCTGATTCTCGGGCCTGGCTATTAAGTTTGGCCTGTTTGAACGATCTAGTTGGTTGACTCCCAATCGCAGACAATCTCGCGATGTTCCGTCGAGCTTTGTTCGGCCCAATCCAGAACTTTAGCTGCGCGAAGAGCGTCGATTGCCTCCACTGGCGGGGCTGCTTTGCCGATAATTGCATCGCGCGCTCCGGAGTAGTACAGCCTGTAGTCCCCGGGAATCGGTTCGATCGGCTGGCTGACCATGTTGCCATCCACATCGATGGCCAGAGTGCCCCAGCCCGAGGATGGTTCTACGCCCCAGCCCGGTTCCTCGATACGGAAGATTTCCTTCAGCCGTGCTTCCTGGGGATCCAGCCCCCATTTCAGATATCCACCCCTGGTTCCACGCACGTTGTAATGTGGCCGGGGCATCGCTGCCAGGCAATTCGCTGTCAGCGTCGCCGTCATGTGCGAATATCTCAGGCGAACTGTGAATGAGTCATTGGCCACAGCCCAGGGGCGTTCACAGATTACCTCGGCACTGACAGAGAGGGGCAGGCCAAATAACTGTAGAGCTTCATCTACAAGGTGAGTTCCAAGGTCTAACAGAATGCCACTTCCGGGCCCAGCGGTCTCACGCCAGGCACTTCCTCGGGGAAGTGGACGCCAGCGATCGAAGGTGGCTTCAAAAGAGACAATCTCGCCCAGTCTCTCTTCATGTAAAAGCTTCTTAAGTGTCCGGAAACCGTTGTCCCAGCGACGGTTATGGTATGGCATGACGTATCTTCCGACCTCTTTCGCATGGGCGATGAGATCGGCGATTTCTGCGGGAGTAATCCCAACCGGCTTGTCCACTACGACATGTCGGCCTGCGGCGAGTGCTTCGTGGGCCTGAGGAACGTGAAGCGTATTGGGGGTGGCGACGACGATCAGCTCAAGCGTGGTGTCGGCCAGCATGGCTTCGAGGGATGTGTAGGTTGTGATGTCGGGATACATCAGCTCGGCGTTGCGGGTATGCCGCTCAACGACTGCTGCCAGCTCCAGTCCATCGACTGCTGTGATCATTGGCGCGTGGAAGACTTTCCCGGCCATGCCGAATCCAACCAACCCCACACGAATCATTTGCCCACTGCCTCCGGTTGCTCCAACTTGCATCCGAGTCTAGCAGTTCGGGCTTTATATGGGTCTGTAGATTTTCCACAGGCTGGGACGATATCGAAAGTCCACAGCCTGTGATTTTGGAATGAGATGCTTGAGGCTAATACTTAAAGTTATTTCTTAAGTAGGAGCAATTGCCCGACGTGGTAGGAGAGATGGCTGGTTCTGCTCAGCAAAATGGCCAGTCGGTTGCGATGAGGTTCTTTGGCGAAATCTTCTTCGGATACGGCTGAGTGGCGCTCCAGCCATTCCGAGGGTGTCAGCTTTGAGAGCAGCTCAGTCAGTTCAGCGTGCGTATCTTTCCAGCCCTGACGCAGCTCCCCGATGGAAGGCAGATCGGTAACTGCGCCATCAGGCTGCTTCACAAACGTTTCACGTAAGGATTCGAAACGAGCCTCGCCCAGGCGTAACTGTGGAATGATCGCGTCATCCACAACGAGAAGATGGCCGAACAGGTAGATGGCGCGGTTCTTGCCGGGTGCGATCTCCTGCAGCATCTGCTCATCGCTTAAGGAATTGAAAAACTTTGTCGCACGGGCCGCCCATTGTTCCCAGGCGGTGATGGCTGTTTTGACAAAAATCTGTTCATTGGAGAGTTCAGTAGTCATTCGAGAAAGTCTTTCCTGGTCCTGGAAATTTGGGTGAGTCCTTCCTTGGATGCGTGGAAGACTTTCTCGAATCAAAAATACGCCAGCTTCGCGATGTCGAACAGCGATGTCGAACTTAGTGCCCAGCCGGAGCCTTGCCTCCGACCTTAAAGGCACGGATGCAAAGCGCTACCGGAATCATTGCAAACGTCAGCCAGCCGATCACGCGGAAGCAGTCCATAAAGCCGAGCAGTCGCGTCTGGTTGCCCAACTCGGTGTAGTAGTGAAGGTAGGCTGCGCGCGTCGAATCTGCCGTGGAGTAACCGTGGGCCGCAAGGTAAGCGGACATTGATTTCACCGACTGCTGCAGGCTGCCGTTAGAGCCAGGCAGATTGCCGCCGACAACGGACTGGTGGAAGTTCTGACGACGCTCGCTAAGGGCAGTGACCAGCGCGATGCCAAAGCTGCCGCCCCAGTTGCGGAAGAGGTTAGTGAGACTCGATGCGCGATTGTTCTGGTCTGGCCTGAGCTGAGAGTAGGCGATTACCGAAATCGGCACGAAAAAGAAGGCATAGCCAAATCCTTGCAGGCAGCGTGCCAGGGCGTAGTGATTGTAGTCCGTCTGCAAGGTAAACCCGCTGTAGTTCATCATCGCGCCGGTCACGACCAGCAGGCTGAAGATGAGCAGCACTTTGGGACGGACAAGCCCACGCTGAATCAACTGGGCACCTACCGGAGCGAGCAGCGTAATTACAAAGGCTCCCGGTCCAAGGACCAATCCGGCATCGATTGCCCGATAGCCGTAAAGCGATTGCAAAATCTGCGGGATCATCGTTGTGGTGGCGAACAGTCCCACACCGAAGATGAAGTAGAACGCTGTCGCGATGGCGAAGTTCCGATTGGCCAGCAGGCGCAGGTCGATGATTGGATCGTCATGCGTCAGCTCCCAATAGATGGCGAGAGCCCAGCAGGCGATCGAGATGGCGAACATCCACGAAATGAACGGACTGCCAAACCAGTCGTCGATCTGGCCGCGATCCAGGAAAAGCTCCAATGTTGCTGAGCCAACTCCAACCAGCAGAATGCCGATTGTATCGATGCGCAGACCACCGGATTCGCGCGCCTTCTTACGCTCGGCCTCAAAAGCCGGTGGGTCGTGCACGAAGCGGCTGGTCAGAAATAGTGAGAGGATTCCGATGGGCAGATTGATCAGAAACACCCAGCGCCAGTTGTAGTTATCCGTGATCCAGCCGCCGAGCACGGGACCAATAGCCGGGGCGGTCACAATTGCGATGGTATAAAGTGCAAAAGCTGAGGCTCGTTTCGCTGGCGAAAAAGTGTCAACCAGGATCGATTGCTCGACCGGTGCCAGCCCGCCGCCGCCAATTCCCTGGAGTACGCGGCTGATCAGCAGCACTCCCAGGCTGGGCGCCAGTCCGCAAAATAGCGAAGTGATGGTGAACAGCGCGACGCAGCCCATGTAGTAATTTTTTCGCCCGAAGACACGGCTGAAGAACGCGCTCATCGGCAGGATGACCGCGTTCGCCACAAGGTATGTCGTCAGGATCCAGGTTACCTCGTCAAAGCTGCGGCCGAGGCCTCCAGCAATGTAGGGTAGCGAGACGTTCGCGATTGAAGTATCGAGGAGTTCCATGAACGTAGCCAGCGTTACCGTCAGCGCTACAACCCACGGATTGATAGGCTTTCTGGCTCTTGACACTATGCCTGAAACGCCGGATTGTGGTGCCGGAAGTACATTGGCTGCGGCCATGAAGCGACAATTCCTTTTGCTTGAAGCTGCTCATTATTTGAGACCAATTGGTCGCAATAAGATGCAAGAAAAGAAAGGGTGAAATGTCACCGGTGAGGCAATAGCCTACGAGAGATTAGAAAAGCAGAGGCATCTCATTGGTTGAGTTCTTTGTTTTGCGGGCAGGTTTCGTTTGCGATTGGCGGACTTCCGATTCGAGATACCGGTTCAGATATTCAACCGTATGGTGCAATGCCTGATCGTTGTGCTCGATTCGACTGATGAGCATCGCGCCTTCCAGTGCGCCGATGATGTGGTTTGCAACTTGTGCAGGATTCACGTCTGCACGAACTGTCCCGGCCAGAATGCCTTCCGCGAGGACGTTTTGCAAAAACGATTGCCAGTTGCGAAGCGCCTTGCAGACTCGTTCGCGCAGAACCGGGTTGCCATTATCGGAGTCGACGGCGGTATTGAGCAGCGGACATCCGCCGGGCATGCCACTTCGAGTTGTGAAGTTGGCGACATGTTGCTTGATGCGATCGACCTGGTCGGGAATCATATCCAGATTCTGACGCCGCTTGGCTGTGGCGTAGGTCCAGGCGTAGTCGAATGCCTCGGCGGCCAGCTCTTCTTTGCTCTCGAAATGGCGGTAGATGCCGCCCTTTTCAAGACCGGTCGCGCTCATGATGTCCTGGATGGAGCAGCCTTCGTAGCCGCGTTTATTGAAGAGGGGAGCGGCTTCAGCGATGATGCGCTGGCGGGTTTCCTCGCCTTTGGACTTAACTGTATTCATAATCAGACCTGCGGACAGTAGAAGAAACCGTCCGGTCTCAAATTATAGCACCGGCCTGTTTTTGCGGAATCAGGGGTTAGCGCGCAGCAGTGCTCTTGGTGCGGTCAACCGCCAGGCTCGACGAATAAGTTCACCGAGGACTTCGTCGCTGACCTTGGGTAGTTCAACCCCTACCCAACCTTTGACTCCGACATACGGAGGCTTGAAGTATGTTCCGGGAGCCTCGGCAATCATTGCTTCCTGAGCGCCGCGTATCGCTGGAATCCAGATGGCGGTGTGGCCATCGCTGTGATGGTTGTTGGCCACCATTACGAAAACGCGTTTTTGAACAAAAAAGGTGGGCTCGCCGTGGGAGAGTTTTTCTGAGGTGCCGGGGAGCGCCAACGCGCATCTGCGAACCCGGCCGATTTCATCTTCAGCGATGGTGATTTCTGGGGACATACTCAGACTAGTTTAGCCGAGCAGTTTGTATTTGGTTTCGGCCAGGCGATAGAGGCGGCGCCAGACCAGCCGGTTCATGCTGACCACCATGAGCGAAATCAGGATCGTAGCCAGTAGCAAAATTGGCAGGTGATTGCTGTCGGTAGCAGCTTGAATCTGCGCGCCTAGCCCGATTGTGGAAAGGGTATGGTCGTTCAGCTTGGAATACTCGGCGAAGACCGAGGCGTTCCATGCGCCACCGGAGGCAGTGACCATGCCGGTAATGAGGTAGGGGAATATGCCGGGCAGGATCAGGGTGGTCCAGCGTTGCCAGCGGGTGAAGCGATAGAGCGAGGCAGCTTCGCGCAGGTCTGAGGGGATGGACATGGCTCCGGCGATCACGTTGAACAGGACATACCACTGGGTACCGAGAAGCATCAGTGCGATGGATCCAACGCCGAGGCCGCCGCCGATTTTGACCAGTCCGATGAGCAGGATTGGGAAAAACGCGGTGGCTGGGACGGACGCCATGACCTGGGCGACTGGCTGTACGACCCGCGCCAGCTTGGGGTTGAATCCAATGGCTACGCCGACGGGAATTGTCCATGCGGCAGAGATCAGCAGGGAAGCGTTGACGCGAAGGAAGGTTGCGCCTGCACCTTCGAGCAGCAGTTTCAGGTCGGCCCAGGTAATCTGCCGAAGCATGATGATGGCCTGGACTGCTCCCCAGCCGACGAGAGCCAGAGCGACGGCCGCGACAATCCAAAGGCCGATGGAGTTCTTGTGTTTGCTTTCGTCCTCATCCAACGGCTGTACGACACGACAGGAGGCGGTCTTCGACATGCGCCGGTAGATGGGTTCTTCGATGCTTGTCCAAACGCGGCCCGGTATGGAACTCAGAAGAGTCGAGCGCTGCAGCAGGGTAAGAATGGGAGACGTGACGCGATCAGCCGACTCAACCTGCTCGAACTTGAATTTGTCGCTCCATGCAATAAGAGGCCGCCAGAGTAACTGGTCGGTGGCGATCACGATCAGGATTACAACTACGATTCCGGCGACCAGGGCGCGGATGTCTCCGGAGTCTGTCGCTGTTTTGAGGTAGCTACCCAGGCCGGGAAGCTGGAAGTTGCGGTCGCCCATGGTGAACATCTCGCAGGCGATGAGTGCAAACCAGCCGCCTGCCACGGATACGATCGAGTTCCAGACCAGGCCGATGGTGGCATTGGGCATCTCCAATTGCCAGAATCGTTGCCAGGGAGAGTAGCGATAGATGCGCGATGCTTCCAGCATTTCCTTGGGGATATTTTTCAAGGAGGAGTAGAAGCTGAACGCCAGATTCCAGACCTGGCCGGTGAAGATCAGCAGGATGACGCCGAGTTCAATGCCGAGTTGATGGCCGGGGATCAGGGCGACCATTGCCAGGACAACCGGAGGCAGAAAGCTGAGTACGGGGATGGACTGGAGAATATCCAGGGTGGCGACCATCCAGCCTTCAACACGAGGGTTGTAGGCGGCGGTGTAGCCATAGGTGATGGCGAAAGCCAAGCTCAGCAGGTACGCGATTCCGATGCGTACGACCGAGTAAAAGGCGTACACGGGCAAAGCGTGAATTGAGTGGGAGATTGGAACGACCGGGACTGGCGCGCCCAGCCAATAGGCGCCGGTGTGGACGATGGCGAAGAAGATGGCCAGCCCGCAGGCGGCGATGCCCACGTCGATGACGACGGGCCATGTCCGAACGGTGACCAGCGACCGGGCGAACGGGTGCTGGAGCGGGCTCTGAAGTTTCATTCAGCACCCTCTTCGCTGGCAACTACCTCTTCCTGCGGCTCGGGCAGGATGAAGCGCCGACGAGAGGCGTCGAAGTCGAAGAGCTCTGCATAGCGGCCCCAGTTGACGGCGGTTTCTACCTGGCGCTGGCTTTCATCGGCGCTGAACTGCTCGTCGAGCATGTCGAGGAAGAATTCCTCTGGAACGGTGTGGTCGCTCTTGGTATCGAGGGCGCGGCGAATCTGGCGCAGGAGCAGTACATGCTCTGTCGCCGCCACGCGGAAGAGCTCTTTCTGGTGGAGAATTTCTGAATTGGCGTAGGCCGATCCGGTGGGAGTGATGGCGGCGTCGCCTTCTTCGATCTTGAGAAATCCGAGTAATTGGGCGGCGTCGACGATGGGCAGCAGGTCGTCGATCTCGAAGGCCAGATCGTCGGCCAGGCGATAGATATCGTCCTTGCCACCTTTGTCGAGCAGAAGTTCGAGCAGACCGGCGACGCCTCCGGGCCGCGCGTGAGGCAGCATCTGGTAGTGCATCTGACGCTGGTCGCGGACTGGTTTGCCGGTAGTCTGATCGGGTGCGGCCGGGACGACTTCAGGCCGGGTGAGAACCTTGTAGATGTAATCAACGAGGTGGGTGAAGGGCTCGGATTTCCGATCACGCGGGTGCTGCAGTTGTACTTTGAAGTCTGTCCGAATGTGACCTGGGTTACGCCCGAGCACGATGATGCGGTCGGCGAGCAGGACAGCTTCCTCAATGTTGTGGGTGACGATGAAGACGGCCTTGGTGGGCATGGTCTTCTTGGCCCATAGTTCCAGGAGTTCGCTGCGCAGGTTCTCGGCGGTCAGGACATCGAGCGCTGAGAACGGCTCGTCCATGAAGAGCACTTCTGGTTCGACAACCAGGGCGCGGGCAAAGCCGACACGCTGCCGCATGCCGCCGGAGAGCTCCTTGGGGAATGCTGCCTGGAATCCGTCCAGACCGACTGTGTCCAACATGCGCAGGCTGCGTTCGCGGCGCGCCTCGGGCTCAACGCCCCGGGCCTGCAGGGGAGCTTCGACGTTCTCGAGTACGGTCAGCCATGGAAACAGGGCGAAGCTCTGGAAGACGATGGAGACGTTGATTTCAGCGTCGGCGATAGGCTTTTCATGCCAGTAGACCTGGCCTGCGCTGGGTTTGGAGAGGCCGGTGAGCATACGCAGCATGGTCGATTTGCCGGAGCCTGAAGGGCCAAGCAGGGCGAGGATTTCGCCGGGGACGATTGAGAGATCCGTCGGAGAGATGACCTGGATACGATTCTGGCTCGGCTGGGCGTAGTACTTTTCGATCTGCTCGGCGCGAATGATCGGGCTGACCTGGCTCGTACTGACCTGGCTCGTGCTGTTGTTGGCAGCTTCCTGCATCAGACAGTCTCCGGAATTCAGTGTGTCAAGGCTCTGCCTGTGACGTGTTTAAGGGTTCCAATTAGTTTATTGCAGATGAGTTGCAGAACGATGAATGGTTACAACTCATGTTATAAGGTTTTGAGCAACCCGTGTTCCGCCAGACGAACTTAACCGCTGTGTCGCTGCGTGGTTAAACTAAAGATGCCTTGGAGTATTGAAAAGGTTTTGAAATCTGGCACGGGGTGAACAAAAGAAGGGCAATTATGTCGCTGATCTCTCGCCACAGCGTATCATTCTTCTAGTGCAATCCGAATGTTCCTTTGTCCATTCAGCCAGCCTGGGCATTTTTCGATGACGTCACTGCGTGCTTTACTTTGCGTTTCTGGCGGAAGTTCAGGCGAGAAGTTGCGCCACTACATTGTTTTGAGGGTCCATGCCTGACATCATAACGAAACCGAAGGTGCTGGTTGCCGATGACGAACGAGTCATCGCAGATACGCTGGCCATGATTCTCAACCAGAGTGGATTTCAGGCGCGCGTAGCCTATACCGGCGAAAAAGCTGTTGAGTTGGCGAGCGAGTTTCAGCCGGACATGCTGATTTCTGACGTGATCATGGGCGGCCTCAATGGCATCGATGCGGCAATTCGCATTCGCCAGTTGCTGCCGTCGATCAAGATCCTATTGTTTTCGGGGCAGGCTGCTACAGCCGATCTGCTTGAAAAGGCCCGTACGCAAGGCTATGAATTTGAGATTCTGGCCAAGCCGGTCCATCCACAGGATCTGCTGGCGCGTCTGCGTAGCTGATTTGCAACAGCGGGCTGTCTACAGCTCCCGCCTGCCTTCCATGGCACGCGACATGGTCACTTCATCCGCATATTCAATATCGCTTCCGGCTGGGACGCCGGTGGCTATGCGCGTGATTTTGATGGGTTGGCCGACGATGGCCTGAGCGCGTAAGGCAGCAGCCAGCCAGCTTGCCGTTGCTTCGCCCTCCAATGTCGGACTTGTCGCCAGAATTACTTCATCCACTTCACCCCGCTCCACACGTGCCAGCAAATTTGCCGCGCGCAGTTGATCGGGGCCAATGCCATGTAAAGGCGATAGTGTCCCATGCAGCACGTGGTAGACGCCCTGGTAGCTGCGGGTTCTCTCCACGGATGCGATGTTGGTTGGTTCTTCCACTACGCAAATCATCCTGAGGTTGCGCACCGGGCTGGTGCAATACGCGCAGGGGTCGGTGTCGGTCACGTTATTGCAGATGGAGCATAGGCGCAGGCTGGCCTTGAGTTCGCGAACCGCGTCCGCGAGCGCCCTGGCGTCTTCATCGGAGGAACGCAGCACGTGGAAGGCAAAGCGTTGTGCGCTTTTTGTTCCAACGCCGGGCAGCTTTTTCAGTTCCTCTATCAGCCGTGCCATCGGCTCGGCATACCGTGACATGTGGTTTACCTTTTCCTGGTATCTGAATGATCTAAAAGATGGTTACAGGTTGAGCTTAGTCTGCGCCGGGCAGATTCAGACCGCCGAGCATCCCTTTCAGTTGCCCCTGGAGCGCTTCTTCGGCTCGCCGTCCGGCGTCGTTGACTGCGGCAACGATCAGGTCTTCCAACATTTCCACATCTGCTGCATTGCCGGTCAGGCTCACCGTGGCAGCGGGATCGATGTGAATCTTGAGAAGCTGCTTCTTGCCATTCATGGTGGCTGTGACTGCTCCGCCTCCGCTGCTTCCTTCCAGAACGGTCTGGCTCAGCTTGCGCTGAACCTCTTCTTGCATCTGGCTTGCCTGGGAGAGCATCTCCTGCATTTTGAGTGGATTAAACATGATAGCTCCGTTCTGCTTTCACTTATTCGGCAGGGGTTGAGTGCATCCTACTTTTCTCGTAGATCGACCACGCTGACGACTTCGGCTTTGAAAAGCTCTTGCGCTTTCAGCACCAGTGGATGTTGGCGGGCTTCTGCGTCGACGCTGCCCTGTGGAGCGCGGCGACTTGTGGAGCTGGAGCTTGTCGGATTCTCGCCCGGCACGATCATGAAACGTGTCGGTGCTCCAGCCTGGGTCAATCCCTGGCGAATGAACTTCTCGGCTGCAGCGTTGAATGTCAGGCGAATCATGGTTGCCTTCGCACCTACTTCGATGCGAACGCTGCTGGCTTCGATTGTCCATTTGCCGTCGTCGATCAGGGTGGCGGCGGTTGCGTGTCCACCGGCCTCAAGCGCCTGCGCTACGGCGGAGCGAACCTCGGCGATTCTATCTTCATCGGCGCTGCTGATGGCTGTGGCCGCTGGTGTTGCAATTGCTGGGCTGGGAGCGGCACTGGACGCAATCGTGTCGACGGGAATCGGCGGGGCTGCGGGCTGTGCAATTGGCTTGGCAGCAGTCGGCTCGGGAGCAGCCGGCATGGAAGCAGCCGGCATGGAAGCAATCGGAGCTGGAATTTCAGCAGCAATATCGGGAACGATTTCGAGTTTGGTTTCCGGGCTGGAAGACTCGACCTGGCCTGTTTGTTCTGATTTGGATTGTGTGGCTTTTTCTTCCGGCGTAGCGACGGCGACGCGAGCCAGCGATCCCTCGGTCAGGGTTTCGCTGACGCTGCCGAGGGTGTAGTTCGAGACGGCAATCGGCGTCAGAGGGCTGGGAGACTGCGAGATCGGGGTAACTCCGGGTTCTCGCAGCGACTGTGTAAGCGGCTCTCGCGAACTGGAAGCATTGGGCACATCGCGAACCGGAGCACTGGAACGGGATGTGGAAACATCGGCAGACCGTTGATTGCTCTGGGCGAAGGGCGAAAGTGAAGGCGCGGCAGGTGGCGCCGGAGCCGCTGCTGGAGCAGATGCGCGTGAAGCGGGCGCGGACTGGGGCGACGAGGGCTGGGATGCATTGCGCGCTGGCGATGCTGCCGGAGCGGATGGACGCCGCGTGCCTGGGCTGGCCTGGCTGGCCAGTCCGCTGAGAATCTCTTCCATCGGCAGTAGACGCTGCGCCTGAATCAGCTTGAGCAGGCCGAGTTCCAGGTGAAAGCGTTGCTCCTGCCGGTAATTCAACTCGTCAAAGGTGCGCAGGACAATCTGCAGGTTGCGAGTCAGTTCTTCTTCGGTGAAGAGAAGTGCCGTTCGTGCGGCACGGGCGCGTTCGTCGTAGGCAATCTCAAGCAGGCCGGTGTTTTCGCCGCCCAGCTTGGCCATCAGACAGTTGCGCAGATACCGCACCATTTGCCGGGCCAGGGCTGACGGACTGTTGCCGGATGCGAGAAGCTTATCGAGGTCTTCCATCAAGCGTGCGCTTTGCTGGGCGCTGACTGCTTCCATGAGGCGCTCAAAAACCGCATTGGGAACCGAGCCCATGAGTTCGCGAATCTGGTCCGTCTGTAAAACGGCTTTGCCATTTTCGACGGGAGCGGATGCAATTGCCTGATCCATGATGGAGAGCGCGTCACGCATCGATCCATCACCGGCTTCGGCGAGCAGGGCAAGAGCGGCATCCTCGGTGATTACATCTTCCTGCAGGGAGATGGCCTTGAGCTGGGCGAAGATATCGTCGAACTTTACGGCGTGAAAACTGAAGTGCTGACAGCGAGAGCGGATCGTCTGTGGAATGCTCTCCGGCTCGGTCGTGGCCATCATGAAGATCACGTGCGCGGGCGGCTCTTCGAGTGTCTTGAGGAGCGCATTGAAAGCGGCATCGGTGATTTGATGGGCTTCGTCGAGGATATAAATCTTGTAGCGGTCGCGGGACGGCGAGTAGCGGGCGGCGTCGCGCAGCTCGCGAATCTCGTCGATGCCGCGGTTGGTGGCTGCGTCGATTTCGATGACGTCTACGGCGTTGCCCTGGCGAATCTCAATGCAGGAATCGCACACGCCGCAGGGTTCGGCTGTTGGGCGCTGGTCGGATCCGATGACGTTGCGGCAATTGAGCGCCTGCGCCAGAATGCGGGCGATGGTGGTCTTGCCGATGCCGCGATGGCCGGAGAAGATGTAGCCGTGCGCGATGCGCTGTTGTGTAAGAGCGTTGGTCAGGGTGCGAGTGACATGGTCCTGCCCGGCGACATCCGCAAAACGCTGCGGACGGTATTTCCGTGCCAGTACCTGATACCCCATAGCTGCAAGCTCTCCTAGCTCGATTGTATCGTTTTACGCCTTGGCGGTGATTTGCCGCGAAGGTGGAAAACTGCGATAAAACTACTTGTCAACGGTTGGAAACGGGTCATAGCGGACCCTGGCTAGTCCGCTACCGTTTACTTGGCACTTTTGCTTTTGGTCTTGAGGGCTTTGCGCTTGCCGCGTTTTTTGCGTTGCCCGATTTTGCGTGCTTCTGCCCGGCGACGCTTCAACTCTTCATCGGAATACATGGAACCCCGGCAGAGTTTTGAGCCGCAGTTGCAGGTGCAAGGGTCGTCTCCGCCGTCGTAGAGGCAGTAGTCGTAGGTGACTTCATCGCCAGCGAGAATGTCGCGAATCGCCGTGATCCAGACGCGGCCATCTTCTTCGGCGGTCTCGCAATTGCCTTCGCAACTGTGGTTGATAAACATTGCCGTACAAAAACCGTCTATGACTATGGCGCCGTCGCCCAGTCCAAACAGATAGGTGACGGGGTAATCCTGGTAGAGGACGTCGGCCTCTTCTTTGGTTATGCGCCGACCGGTATATTCGGCCAGGCGTTCTCCCTTACGGACGGCTGCGGTGGTATAGCAACCGGCAGCGTGGATGGCAGACGAGCGGACGATGAGTGCCATAGTGGGCGTGATCCAATATCCTGTTAGTAGAGCGGTTTTCAGTTGTCTAGTGAAATGATGGCTGTGGGGTGTTGACGTGATTCAGGAGTATTTTGTCTCCTAGAAACGCATCCTAACATTGCAGGGGCTGGGTGAGAGAAACAGTGCTGAAATTGCTGGAAAGATTGCCAATTCGAATAGGGTCACTGGTACTCGCGGCGGGCGTGTGCGGAGCGGTGGGTGTGCCTCAACTGATGGCGCAATCTCAACAGCAGGCGCCGCCGCCGAGCCAGCAGGACAATCCGTTTCCTGAGGATTCAACGCAAAAGCAGCAGGGCCAGGCGCAACCGAATCCGCTGCCGCCAGACAAAACGAATCCAGTGCCGCCAGCCTCGGGAAGCCAGAATCCGTTTCCTGGCGAGGATACCAATGCTCCGATCATTCCGGTCGATCCTGATCCGGGAGCGGGGCATTCCGGCCGTCCTGATTATTCGCCTTCCCAGTCGCACTATGGAAATCCCAATACGGATGGCGATCCTGTGCGCTCGCCCGATCCGCAGGGGGACGCGGCCAATGACGGATTCAGTTCGAGCCGCGCAGGTTTGAAGCCGATGGGGGATGAGAGCAGCACAGATGCCAAGGCTGGCAGTTCCATCAAAACGAAAACCAGGGCCCAGGTGTTGAGCGAAGACATCAATGTCGGCGAATTTAATTTGAGCAGTAAAAACTGGCGAGGCGCGCAGTTCCGCTTCGAGGATGCTTATCGGCTGGATCCGGAGAACGAAGATGCTGTGTGGGGATTGGCCGAAGCTGAGCGCCATTTAAATCTTCTCGATAAGGCAGGCGCTCATTACAAGCTGTTCCTCACCTACGACCCGGACGGTCCGCACAGCCGCGCAGCTCGTAAAGCGCTTGATGAGATAGAATCTGCGAAGCCAGCCGCGCAGACTCAGGGTGTAAACTTACCCAAATAGCAATATTGAGCTAGCGGGCTCGTACAGTACGAAGCCTAATTTTTATTTGTATTAATTCGTTGCAGCCAACGGTTAACTTTATGACATATCCTTGCAGTCGTGTCTGAGCTCACAGGCATAAACCAAGGTGGAAAGAAGATCGACGTATATCTTTTATGCACCCAGTTCTAAAGTCCGCCCTTCAACCATTGGCGACACAGATCGCTACCGTAAGTAAAGAAGAAGCCCAGGCTCATCCATTGCCTGGACAGGATCGCTGGTCGCCCCAACAGATCATCGAACACCTCATACTGACCTATAAACTCACGTCAAATTCGGTCAGCCGACAGTTAGAGTCGGGGCGTGTGGTTAAAAACCACCGCAGGCTGCTGAAGTTTCTGCTTCGCGCTCAGACTCTGGGCCTGGGATACATGCCGAGAGGCGTGCCTGCAATGCTTGCGGTGCGTCCTTTGGAATACACACCGGAAGCCGGGCCGGCTATTGCTGCGCGCTTCCTGGCGGCGGCCGAAGAGATGGATAGCCTGCTCGTGGCAGGGCGAAAGAAGTTTGGCATACAGGCATGCGGAGAGCATCCGTTTTTTGGAGTGATGCGCATAGATGAGTGGCGTCGCTATCACGCAATTCATGCTCGCCATCATGCATCCCAGTTGCACAAGGCAATTCAAAACGCGCGTAGTGCGAGCCGGGTGTAGCCGGGCCGTGTTGGGCATCAGTATTGGAGATCAGGCCAGGAATATCCGGCTCCACGCGATCCAGAGCCAGTTGGGATAAAAGATCTGCGTAAGAGCGGCGAGGCAGAGAAATGTTCCCAGCGGCAACGGGATCTGCGCCCATCCTTCGGAGGTCTGAGAGCGGTTGCGAATTGCTGCGAAAGCAAACCACACAATCGCGAAGGCCGTCGCACCGAGAATGGCTAATGCAAAGCTTTCGAAAGCTGCGGGCAGGCTCAGCCACGCTGCCAGCATAGCCATGAGTTTTGCGTCGCCAAGTCCCATGCCTTCTTTGCGGCGAACCAGCCAGTAGGCAAGCCGGATGGCGAGAACGAGTCCAGCGGCGGCGAGGATTCCGATACCCGACCAGTATGCAGCTTGCGTGAGCGTCTGTGGTCCATCCAGGAAAAATATCGGATGCTCCAACCCTGGACGAAACTGCAGCAATGTGAAGATGAAGCCAAGTCCAATACCGGGTAGCGTTACCCAATCCGGCAGCCAGAAATACTCCGCGTCGAGTGCCGCAAGCGCGACCAGCAGCCAGCAGAGCAGAAGAGAGCCGAGTAGCGAAACGATGCCCCAGGCTGGCTGGTGCGGTGCATCGCCAAGGACAAATAAGGCCGGGCCAAATTTAAGCCAGCAGCCTGCCCAGCAGAGTCCAACGGCCAGCTCTACGAGCGGATAGCGGAAGCCGATCCAGTCGCGGCAGGTGTGGCAGCGGCCACGGAGGATGATCCAACTCAGGAGAGGAAGGTTTTCCCACCACGCGAGGGTGTGATCGCAGGTGCGGCAGTGCGAGCCGGGCCATGCGATATTTTCGCCTTCGGGCAGACGAGAGAGGCAGACGTTCAAAAAACTGCCGAACGCCAGACCCAGCAATCCTGCAAAGACCGCCCCGGCAACTTCTATTTCGCTGAAAATTCTAGTCACACTTTCCCGCTGTTTCTATAGACGGCAGGCAACTCAGCGCCGTTCGAGAACTGGTTACCTGCTTCGTGCTGGCCCCACTCGCAGGTTACAGTATTGTTATGGAGCCAATCTCCAGCAATATTTGTGAGCCTTCCGCAATTGTCCCTGCAGAAGCACCCACAGCCTTCGCTGAATCTGTCGCGATCATGGCTCGCTTGCGGGGCCCTGACGGTTGTCCGTGGGACCAGGAACAGAGCTTCGATTCGATTCGCAAGCATACGCTCGAAGAGACCTACGAAGTCCTCGACGCGATTGAACGCCGTGACTGGCCTAATCTGAAGGAAGAGCTTGGCGATTTGCTGTTGCAGGTGCTTTTTTACTCGCAAATGGCTGCGGATGAAGGACACTTTACCATCGCCGACGTGCTTCAAACTCTGAACCGTAAATTGATTCGCCGCCATCCACATGTCTTTGGCGACGAGGCGTCGGCTGCTGCTGGAAATCAGGCGAATGTCGATGGGCAGGTTGATGGTTCGGCTGCAAAAGTGCTGGCCAACTGGGAGCAGATCAAGCTCGCGGAGAAGCAATCCGCCAGCAAAGACCAGCAGGAAGCTTCACTTCTGGATTCGGTGCAGCGTTCCCAGCCTGCCCTGGCGGAGGCGGCAAAGATTAGTTCCAAGGCGGCTAAAGTGGGCTTTGACTGGAGCCACTGGCGCGATCTGCTGGCGAAGCTCGATGAGGAGACCGCGGAGCTGATCGTTGAAGCTGAGGCTCTCCCGAACGATCCCGCGCGCCAGCCGGCAGTGGAAGCGGAATTCGGTGATTTGTTGTTCACAGCGGTTAATCTTGGCCGTCATCTGGGCGTCGATGCGGAGATGGCCCTGCGTGGAACGAACGTTCGTTTTCGGCAGCGCTTTCGCCAGATGGAACTGGCCACGGACCGCCCGCTTTCAGAACTCGCGCCAGAGCAATTGGAAGCACTTTGGATCGGCGCCAAGCGCACGCTGGCGGATCAGGCCTACTCAACTTCTCACTCAACCGTTGCCCCCGCTATTGACCCAGCTATGGATTCAGTCAGGGAGAAATTTTCTTGATTCTCATTCGATCCTGCCAGGGCTTTGACGAGTTGCAAGCGTGCGTGGATCTCCAGATTGAGGTCTGGGGCTACAGCGATGGAGATGTCATTCCTCGCCGCGTTTTTCTTGTCGCTCAGAAAATCGGCGGGCAGGTTATCGGCGCCTTCGACACCGATCTCCCTGACGCTTCAGAGCAGGGAAATGCCGCATCCCTGATAGGGTTCGCGTTCTCGCTGCCAGGCGTGAAAACCGGCGTCAAGTCCTCGACAGGCAGGCCGGAGAGCTACCTGCACTCGCACATGCTGGCAGTAAAGGAAGGCTATCGCGACCGCAGTATCGGCTCCCGGCTCAAGCTGGCCCAGCGAGATGAGGCCCGTTCGCGTGGCTTTACCCGCATGGAGTGGACCTTCGATCCGCTGGAGATCAAAAATTCTTTTCTCAACATTCATAAGCTCGGAGCGATAGTTCGTACCTATATTCCGGACTTTTATGGTGTATCCTCATCTCGATTGCAGGGTGGCTTGCCCACGGACCGCCTGGTGGCGGAGTGGTGGCTATCCTCCCCACGCGTACTTGCGACAATCGAAGGGGCTCCAGCGTCAGTAGAAGCTGCAACAGAGGAAATCGTAGTACCGGCCGCCATCTACCAATGGAAGGCTGACGATCAGCAACGGGATCAGGCACGAAAGGTGCAGGCGGAAAATCGTCTGCATTTTCAGCAGGCATTTTCTCAGGGGCTGGCCGTCGTGGCCTTCACCCGCGATGCGGAAGGAAACGGAATATTTCATCTTGGAAAGTGGATCGAGCCCGATCCTCGCCCTATTTCCTCATCCGAACAACCATAGTCGTCAGCCAGATCGCGAGGCCAAATCTCTATCCATCGATTGCCTACGAAATGTGACGGCTATTCATTTGTCAGCCAGGATTCGCAGCCAGGACTAAACCTATATGAAAATTGATGCCATCTATCTCCGCGAGTTGAATCTGCCGCTCGTGCGTCCGTTTCAGACCAGTTTTGGAATCACCACCGATCGTCGCGTCCTGCTCGCGGAGATTCATTCCGAGGGCCTGATTGGCTGGGGTGAGTGTACTGCTGGAGAGCATCCACATTTCTCTGAAGAGTCGGTCGATTCCTGCTGGCAGGTTATTGTCCAGGAACTCGGTCCGATGCTTGCTGCGACGTCCCCGGAAAACGGTGGGCAATGCCCGCGAATCTTAGGGCTAGTTCGCGGCAACCGCATGGCCAAGGCGACGCTCGAAAACGCCATCTGGGACCTTGAAGCGCAGCGCAAGGGCATTTCTCTGAGCCAGTTGCTGGGCGGTGTTCGCGAGGCGATTCCTTGCGGTGTCTCCATCGGCATTCAGCCTTCGGTGGCGGAACTGCTTGATCTCATTGATCGCGAGGTTGCTGCCGGTTATCAGCGCATCAAGCTGAAGTGCAAGCCTGGCTGGGATGTAAAGGTATTCGAAAAAGTTCGCGCACGCTTTCCGGAAATCACTTTAAGCTGCGATGCAAACTCCGCGTATCGCCTGAAGGACGCCGATCATCTTGCTTCCTTCGACAGCTTTGATCTGCTGATGGTCGAGCAGCCTCTCTGGTATGACGATTTCTATTACCACTCCATGCTGCAAAAACGCCTCGATACAGCCATTTGCCTGGATGAGTCGATTCGCAATCGGCGCGATGCCCTGGCAGCTATCGAGATGGAGTCCTGCCGCATCATCAACATCAAGCTGGGGCGCGTTGGCGGCTTTTCCGAGGCGGTTGCGGTGCACAACGCGGCCTATGAACGGGGCATTCCTGTCTGGTGTGGAGGTATGTTGGAGGCGGGTATCGGACGTTCGCATAACATCGCTCTCTCGACGCTCGAAAACTTCTCTCTACCCGGCGATGTTTCCGCATCCAAGCGCTATTGGGCTGAGGACATCATCGAGCCGGAGGTGACTGTTTCGGCGCAGGGTGAGATTGCGATTTCAACCGAGCCGGGACGCGGTTTTGAAGTACGCACCGACCTGGTCGAACGGCTGACGGTTCGCAAGCAGGAGATTCGCGCCCACGCACTCGTCGGCTGAGTGTAATTTGCAGGTCGCTGTCTCTTCTGCGAATTGGAACTCGGCGCACAGATCTGGCGTAGTTCTATATGCGGTGCAACTTTGAGTGTGGGCTTGCGTCTCAATGAAGAGAAGCGGCTCGCGTTCAATGCCAGTAATCGCTGGCAGGCAGCCGCTGGAGGATCGATCCGTGACTTCTCAGGAAGAACAGATGCTCAACTCGCTCGTCGAGCGAGTGAATTCAACACAATTGACAGAAAAAGACCCGGACGCGGCTACGCTCCTGGAGCGAGGCTTTGCGCCTAATCCCGATGCTGTTTACGTGCTGGCGCAATCGGTGCTGGTGCAGAACATTGCCCTGGAGCAGGCGCACACGCAGCTTACGGCTGTGCAGGAGCAGGCAAGGCGCTTGCAGCAGCAACTGGATCAACAGGCTCAGCAGCCGGCTCACGCCACCAGTTTTCTCGGAAACCTGCTTGGCCATCGCGACCCTCAGCCGCCGCCATTGCCTCAACAACCGCCTTATCAGCCTGTCTACAGTCCGCAGGCTGAGGCAGAGTATCAAAACCCTCCGTATGGCCAACCGTATGCTAACCAGCCATACCAGGGGCAGCCTTATGGTGGTCCGCAATATATTCCTGCCGCATCGGGGCCGCCGAGCTTTTTGCGCTCCGCAGCGCAGACGGCTGCGGGAGTTGCTGCCGGAGCACTGGCTTTTGAGGGAGTGGAAGCGCTGCTGCATGGTGGCTTCGGTCATCCTGGCATGGGTTATGGCATGGGAGGCTGGGGCATGCCCGGCATAGGGATGGGCATGGGGCCTGGTTTGATGGGCGGCGGTATGGGATTCGAGCGCCCTGTCGAAGAGACGGTCGTGAATAACTATTACGACTCTCCCGGTGGCGGTGGAGAGCATGGGGAACATGGCGGCCATTTTCACGAGAGCGCGAGTCAGCAGGACGGTCAGTTTTCTGATGCGAGCTGGAGTGACTCACAGTCCAACTTTGACAATAACTCCAGCTTTGACGACTCAAACAGTACTGCCGATGACAACGGCAATTTTGACAGCGGCAACGACGGCATTCTCTAAAACGGAATCCCAGCGAAAGAGGGACAGGCGCGAGCTTGTCCCTCTTTTCTTGCGGACTATTTTCCCGCTTTTGATGGCTTGGCTTGCTGCGAATTCAAAATCTCAATTGCCTGCTGATAGCTGATGCCGTTGGCAACCGGCTGGAATTGGGAGAGTTCGAGCGTGGTGTCGAGCTTGATGGACTTCAGTAACACGCGTGCGTTCATCACCAGCACCATGTGCAAGGTGCGCCACTGGTGATTGCCGACGTCCCCTTGCTCAAGCAGTAGAGTACCGCCCTGGTCCAGCTTGCCTAACAGGCCCCATCCATAGGCAACGTCGTGGATGCGCTTGCCCTCCAGCCGCGTAACTCGCTGCTGGGCAACATCAATCCACAATTCGCCGGCCATGGCTTTGAGCACCTGCGCTTCTAAATCCTGAGGATCGAAGTTGGGATTGGGTTGGAAGGTCATCCTGTAGCTGGGGCCTTGCGGGGTGTCGACTATTCCGGCGTATTGATACACAAAGGCATCGGGTAGCGCCTGCATGACTTTGCGGGCGCGCTCTGTATCGCCCTGCTCACGCTCCCTGCGATGCCGCTGCAGACCGGGGTCAGCGAGAAGACCTTGCAGACGAACCGCTTCGCTCTGCTGAGCCTCTGCGCTTAACGGCTGGTCATTGACGGCAATCAGTCGTGCGACGTCTCCATCCTTGGTCTCGACGAGCAGCTTGGTCGAGGTAAATCGTGGGCTCGCTTTGCGTAGCTGATATTGCATGGGGTGGCTGGTGTCCTGTGCCGCCTCCAGTTCCGTATGCAGGACACGCTGCACCAGCGCCTGTGTTTCAGCCGTAGAAAGAGCGGGAGCTGGGGTGTTCTGTGACAGTGCGGCGAATCTCCACCCAAAACATATGGCCAGCAGAAGTCCGATGTTCCGATACCTGTTCCGGTAGCCGGATGAGTGCAGCGCGTGCGCTTTGGCATACCTGGAGATTGTTTGCTGGGGGAGTGTGGACATTCCTTTTTTAGACGCAGTTTAGGCCGTGTCGTTGCAACTGTTTTGTGATGTCCCCCCGGGGTTGTTATAGTGCGGGCAGGGATCCATGATGGACCCTTAAGAGGATTGAGCCAATGGCAGTGGATAACACACCCGCACGAATCGGTAAATCTGTTCTCATTCGCGGAGAAGTTAAGGGAAGCGAAGATCTCTTTGTCGACGGACGCGTTGAGGGCACGATCAGCCTCAGCGAGAGCCGGCTCACCATTGGTCCCAACGCCGTGCTGGCTGCTGACCTGACTGCGAAGGATGTTCTTGTGCAGGGGCAGGTGCAGGGCAACATCTTTGCTACCGGCCGCGTGGAACTGCGCGCCGGATGCCAGATGATTGGCGATGTACGCGCCCTGCGACTGGCGATTGAAGACAATGCCGTATTTCGCGGCAAGGTCGATCTGACCCAGGCGCAAACCCCGGCCAAGGGCGCAGAGGCGGGAGCAGCCTCTGCCGATGCTGCACAACCCAGCGGACTGTTTTAACAGGGCGGGTTGGGTGACGAACCAGACTTCGCTATATTCGTTTCCGGACGGAACAGATGCGGACCACGGAGTCTCCGGAGGCAGTGACCATGCTCGGAAAACTGTTTGACAGGCAGGGCTCATCCGGCGCGAATGCTGGTGGTGGGCCCAGAGTTCCGCGCCATTCGGGCGGTTGGGGCATGCTGCGCAAGCGTCTTGCATCCGAGCCGGGGCTGCGCGTACTGGATGTGGGCAGCACGTCTCCGAACAACATCAATTACCTCACCAGCCTTGGCCACAGCGTCTATATGGCCGATCTGATTGAAGACGCGTTTACTGGAGAGTGGCAAAAGGGAATTGATGAGGACGGAAAGCAGGTCTGGGACACAGAAGGCTTTTCCAAGCAGAATCTCCACTTCTCGGGGCGCACCTTCGACATGATTCTGCTTTGGACGACTCTGGACTATCTGCCAGAGGCTCTCGTTGTTCCCGTTATACAGGCCCTTCATCGTTCGATGGAGCAGGGTGGCCAGTTGATAGCCCTTTTTCATACGAAGCTCGAACCGGAGCACGCACCTTATCATCGCTTTCACATCACGCCTGCGGACGATGTTGAGCTGCAGCTTGCTCAATCGGTGCAGCAACAGCGTGCTCTGACGAATCGCAATATCGAGCGCCTCTTCGCGGACTGGTCAGGCCTAAAGCAGTTTTTAGCTAAAGATGGAGTCTCCGAAGCGATTATCGTTCGTTAGACATCTAACCACTGGGGCATACTGCCAAGCCGGTTTCTGGGGCTGCTTGTCCTTGATCCATTCACCTAGTTCCGTCCATGTAGCTTCATCCATGTATTCGATCAATTAGTTCTATCAATTTTAATTTTAGGGAGAAATTCGTGAGCTTATCTAATGGAACCAAAATCACCTGGCTTGGGCACGCTACTGTGCTCGTTCAATTGCCCAACGGCACAAATCTGCTGATCGATCCTTTCATCGAGCACAATCCTAAATATCCTAAAGGTTTTGTTTTGCCAGAGAAGATTGATTATGTGCTGCTAACCCATGCGCATTTCGATCACACGGCAGATGCTATTCCCGTCGCGACTAAACATGGCTCTACAATCATCGCCATCGTGGAATTGGCTGGATATATGGCCGGCAAAGGGGCTGCATCCACTATCGGAATCAATCTCGGCGGTACTGTGCAATTACCGGGCGTCGATGTGACCATGGTCGATGCCAAGCACTCTTCCAGCATCGATGAGGGCGGAGTTTCACTTTACCTGGGAGAGGCAGCGGGATTCATTCTCACGATTGCTGGCGGTCCTGTGCTCTACCATGCGGGAGACACGTCGGTCTTTGGTGACATGTCCCTTATTCACGATATCTACGCGCCGACTATCGCATTGTTGCCTATTGGCGATTTCTACACCATGGGGCCAAAGGAAGCAGCGGTGGCTACACGCTTGCTGCAACCCAGGATCGTTCTTCCGATACATTGGGGAACATTTCCCCCACTCAAGGGAACTCCGCAGGAACTGGCGCAAATTTTGAAGCAGCCTGAACTGGTTGAATCATGGGAGCCGGGCCAGACTTTCCAGAAATAAATCTACAGCCGAAAAATTGGGGGAGGGCCGTGTGCCATGCACGCGCCCTCTTCTATCCAATTTCATATTTGCGGGGGATGCTACCTTCCTGCAGCTTTCTTCTGCAACTCCCAACGGCGACGAACAGCCTCTGCGATTCGTTTGCGGCCTTCGGGTGACAGGTTGCGTTTCTTCTTGCGTTTGGTGGGAGCATCCACACCAGAAGCCACCGCTTTCGTTTTCCTGGTCTTCGTGGTCGTAGAACTATCCCCTGCAAGTAAAGACCGAGCCTGTTCCAGACGAGAAATCTCCAGATCAATCTCAGCCAAAATCTTCGAAAGTTGCATGCTTCCTCCTGATTTTCGCCAGTCCTCTATGAGACTAATTTTCAGACTCAGAGCACTGGTCGTATTTACTTTGTATGAAACATCGGTAGGGTTTGTAAACCCTAAAGTAGGCCTTTTGCCGTAACATCGCAAAGTTATACGAAAAAGAAGCCATTTTTTCACTAGCTTCGTAATCGAAGATAGCGAATAACTCTCCAGATACTGTATCCCGACTACTCTTTGCCAGAGCTATCTAGGCCGCGAGGCCGGGGAGAAGTAGGAGCCATGGTTCCCAGGGTGCTGCCACTTAGAACAGATTCAGGCGTACCCAGTTTGAGGCCCGATGACGGGGCATCCGCCGATTTGTATCCGCGCAGATCCTTGATGATTTCCTGCTTATCCCGCGCGTATTGGCTGGCGAGACGAGTCAGCGCATAAGTAATAATGTCGCTGTGATGCAGATCCTGGATAGAAGGATCGCGGCGTAGATTCAGCCACAAGCGATGCACTAATTGAACATCGTCAGGACGCAGCGATGGAGCATGCGGGCCAAGATAGTAGACCTTCGATTCGCCGGATGGATTGATGACATAGAAGTTCATCTGGCGCTTTGGTTCGGGCAATGCTTCCCATGCCTGACCAATGTGAAAGGCCTGTTCCTCGGGGCTCATCTTGCTTGAGAGCCCAGATACAACCGAATCTACTTCGAGTGAGTTGGCCGTTTGCACCAGCGCGGCAAAGATATCTCCTGCTGGAACAACGAGTAACGAAACCTTCTTGCCAAAGCTTTCAGCAACGGAGATAGCCTTGGTAAAGACCATCTGCTCGTGCTCGGAGAATATCTGATCTTCCGGTCCAAGATACTCCGGACCGCCTGCGCCCATCATGCGCACCGTAAGTACTACGACATCCTGTTCTTCAGTGCTGGTGCGGGATAGAGCCCATTTAAGCGCGAACGGATTGGCGGCATCGCGCATGGTGACCATCACGCTGCCTGGTCTTACATCGACTGTCTCGCGATTTACAACGTCCTGATGGTCGAGTTGAAAGTGTTCCTTCATCTGACGTGCTGTCAAGGCATGTTGCTTTTTGTTTCTATGTTCGGAGATAGAGAAGATTACGAAAAACGTTGCGGCAAAGATAATGCCGCTGACGGTCGCTACAGATTTCGTAAACAAATTTACGATAGCCGTGACCAGCAAAACGAGAAAGACCGAGGCCAGGCCAACTGGAATCTCAACCTTGCCGATGCGTAGGTTCGGCGGAACCTTCCAGCCGCGTTCGCCTTTGTATTTCCAGCGCAGAACCAGCATGGCCAGACTGTTGAAAGTAAACGACCAGATAACTCCAAACGCGTAAGCCTCGCCCAGCATGATCACATCGCCACGCGTGACGATAATGGTGAACATCTGCATGATGAAAACGAGGTTTACTATTCGGTAACTGGTGCCAAATCTTTTATGAGGCTTGCGGAACCAGTCCGTCAGCACACCATCTTCGGCGACGCGCATCAAAACGCCGGTTGAGCCGATCATGGATGTATTGATGGCTCCGGATAAGATGAGAAACCCGACGATGACGACGAAGACGCGGAAGCAGATCTTGAGGACGTCCGGGCCGGTCATAAACATTGCCAGGCCAGCGATCAGGTTGTCCTGGTAGGTATGCGTACGCGGCCCATCGGGAATGAGCATGGAGGCCAGCAGGGTTGCTCCGCCGGTGAAAACAAAGCTGTAAATCGCAATGACGATTGCGGCGCGTTTCAGATTCTTGAGTTTCGGATGCTCGATTTCCCGGTTGACCTGGGCTAGCGATTCCTCGCCGCTCATAGCCAGAACAGAGTGGCCAAAGGCCATCAGGATGCCGAAGAGTCCCAGCACGGGAACGAACGGTGTTCCCCGCAGGAAGCCCAATGCATCGCTACTGAAGTGCATGTTGCTGGCGGTCGGCAGCGGCGGCAGGTGCGAGCCCTGCATATAGACAGAGTACACACCCCAGCTCAGAAGAATGACCACCATGATGGTGGTGATCTGCATCACCTTCATGGCTTTTTCGCTGGACTCTTCAATGCCCTTGGTATTTTCCCACCAATAATAGATCGTCACAGCCGCCGCAAAAACTGCCGAGGTGTGATTCATGTTGAACTGAAAGAGAGGGTGGGTTGCAGTGGGAGAAAGCGCGACGGGAAGCCAGCCGCGTTTTGCGGATTCCGTGATCATTTCATTGATCAGGCCCGTGATGTATTGTCCGGCAGAAACTCCTGAGATGGGACCAGTCAGGATGTAATCAAACATCAATGCAGAGACGCTCAGCTTGGCGAAGGTGCCACCGAGAGCTTCTTTTACAACGCGGTAGACGCCGCCACGGGTAAACATCGAGCAGCTCTCGACATACACCGCGCGCACCGCGAAGGAGAAGAGCATGACTCCAAGGATGAACCAGGGTGCAGCTTTGCCGACTGCCTGCTCAGCGATGCCACCTGCGTAAAAGGCTGAGGAGCCCAGGTCGTTCAGAACAATTGCGGCGGCTCGCCAGAACGAAATAAAGGTGAGCATCACCGAAGACGCTACAACCAACCGGACGCGATCGGAGATTGGTGCGTGAGTAGTTTTTGGAGTTCCCATGAATAAAAATCGGCCGTCCGAGCCCTGTTTCAAACTTCCGTTGGTGCGTTTTCCGGTCAGATTTCTGGGGGCGAATCGCACACGCCCAGCGGTGAGTCTAGTGCGGACGCTGAAGCCCGTCAATCAAAAGTTAGTGGTGTTGAGGAGATCTTTGGGGCTATTGTTTCGTTGCAGGAACCAATTCTGCACGGAAATGCTTGAAGAGAAAGCCTTTTTCAATCCTCGCCGAAAAGTTCCTGGGCATCTTCAATAAAGCTGATAACGACGACGATTGCCGAACCGGCCATGCCTACAAAGAACATGACTTCCAGGACGTGCATTACGAATAGACCAAGAACCATGCCGATCATTGTATCCTCCGACGGCGGAGCTTATCCAGAGCCAAATGCTTTTAGCAAGTTAAGACCCACCTAACCAAATTTTGCCCAGTGCTCTGCTAAACTCAGCCCCATGCGCGGCATACCCTGGCGATTACTGGCAGCAGCAGCTCTTACTGCCCTCCTGCTGGACCTTCCATTTCCCATTGCCGGTCCGTTGCCTGCGTGGCGAGCGGTTTTTGCCTGGTTTGCGCTTGTGCCCCTGGTTGTGGCCGTGCTCAGGCTGCCGGTGACGCAGGCGGGGCGGTCGATTCGGTGGCAACTTGGCTGGTCGTTGCTGACGGGCTGGCTCAGCGGAGCGCTCTGGTTCGGCGCCAACTGCTACTGGGTCTACGGAACGATGCATCTGTATGCCGGGTTGAATGCTCCGTTGGCTGTGCTGGCGCTGGTGCTCTTCAGCCTTTATCTGGGGTTCTGGTTCGGAGCATTCGCACTGGTACTCGCGATTATCCATCGTGCCACTCGATCCAATGGGGTTACGTGGCTGACGCTGGTTGCGATTCCGTTCCTGTGGACTGCGATGGAGTTTGCTCTCGCCCGGATTCCCGAGTTTCCCTGGGATCTGCTCGGCTATTCCCAGGTGGACAACGCCTGGCTTTCGCAACTTGCTCCCTGGACTGGAGTTTATGGGATCAGCTTTGTCCTGGCGGCGGTAAACGCGCTGCTGGTTGCTGGATTTGTTTTGTCTCGCGGCGCGGGTTCATTCCCGGCAAATCGAAGATGCACCGTCCTGGGTGTGGCGCTGATTATTTTGGGAATGGCCGGTACTCTTGTCCACCCGCAACACCCGGCCACCAGCCAGGTTGCGATGCTGGTGCAGCCTAACCTGGACGTTGCCACGGACGATGCCTGGGCTGGACCAGACTGGGATCGTCACATGGCTGAGTTTCAGAGGCTGGCGAGCGAGACCTGCGAGGGCTATCTCGCTGGAATGCCGCAGACTGGGGCGCCTGTAGTGGCCAATATCGATTGCACCGCTGTGCCGCCGACCAGTCTCATCGCGTGGCCCGAGTCGCCCGCGCCTTTTCGTGAGATGGATCCACGTTTTCAAACGGGCATGGCCGCACTGGCCCGCACAAATCACTCTCCGATGATTGTGGGTACGGTGGGCATGGACGACGATCCGGCTAATCGCAAGTATCTGGTCTACAACTCGGCCTCGGTGATCACGCAGGAAGGCCAGTTCATTGGCCGCTACGACAAGATTCATCTCGTCCCTTTTGGTGAATATATTCCGCTTCGCAGCGCCTTCTTCTTTCTTCACAAAATTGTCCAGGACATGCCGGACATGAGTACCGGACGCTCTCGTGAGAGCTTTCCCCTCAAATCTGCCGATGGCAATACTCACCGTTATGGCATTTTTATTTGCTACGAGTCGGTTTTCGGCGATGAGGTCCGCCAGTTCGCCCGTAACGGTGCTGAAGTTCTGGTAAACATCAGCGACGATGGCTGGTATGGGGATACGAGCGCTCCGTGGCAGCATCTGAATATGGCCCGCATGAGGGCTATCGAGAACCGGCGCTGGCTGCTGCGGGATACGAATAACGGCGTCACCTCGTCGATCGATCCGTATGGAACGGTGCGGCAGAGCATTCCGCGGCACCAGGTGGATTCGCTCGCTGCTTTTTTCGCTTACAACTCGGCATTGACCTTCTATACGCTCCACGGCGACCTGTTGCCGGGGCTTTGTGCCATACTGACTCTGGTGTTGCTGGCGTGGTCGGGACGCATGCTGCTGTATCCAAAGGCTGCGGAATCTTCGTCCAAAGCCGCCTGATCGCACCGGCGTTAACTCAATTCAAAGTCAGGTCTAGAAGCGAAATGTCGTCATTGAACGATCTCGAATTTGCATTCGCTCCCCTCCGCGATACTGTGCGCGACCTGCGGGAGTATCTTTGACCCCGCTCGCCTGCATCGCGAACTAAAATCCGCTGAAGCCAAACTCGCCGACCCTGCCATGTGGTCCAATCCTGCGGCCAGCCAGCCCATCATGCGCGATCGCAAGCGCGTTGAGCTGCTCATCGCGGACGACGAAAAGCTGGTCAGCAAGCTGGGCGACATCGAGGCTTACTTCGAACTGGCCAAAGAAGGCGCTGAAGAAGTGCTGCCAGATCTCGAACGAGAGATGAATTCGCTTCGCGAGTTCTGTGAGGCGCTCGAAGCTAAGACCATGCTCTCGGGCGAGACCGATCCGCTCAACGCCATTGTTACTGTTCACCCCGGAGCAGGCGGCACGGAGAGCCAGGATTGGGCTGAGATGCTGATGCGCATGTACCTGCGCTGGGCGGAGCAGCAGGGCTACAAGACCGAGATGAACGACTACCAGGATGGAGACGAAGCGGGCATCAAATCCGCGACTTTTACCATCACGGGCGAATACGCTTTTGGCCTGCTGGCGGGCGAGTCCGGCGTGCATCGGCTGGTGCGTATCTCTCCATTTGACTCGGCCAAGCGTCGTCATACGTCTTTTGCCAGCGTCTATGTTTCGCCGGAGATCGATGATTCGATTGAGGTCAACATTCGAACGGAAGACCTGCGTATCGACACGTATCGTTCCGGCGGCAAGGGCGGCCAGCACGTTAACACTACCGATTCTGCGGTGCGTATGACGCATTTGCCGACGGGGATTGTGGTGACCTGCCAGAACGAGCGTTCCCAGATCAAGAACCGCGATAAGGCGATGAAGATGCTGCGATCACGCCTTTATGAGTTCGAACTGGCCAAGAAGAAAGCTATTACCAAGGAAGTAGAGGATGCGAAGCTGGAGATAAACTTCGGTTCGCAGATTCGCTCCTATGTCCTACAGCCTTACCGCATCGCCAAGGACCATCGCACCAAGGTTGAAGTCGGAGATGTGGACAAGGTTCTCGATGGCTATCTCGAACCGTTTTTGCGCGGATTTCTTTTAATGAAGCGCCGTGGCACGGCACCTGCATCGGATAATTCAGACGACGATCTCGACATATAAACACGGAGTATGCAATGACGGAACAGCAAAGCCCAGCCCAAAGCCATGACGCTCAAAGCCATGACGAATTGATCAGCGAAATGCTGCACACCGCTAAAACCATTGCCGTCATTGGCATGAGCAATAAGCCGGAGCGCGCCAGCTTCAACATCGGTGCTTATCTGGACAGGAATGGCTACCGGGTTCTGCCAGTCAACCCTGCGCTGAGTGAGATTGCGGCGAACGGTAAGGTGCTGGTCAGCTATCCGACGCTTGAAGATGCGCAGGCCGCAATCGCAGCCGAGGGTGGCAAGATCGACCTGGTGGATGTTTTCCGCGCTCCGGAGTTTGTTCCCGAGATCGTAAAGGACGTGATTCGCCTGCGCATCCCGTATCTTTGGCTTCAGGATGGCGTGATCAATGACGAAGCGATCGCAACTGCCGAATCCTGCGGCATCAAATGCATCCAGGACGACTGCATTTTCCGTGAGCATGCCAAACGCGCTTGAAACCTCTGGCCGAAAAGAGCGTCCTATTGGTGAACAGGGCAAACGTCCTATGTCTCAAGTTGATTCTCAGACGTATAACGTTCATAGTGGCAACGCTCAACATTCTTTGCCGATAAGGGGGATTTAACCCCCGAGGGGATTTAAGTCTCGATGCGATTTTTGGGTATCATACTCGCCGTTTCCGCCGTGCTCCTGCCTGGGGTTGCGATAGCTGCTGTCCCTACTGCTTCGGCGCCATCTTCTGCCGACCTCATCCATGTTCATGTGCAGCTTGTTGCACCGACTGACCTGGTCGCAGGGCAGCAGGCGCAGGCTGGCCTCTACTTCAAGTTGGAGTCGGGTTGGCATGTTTACTGGAAAAATGCGGGAGATGCGGGTGAGCCGCCCAAAATTCGCTGGACATTGCCGGACGGAGTGACTGCGGATGCGATGCAGTTTCCTGCGCCGAAACGTCTGCCAAATGGGCCTTTGATGGACTTTGGCTATGAAGACGAAGTTCTTTTTCCGATTGCGCTGAACGCCGCAGCGACTGCCAAATCGGGTGCGGCTACTCTACACGCGAAGGTTGACTGGCTGGTTTGCCGCGAAGTCTGCATTCCGGGCAAAACGGAACTGGGAGTCGAACGCAAAATACTGCCAGCAGGAGCAGGATTCAATCTCGTAGACAAAGGCGATGCGGGGCTCCTGCAGCGTTTAACAACCGCTCTGCCCAAACCGCTGCCGACCTCTGCGAAAGCTGTTTTTACGCCTACGCCCACAGGTTTTCGATTGGCTGTTCTGACTGGTCAGCCGGAGGCGACTGCGCAGTTTTTCCCGGCAGAGCAGAGCGTATTGGATAATCCAGCTCCGCAGCCGGTTTCTACGCTTGCAACGGGCATCGTTCTCGATCTCAAGAAGGACTCAACTCTGGGCGCGACGCCTGCGCAGATTGCTGGAATCGTTGAATTATCCGGTGGACGGGCGTATGACGTCGTGGCTATTCCGGGCGTGGTTCCGGCTTCAACAGCGAGCAAGCCGGCAGATGCGACGGGCCTGATCAAGGCAGCGGGATTGGCTTTTCTTGGCGGCATCATCCTCAACCTTATGCCGTGTGTTTTTCCCGTGCTCTTTATTAAGGGGCTTTCGCTGGTGCAGTCCTCCAGCGAAGAGAAGCACAAACAGCGTAGCCACGGCTTTGTTTACACGGCCGGAATCGTGGTTTCTTTCTGGGTGCTGGTGGGTGCGCTGCTGGGGCTTCGAGCTGCAGGAGCGACCCTGGGTTGGGGATTTCAATTTCAATCGCCCATCTTCGTCGCGCTCATGGCTGGACTGCTCTTTTTCCTTGGTCTTTCGTTGGCCGGGCAGTTTGAGATCGGCCTCACATTGACCAGCACGGGTGGCTCGCTTGCCAATAAACAGGGCTACGCGGGCAGTTTCTTTACGGGAGTGCTGGCGGTTATTGTCGCTACACCTTGCACGGCTCCTTTCATGGGCGCGGCTGTTGGATATGCGCTGGCGCAGAGCCCGATTGTCACGTTCGCAATCTTTACGGCGCTGGCTCTTGGTCTGGCCGCACCCTACCTTGCACTGACCCTTCAACCGGCCTGGACACGGCTGCTGCCTCGTCCGGGTGCATGGATGGAAGTGCTGAAGCAGGCGACGGCTGTTCCGATCTTTGCGACAGTGATCTGGCTGGCGTGGGTGCTGGCGCAGACGCGCGGCGCAACCGGGGTCGCGGCACTTCTGGCAACTTTTCTCCTGTTGGCCATTGCCGGGTGGATTCTCGGACGCTGGCCGGCAAAGCGTATTCCTACATTTACCGCTGTACTGGTTGTGGTGCTGGCAATCGTAGCCTGTATTTATGGAGTTCAAACGATGGCTGCGCCTGTATCGACGGGCTCCACAGCCCAGGCGAGCGCTGACGGCAGCCGTTGGGAGCCGTGGTCGCAGGCCGCTGTTGATAAATATCGTGCTGCAGGACGACCGGTTTTCGTTGATTTCACCGCGAGCTGGTGCCTTAGCTGCCAGGTCAATGAGCGTGTGGCTCTGCGTACTGCGCAGGTGGACGATGCATTTCGCAAGGGCAATGTCGCACTGCTGAAAGCGGATTGGACTTCGCACGATGATGCGATTTCTCAGGTGCTTACGTCATATGGACGCAGCGGTGTGCCAGCTTATGCGCTCTATGCGCCAGGCAGCACGGATGCGCCGACACTGCTTCCTGAAGTCCTGACTCCCGGCATCGTCATTGACGCGTTGAGCAAGTTGCCGGGCGCTGGCTCTGCATCTCTCTCCGGGCAGAAGTAGCCCTGGGGTAAACTCAGGAGAATGCGCGTTTTTGGGATCGATTGCGGCACTGAAATTACCGGCTATGGGGTAGTTGAATCCGATGAGACGAGCCGCCGTCCTCGTCTGGATTGTCGAGCTTTTGGCGCGATCAGGCTCTCGAAACAGAAGACCATGGCAATGCGTCTCCGGCAGGTGTTTGAAGAGCTGACCGCTGAGCTGGAGCGGTGGCAGCCGGACGTGGTCGCCATTGAAGAAGTATTTTATTCAGTGAATGCCAAGTCGGCGCTTAAACTTGGTCAGGTGCGCGGGGTGGCGCTGCTTTCAGCGGCTCGTCTCAACTTGCCGCTGGCGGAGTATGCTCCGTTGAAAATTAAATCGTCAGTCGTGGGGTATGGATTGGCAGCCAAGGAGCAGGTACAGTTCATGGTTGCCCGGCTGCTGGAGTTGGCAGCGCCACCTGAGCCTCCGGATGCCGCCGATGCCCTAGCGATCGCCATCTGCCATATTCACACCTCCCAGACGCTGGATGCGCAGAATGCCATCCCTCGATCGGGATCGGCTAAGTCGGGGTCGGCTAAGGGGGCTGTGCGATGAGACAGATTCGGATTCGCCTGAAGATGGCCGTTGTACTGGCCGTCGCAGGGATACTTTTCGCGGGGAGGGAATCCCGGGCGCAGCAGCCTGCAAAGCCGACGGCGACCTTCCAAGTGGAATTTACCAATGCCAGGTTGCTGCCGTCTCACTGGGTCATGAAATTCGGCGAAGACGGTAACGGCTGGTTCGATGCAGATCCGAGTCATCTGACGGACGCTGCAAGCCACCGTATTCAGGTTGGGGAAATTCATCGGGCAATCCAACTAAGTCCGGCATTTACCGCGCAGGCATTTACCGTTGCACGGCAACGTCAGTTGTTCGACTTTCCGTGCGAAGGCAACCTCAAGGTTGCGTTCCAGGGAACCAAGCGGCTGAGTTACTCAGGCCCTGAGGGCACCGGGAGCTGTGAATATAACTACTCGAAGGACAAGCAGATACAGGCATTGGGGGATTCTCTGCTCTCCGTTGAAAACACGATCGTGATCGGTGCCAGTCTTGAGATGTTGTTGCAGCATGACCGTCTCGGTCTGGATCAGGCAATGAGTGATCTTGCCATTAACGCGCGCAATGGCAATGCGCTTGAGATAGGCGTAATTCGCGAGACGCTGGGGAAGATTGCCAGCGATGAAAGCGTTCTTGAGCGGGTACGTACCAGGGCTCGTCTGTTATTGAAAGCCACACAATAACAAGGATGTCGCTCAATTGTAACTTTCTTGCAGTTCTGCGACTTTTGCACTTAGTTTGGGTCTTACTATAGGAAGCCTTATTCGTCGGCAGGGAGCTGGATCGCCGACTTAGTCAGCTTAGTTATGGGCGTGTAGTCGCCCGGGAGAGTGTCTCCATGAAAAGTTATGCCGTAGATGTCAATCGTAGGACAAATCGTGCCGTTGCATCGCGAGCTGTCAGGTCGGGTACGGGCTTTCGCATCTTTGCGTTGATGCTCGGTGCCGGGGTGTTGTCGGGGATGCTGGGTGCGGGGCTGACTCTTCGCGCAGCAGAACTTCCAAACGCAGAGCTTCCGAACGTGGAATCAGGCAATACCTCTGCTACCGCCAGCGCTGATACGGGAGCACCCGTCGATTCGCGCGCGCTCCGTCTGAGCAGCGTCGAAGGACAGGTGCAGGTTTTGCAGGATGGCCAAGTCATCGCTGATCCTGCCTATGCGAATCTGCCTCTTTTTGAGGGTACGCAGGTCATGACCGGCAACGATGGACGCGCTGAGATTCAGTTTGAGGATGGGAGTATTGTCCGTCTTTCGCCGAACAGCACTGTGACATTTGCCGTTCTACAGCAGCAGGGGACGAACTCTGGCAGTGAAGTTGTTCTCAACCAGGGATTAGCCTATTTTGAGCTGCAGCCGAGCACATCCGCACATGCTCTGCGAGTGAATTACGGGGCAGCGTCTTTCAGCGCGCTCAATTTTGCAGTCGTACGCGTGAATGTGGATACGCCTCCAGGCAGTCTCGCGGTCTTTGATGGAGACATCCATTTCGGGCGCGGCGCCGCTGTGCAGTTGGATCTTCATGGTGGCCAGAATCTCGATCTGAATCCCACAGATGCAGCTCGCTACTCCCTGACAGACAAGATCGAACCAGACACGTGGGACGACTGGAATGCGGACCGCGACCAGTTCCTGAATGGCGAGGATGCAAATCGCACGGCAGCTTCTGGCGATGCAGGCAATGGCGCGAGTGTTGGAATGAGCGATCTCGATGCCAACGGTAGTTGGTACAACGTTCCCGGACAGGGCTATGTCTGGTCTCCGTATGATGCGCAGGCACAGGGCGCGAGCTGGGATCCCTATGGCTATGGGCACTGGGTTTTCTATCCGCGTTACGGCTATGTCTGGGTCTCCGGTTATAGCTGGGGATACACGCCTTTCCAATGCGGATTATGGAATTACTATGACGGCTTTGGCTGGGGTTGGGGTGCGGGCGCCGGTGGCTGCAGTCCGTGGTGGGGTTACGGTTTTGGCGGCGGCGGCTTCGGCCGTGGATGGGGCTTCCGTATCGGACGTGGTCCGAATGGATATCACCCACCAAGTCGTCCTTTGCCTGGTCCTGTTCATCCTCGTCCGGTCGGCTCAAGAGGTACGTTGCAGGCTGTTGTTCCAGTCGATCATCGTCCAGCCGGGGCTCCGACGCGGCCAATCCACGTTGGCGGCAATGGTCCGGTTGTGATCGCGGGGCATACGGTTGAGCCGCTTCGTCCTTCGGAGCCTCGTCCGGCTTTTGATCATGGTGGAAATGGGACTAACGGGACCAATGGCTTCGTTAGCCGGTCTGGATCCTCGGGAGCATATCACGGTGGAAATGGCTACTCTCAGACATATCGGCCAGGCAGTGTGCAGCGGCCATCTGCACCGGCGAGCAGACCTGCACCGGCACCTGCGCCGCGAGCCCAGTCCTACAGCGGCGGTGGTGGTGGACATTCAGCTCCGGCAGCATCGCATGGCGGTGGTGGTTCGCACAGGTAAAACGTACGTCTAATTCTGTGAAATAGGCAGAACAAAATCGCCGATCCCGAGAAACAACGGGATCGGCGGTTTTGTTTTAGAGATGCGCAATTCGTTTGAGGACTAGCCCTCGACCAGCGTGCGCCAGATGGCCGCAAATTTATCGATCGGCAGCGCCTCGGCGCGAACCTGTGCTGGAACTTCGGCGCTGGTATAGGCCTTCGCAATTGCATCCGCGGTAAATCCAGCAGCGCGCAGGTTATTCGACAGGGTCTTGCGCTTTTGTGCGAAGCATTGCTTGAGGAAGCTGATAAACGGCGCTTCGGTCACTCCAAGCTGGGCAAAGGTGGGTACAAAACTCCAGCGGAAGACAGTCGAGTGCACTTCCGGCGGCGGCGCAAAAGCTTCCGGCGGTAGTGTAAACAGATTCTCGGCTGGCCCGTAGAGTTGCAGCGTTGCCGAGAGCAGTCCGTAGTCGCGCGAACCGTGGTCGGCAGTAACGCGATCGGCAACCTCACGCTGCACCATCAGTACGGCTCGTTCGAGCGAAGAAGCCTGGGCTGCAAGCCTCAACAGAATTGGCGAAGTAATGTAATACGGCAGATTTCCGACGACCAGCAGCGGCTGCCCAGCCTCTTTGGCCGCCGCGGCAAAATCGAACTCCAATACATCCTTGCGAACGACGCTGACGTTGGAAACGCCTTTTTCCGGGGAAAATCGCTCCTGCAGATTCCACGCCAGCTCGCGGTCAAGTTCAATGGCAATCAGATGGCCAGCTCGCGAGGCGAGTGCCTCGGTGATGGCTCCTTTGCCTGGTCCGATTTCGACAACTGTGCGGGAGCTGAGATTGCCCAGGGCAGCCACAATTCGTTGGATAGCCTGGGGATCGCGTAAGAAGTTTTGCCCGAGCTTAGGTTTGGTGGGCATATGCATCTTTCATCTTAGTGGAACGGGACGGGGCGGCGTCTTCAGGCGCACGGCATTTCAGCATTGTGTTTAAAGATCATTTTTCAGAACGGAGAGATTGAACGTTTGGCGCAGGGTGAATCCCAGATCGCGATAGACACGAATGGCATCGGAATTGGTAGAAAAAGCGTGCAGGAAAGGCGTTTTGCCTCGTTGGAGGATATCCTGCATGGCTTTGATCATGAGGATTCGTGCGAGTCCGCGGCGGCGTCCATCGGGATGTGTGCAGACGGCGCTGACCTCGACGTAATCGGGCAGGTGCATGCGCTGTCCGGCCATGGCCAGGAGACGACCATCTTCGAAAAATCCGAAAAAGTTTCCTAATTCGATTGTCCGTTCGGCGAACGGACCAGGTTCTGTGAGCGTGGCCAGCTCGACCATAGCGGGTACGTCCCCTGGGTTGAGCTGCCGAATGCCTTCGAGCTCCGTGCTTTCGGTCCAATTCAAGCTGGCGTCGGGTTGAAGAATCATTTGATTGAGATGTCCACCGCGGATCATTTTCCAGCCGGGAGGAACGATTGGCTCCTCTTCAAGGAAGAGAGCGACGACTCCGCCGGGGCCGGCAAGGGTGCGCAGGGCCTCATAGCTGTCGTGGTCCTGATTCGCGATTCCGCTGAGCGGCCCGATGGCGGCGGGATAGCGCTGCGCGAGGTGGTTGCCCAGGGCTACGGAGTGATGTTCGGTGCGAAGTGCGTTCCAGATGGGCTGGTCGAGCGGGTGGGGGTTGCATACATTTCCCATACGAATGAGACTCACGATATTTTCGGTTCGATGCAAAATGGCAAGTCCTGTCTGCTCGTTGCCTACGTCCTAATGAAACGCGTAGTAGACTTGGCGGGTTGGGCCATTTGGGAGCTAGTCCGATGTGGCTGAATCGGTTACGCCCCAATAGCCTTGTTTAGGGATTGCGTTTAGGAATTGCTCAAAATTTAGATTCTGTCCGCCGGGGTTGCGCATCTGAGAGTAATGCGGCGTGTTCGCGGCAGAGGAGAGTTCGTATGCATATTGTATTTGCTGCCTCGGAGTGTGTGCCGTTTGCCAAGACCGGCGGGTTGGCCGATGTTGTCGGTGCGTTGCCACCGGAGCTGGTCAAGCTGGGGCATCAAGTCTCCGTTTACATACCGCTTTATCGCACGGTGCGGCCATTTTTGCCGGAGCAATTGACCTTTGCCGTGCGCTCGATCACCATTCCGTTCGAGTATTACAACCGCTTCGCCGGTATTGTCGATGGCGGTTTACGAGACGGAGTGCAGTATTACTTTGTGGACTGCCCGGAGCTTTTTGATCGAGACGGTTTCTATGGTCCGAGGAGTGGGGCAGGCGACTACGGAGACAATGCGGAGCGCTTCGGCCTCTTCTGTCGCGCAGTTCTTGAGGCATCCAAGCAGCTAGGCGTTCCGGACATCTTTCACGTGCATGACTGGCAGGCGGCCATGCTGCCCGTTTATCTGCACAGCGTGTATTACTTCGATCCAGCGCTTCGCACTGCGGGAACGGTGCTTACAATCCACAACGCGGGCTACCAGGGATGGTTCCCGCCCTCGACTACTCCGCAACTGCTGCTGCCGTGGGACATGTTCACTGTGGATAAGGTGGAGCAGAACGACACCTTCAATTTCCTCAAAGGCGGCCTTGTCTATTCGGACTACCTGACGACGGTCAGCCCGACGTACGCAAAGGAGATCCAGACCGGTGAGTTTGGCGCGGGCCTGGACGGTCTGCTGCGGAAGCGTCACTGGGATCTGCGCGGGATTCTTAATGGCGTCGATTATGCTCACTGGAATCCAGCCCACGATCCCAAACTGGCGGCCCACTATTCGCCGGAAAATCTGGCAGGCAAGGCAGAGTGCCGCCGTGATCTTCTGCACGCCTTCGGTTTGGAGGGCGTTCAGGATGACACGGCGATCATCGGGATTGTTTCACGGTTTGCCACGCAAAAGGGTTTCGATCTAGTGTCCCAGATTGCGGACCAGATGACCGACCGCAACCTCGCCGTCGTTGCCCTGGGGAGTGGAGAACCGTATTACGAGAATTTCTTCCGCAGTTGGGCGCAGCGTAAACCGGTGCAGGTCGCGGTGCAGGTTCGCTATGACGATGCGCTGGCGCACAAGGTCGAAGCGGGCGCGGATATGTTCCTGATGCCTTCGCGATATGAGCCTTGCGGACTGAACCAGATTTATTCGCTGAAGTATGGGACGGTGCCGGTGGTTCGCGCGACGGGTGGTCTTGAGGACACGATCGAAGAGTGGAACGCGGATAATCGGACGGGGACTGGCTTCAAGTTCTCGGGATACCATGCGGGGGATCTGTTGTGGGCGATCGACCGCGCTCTCTGGGTGTTTGCCAACGACAAGCCTGGCTGGCAGACGCTGATGCGGAATGGGATGGCGAAGGATTATGCGTGGGCGCATCCGGCGCGCGAGTATGTCGAGGTTTATGAAGAGGTTCTAAGGCGGAGAGGATAACGGAGAGTTCATCCTGTATTCTAGTAACAACGGATTACGGATTATGAAGAGGTTTGACCGAGCGACGTATCTACTGTTTCTGCTGGTTCTTCTGGCGGACGTTGCTTTGGCGCATTCTGTGGCGCAGACTGGTGGCGACACGAGCGGTGGGCTGATTTTCCGCGCTGGTGGTCAGCTTCAGGTCAATCCGGCGGGAGAGGCGCTTCGGAGTGCAACCAGTTCTTCGTTGCGCGTCGTTGGTCGCAAGCGCACCAGGATGAGCTTTGCGACATGGTCGGGGAATCTCTTTCATGTTTCAAGCCGTTTAGGTCATTCGCTTCAATCTGCGCCGGTGATGCTGTCGGTTCTGGCATCTGCGCCTGAGGTTTGCTCAGGGCCTGCTTTGGTTGCATCCTGCAGGCCGTTGTCCCCATCCCTGGGGATTTTCGAGCATAGCGGAAGCCCGGCTCCTTAGTTTTCCAATGGACCGGTTCTCGTTCGGACGCGGGTTACGCGCACGATTCCAGCTCAATCCATTCGATTCAATGGCCTTATTTTGTGCCGTCGATGGAGGAATGCTTTATCGTTGTGCTCTGCCCGGAGACCTGTATCGACGCTGCGCAATCGTGCGGCATTTAAACTGAGAGATGGAGAGTTCTGCCGTGTTCGGTAATGTGCTAACAAAAGTTTTTGGTACCAGCAACGATCGCGCAGTGAAGCGCCTGTTGCCCAGAGTTGCTGCTATCCAGTCGTTTGAATCACAGATTGCTCCGCTTTCCGATGAGCAATTGCGCGGCCGGACTCTCGAGTTTCGCGCTCGGATTGCGGCACGTATTGAAGGCCTGACAGATCCTGACGCCATCAAGGCTGCAGAAGACGCGGCACTTGACGAGCTGTTGCCCGAGGCTTTCGCTGTGGTTCGCGAAGCAGGTAAACGTGCTGTCAAAATGCGTCACTTCGATGTGCAGATGATTGGTGGCATGGTGCTGCACCAGGGCAAGATCGCCGAGATGCGTACCGGTGAAGGAAAGACACTTGTCGCCACGCTGGCCTGCTATCTGAACGCGCTCGCGGGGCATGGCGTACATGTGGTCACGGTCAACGATTACCTGGCTAAGCGTGATGCCGAGTGGATGGGCAAGATCTATGAGTTCCTCGGGCTCACCGTCGGCGTGATCGTGCATGATCTTGATGACAGCCAGCGTCGCGATGCGTATGCGGCCGATATCACCTATGGCACCAACAATGAGTTTGGCTTCGATTACCTGCGCGACAACATGAAGTTCGAGCTCAAGGACTGTGTACAGCGTGGCCAGTATTACGCCATCGTGGACGAAGTCGATTCTATTCTCATCGATGAGTCTCGTACGCCGTTGATCATCTCCGGACCAACGGATCAGACTACGGACAAATATGCGCGAGTGCGCAAGATTATTCCGCAGCTTGAGTTGGGAGAAGAGACAGATCCGGGCCAGGGAGAAGCCAAGATTTTCACCGGCGATTATGTCGTGGATGAAAAGCAGCGGTCCATCGGCGTGACGGATGAGGGCTGGTTCAAGATTGAAGAACTGCTTGGCATCGGAAACATTGCCGACCCGGAAAACTGGGATCTGAAGCATTATGTCGAGACGGGTATCAAGGCGCATTCGCTGTATAAACGCGATGTGGATTACGTCGTCAAAGAAGGCGAAGTTATCATCGTGGATACCTTCACAGGCCGCCTGATGCCAGGTCGTCGCTGGTCCGATGGACTGCATCAATCCGTCGAAGCGAAGGAAGGCGTGAGCATCCGCAAGGAAGATCAGACGCTGGCGACGATCACCTTCCAGAACTACTTCCGCTTGTACAAAAAACTCTCCGGCATGACAGGAACAGCGGAGACTGAGGCTGCCGAGTTCGACAAGATTTATAAGCTCGACATCACGGTTATTCCAACCAACAAGCCGATGCTGCGTGAGGATAGTTCCGATGTGGTCTATCGGACAATCAAGGAAAAATACAAAGCTGTGGCGGATGACATCGCCACGGTGCATGAGACGGGGCAGCCGGTGCTCGTTGGCACCACATCGATTGAAAAGAGCGAGTTGCTTTCGCAAACATTGCAGCGCAAAGGCGTGAAGCATGTCGTGTTGAATGCGAAGTTCCACGAGCGCGAAGCGGAGATTGTTGCGCAGGCTGGCCGGTTGGGTATGGTTACGATTGCCACCAACATGGCGGGTCGTGGTACGGATATTCTGCTGGGCGGCAATGCCGAGTTCATGACGCGCCAGGAGTTGGTGAAGAATGGCCTTGCACGCGTCATTAGCGGTGCAGAGGGCGCGATCAATCCTATGGCTCCTGCAGGCTTCCTGCGTTTCTATTACCAGGGCCAGGAGTTTGAAACGCCTGAACCGCAGTGGAACGAGTATTACCAGAATCATGCAGAAGGCGTGCAGCGGGATCACGATGCCGTTATCTCCGCGGGCGGCCTGTTCATTCTTGGCACGGAGCGCCATGAGTCACGGCGCATCGATAACCAGTTGCGTGGCCGCGCAGGTCGTCAGGGCGATCCGGGTGCGTCAAGATTTTATCTGTCGCTTGAAGATGACTTGATGCGCATCTTCGCCAAGGCGTGGGTGAGTACACTGCTTGAACGTCTCGGCATGGAAGAAGGCGTACCTATTGAGTCGCGCATGATTTCCAAGCGTATTGAAGGCGCACAGAAAGCGGTTGAATCGCAGAACTTCGAGTCGCGCAAACATCTGCTTGAGTATGACGATGTGATGAACAAGCAGCGCGAGGCGGTGTATGGTTTACGCCGTCAGCTGCTACTTGCAGTCGAGCAGCGTGAGCTGATTCTTGAGGATTATCTCTCGAATATTTTGAGCACCATGCTTGATCAGTTTGCGCCTGAAGACAAACATCCCGATCAATGGGATATCAAGGGTCTCAAGGGCAAGCTTATCGAACAGTTTGGCTTCGATCTGAATAATCAGGGACTCGATCCACTTGAACTGACGCGCCATGAACTCGGCGAGGGAATCTTCAACAAGCTGAAGGCAGAGTACGAAACGAAGGAAGAGATTCTCGGCGCAGAGGCGATGCGATATCACGAACGCATGGTGATGTTGTCCGTGTTGGATGGCCTTTGGAAGGACCATCTACTTGCGATGGATCATCTCAAGGAGGGAATCGGTTTGCGCGGCTATGCGCAACTGGATCCGCTGGTGGAGTATAAGCGCGAGTCGTTCGATATGTTCGAGGCGATGATGGTGAAGTTCCAGGAGGATACGGTCCGGTATCTGTTCCGCATGCAGATTGTGGGACCCGATGGTCAGCCGGTGACGCAGGTTCCCAAGGTGGACAGGGAAGTCCCTGCGGCTCCGCCGGTCGAGAGCGCTGCGCAGTTGCCTTCCCGGGAGACGGCGAAGGAGCTGCCGCGTGAAGTATCGATTCCGACACGCGCGCCATCGACAACGATCGATGCGCTGGAGAAGGAGTTCGAGCGCAGAAAGCATCGGGAGCTGGAGGCTGCGCGCTTTGCAGGCGCTGCGGCGAGCAGTGAACCGACACAGCGAAACGCTGGGAGCAAGGTTGGGCGGAATGATCTTTGCCCATGTGGATCAGGGAAGAAGTTCAAGAAGTGTCATGGAGTGGAAGCTTAGAGACCATTCCTGGTAGTTCGATGGCGTGAGAGCGTGGCTGGATATGGAGGGTAGAACGACTTCTGATGCGAGTCTACTCCATGCTGGCCGCGCTTCTTATTTGCTCCTGTTTGCAATGAAAAAGCAAATACGGAAAGCTAACTGACGATTTCGCCCACTGCAGAAAAGGTGAGGTTTTCCGCAGTGCTGCCAGTGCGTTCGCGCCACTGATCAAAGAGCCGCCCATAGCTAAGAGTCATGCGCTCTTCCTGTGCGATGCCGAGTTGGGCGGCGATGCGGTCGATCCAGTCGGGTGTGCCTTCGAGCTCGGCAAAGTTGCCGACGGGTGTTTCATCTACAACGCAATGACCTTCGTCATCGGCCCATTCGGTGCGCCATTTTTCATAACGAAAGACCGGCATTAGGCCAATGGATTGGAAGACTACGGCGAGCGATTCGCCATCGGAAACTTCGGTCTCTGTTTCCACGCGATGCTTGTGGCGATCTTCGCCTACACCTGAGTCAGGAATGCGTTTGTGCGTGAGTATCCATCGTCCGGCGTAGCTGCGAATGCGCACCAGTTCGCGTTTGGCGCGCAGCTCGCGTGTCAGAGTGTCATACAGGGTGTTGCTTTCAAAGTTGCGGGGCGTAACAAGATGAAATCCGAGCGCGGAGAGCTGCGCCTCAAGATCGACCTTGTCGGTTACTCGGAATTTGATCTCTGTTTCAACTACGGCCATAGGTCGTGAGTATACGACATTCCTGCTGTGGGCCGTCAGGGGCTGCGGTAAGATGCCGCAGTAAGATATCGTTGCCGAGTACGCGATAATCAAGCTATGGAAACCCTGCGATTTATTGTCGATGCAGAGCGCCTTGCGGAGCCGGAAGCGCAGTCCGCGCTCGATACGGCTGCGGTCATCCTGCGTGGCGGCGGGACGGTCGCGTTGCCGACGGAGACAGTCTATGGATTGGGTGCAAACGCACTCGATCCAGTCGCTGTAGCGAAGATTTTCGTAGCCAAGCAACGTCCCGGCTGGGACCCTCTGATCGTGCATATCGCGGATGAGCCCATGCTGGCCAGGATTGTGAATGGGAATGAGCTTCCTGATAGCGCGCAGAGGTTGATGAAGGCGTTCTGGCCTGGCCCATTGACCCTGTTGCTGCCTCGATCGGTGGCTGTGCCGGATGCAGTTACAGCGGGCCGTGCGCTCGTAGGAGTGCGCATGCCTGCGCATCCAGTGGCTCTTGAGCTGATTCGCCGTGCCGGGGTGCCGATTGCTGCTCCTAGCGCCAATAGTTTTGGCCATACCAGCCCTACGACAGCAGATCATGTCCTCGACGATCTCGATGGCCGCATCGATGCTGTTGTGGATTCCGGACCAACCGATTTTGGCGTTGAATCTACAGTCATCAATCCATGCGTATCACCGATGATTATCTACAGGCCGGGCGCCATTACCATTGAGCAGATTCGCGCAATGGCCGGCCCTGTCGAGTTATTTGTGGAACGGACAGACCCGGAAGCTGAACTCGCAGTCGGGCCGCGCGAAGCGCTGCCCTCGCCCGGCGTTGGTCTGCGCCACTATGCGCCTCGCGCCCGATTGATCCTGGTGGAAGGAAGTGATCGAGAGTTAGCTGCGCTGATAGACTTTCAGGCTAATTCGGGAGAACGAATCGGCGTGATGTTGCCTCAGGGGATGGGAAACGAAGACGTGGAAAATCTGTCTCGAAGCAAATCCGTTGTAATTTTTCCTTGGGGTCGATGGTCGCGGCCGGATGAGATGGCCCATCTGCTCTTTGCCGGACTGCGGCATTTGGATGCCGTTGGCTGCACCGTGATTGTATGTCCGACGCCGCGGGGGGAGGGAATTGCGGAAGCGATTCGAGATCGCCTCCGCAAGGCTGCCTACAACACAAGCCCGGTTCCAGGGATCTGACCGGATCTTATCGACAACGGATTAAATTTCCGGAGCCGTTCCAATCTCGCCTGCTTTGAACAGATATTTGATGGCGGATTTATAAACCAGCACCCGGGATTTGCCGCGCACCTTGATGGAATAACGGTCATACCACTCGATAACGCCCTGAACTCGTTCACCGTCTTCGAGAATGATCACCATCGGAGTCTGCTGCTGAATCTGCTTCTGTAAATAAAAGCGCTCCGCCTGGCGGTTAGATGAGTCCTCCTCTGGTTGGATCGCAGAGAATCGAGCAAATGGAGCCTGCGTCGGCCGTGACCTGCGCTTTCGAGGCTGAGTAGTGACAGCGATGCCCGTCCCTGTTGCGGAGGGTATGGAGCTGGCTACTACTTCGTTTTTTAGCTCTTCCGGATTATCTAACACAGCACCCGCGCTCCTCGCCGCAGGGGAAGCAGAGCTTTTTCTTCTGATTACTTCTTTAGCCATTCTCGTTCCTTTTCGTTCTCTCTCTGTATTCGTAGGGACATGAGAGATGAACGCATCTGTCTCATATAACTTTCTTGCACAACGCTTGTCGTGCGTTCTTTCTCAGTCCAAATACCGCGGCAAAAATCCAACAGACATATACGGAATACAATTCCGAATACTTAGGGGGTAGTAAGAAAATCTGAATTTCTTATTAATTACAGATGCGTAATGGGCACTTGTAGTTGCCTTTTCATCGGCTTAAACCCTGATTAAGGGTCAATTTAAACCAAATCGCGGTACGCCCGTACTTAACGTCCAACCTTTCCTGCCTTAGGTTGTTTTTCATCCGCGTTCAAGGCTGAGCGCCATGGCATCGATTGAGAGCGACCGCAGCAGGTTGCGGCGCATCCCTTTTTCCACTTCAGACAGCGCTCGTGCCGCTCCGTCAATCCATTCGAGGGAAACGCCCTGTGCAAGCTGGGTCAGTTCTGAGGTTATGTCCTGGTTGCGCATGAGTTGCTGTGAGCCAGCGACCAACATCAGCAGATCTTGAATGAGGCTATTGGCAGCCCGTATCAGGTTGAGGGTCTTTTCCTGTCCATCGGCTCCGCCGCGATAGGTCTCGGTTGCGCGAAAGAGCGAAGAAAAGTCAGGATCGCGCAGCGCGGTTTTGAGAACCAGCAGAGCGTCCTGCCGGCTGGCCATATAAGCGTCCACGTCAAAACCGAGGGCACGGCCAACAGCCCCGCCCGCCATGCGCGCTACCAGGGCGCGACGTGCGCCTTTCAACTCGGGGCGACGTTTGCTGATCAACTCTTCCAGAGTCTCGACTGGAACGCCGCCGAGCCGGTGCAGCATCGCTCGCGAGCGAATTGTGGGCAGCATCTCCGCCGGATTTTCCGTGAGCAGGATCAGGGTGCAGTTCGGTGGCGGTTCTTCTAGAACTTTCAGCAGGCTGTTCGCCGCTTCTTTCATGAAAGCCGAGGAGGTAAAGAGGAAGAACGACCGTCGCGCCTCGACCGGCTGCCGATAATAGGCATTGTGGATAACCTGGCGAACCTGGCCGATTTTGATGAGATTCTGCGGCGGATCGGGCGGAATAATCAGAATGTCCGGATGCGGCTGGATAAGAATGCGAGTCTCGCGCTTATCGGTCTCGCGTAGATCCTCGCGTGCCGAGACGGCTTCGACGACTTTGGCTTCAAGGTCTGCGGCCTGACCGATGCGCTCGCAGTTGCGGCACACGCCGCAGTAGTCGGGCAAGCCATCGGTTTCAGTAGGGCTGAGGCAATTCACGAGGCGGATGTACATCAACGCTAGGGTGTATTTGCCCGCGCCGCGCGGCCCGGCAAGGATAATCGCCTGGGGAATGCGCTGGTGCAGGACGGTTTCACGCAGCCGCTCTACAGTGCCCGGGTTACCGAGAAATTCATGAAAGCCCACATCTTGAGGCTACCAGAAATGCCATCGGATAAAGTGTGCCTGACGGCTGGCTCTTAGGCATTGAAGACGTTCTTATCCACAAACTCGTTGTGAAATTTGCCTTGTGGGTCATGCTGTCGCATCAGTGCTTTGTAGTCCGGCATTTTTTCGTAGAGCTTGTGCAATCGCTCCGGAGCCACAGTGAAGACCTTTGCCCAGTGCGGCCTTGCTTGAAACGGGGCGAGCTTTTCCTCAATGAGCGGTAGAACAGCGTGGACTTCCGGCGTCTCGGGCTTCCATGTGAAGTGGATCGCCAGCGAGTCACGTTTATAAGCCATGCTCATCCAAAGGTTGTCTGCTGCAATGGCGCGTATCTCGGTGATAAAGAGGTGTGGCGTGATCTTGTCACGCAGCTCCTCCACGGCCCGGATCGCTTCATAACCGCGATCGCGCGATACGAAATACTCCGTCTGCAACTCGGCTCCGCTTGAGGGAGTGAAGTTCATCTTGAAATGCGGCATCCGTTCATACCAGGGGCCTGGAACGCCCATCTGTTCGGTGCAATTCACCGCGGAATGACCATCGATGGGATGCATGTTCTCTGTGGCGCGCTTTGCCCCGTAAAACTCTGCCGCGATCTCGTGATGTTCGCCGGGCTTGACACGGCGCTTGATCCAGACCTGGTTGATCTTGTGGTTTTGCCAGTCGGTAAACAGGCTCACGCTGTAACCACTACCCATGATCGTTTCGAGATTATGCTCCAGCTCATTGATGGAGAGATTGCGATAAACCACCTGTGTCATATCAAAGCGCGGCAGTACATTGAGCGTGACCTTGGTCACAATGCCCAGCGCGCCGAGTGCAACAACAGAGCCGAGAAAATCTTCGCCATCTTTCTCACGGGAGAATGTCTTCACGTTCCCGTAGGAGTCGACAATCTCCAGCCCTCGAACTGCCGTGGCGAGGTTACCATTTTTAATTCCAGAGCCGTGTGTGGCCGTGGCAATGGCACCGGCAACGGTTATATGAGGCAGTGAGGCCAGGTTATGCACCGCAAAACCTTTGGCGTCGATAACCGGAGCAAGCGTTCCATAGCGAACGCCAGCGCCCACCGTGACCGTATGCGCCTGCGCATCCAGATCAATCGAATCGAGATGGACAAGCGAGATTTGATTCGATTGACTATCGGCAATCGTGTTGAACGAGTGTCGTGAACCAAGCGCGCGTAGTTTGGCGCATTTGCGCACCGTCTGCTGCACCTCATCGACATTCCTGGGGGCGAAGAGATGATCGGCATGATAGCGAAGATTACCGGCCCAGTTTGTTTCGTGGGCAGTTGGCTCCGTGGATGAGGCTGTGTCTGCGTTGGCCACGCGCGAAAGCAGAGCACCGGTCGCGATTGCACTCGAAGTTTTCAAGAATTGCCTCTTATCCATTGTCTTTCCGATCCCTTCCAGATGTCAGTCAGAATGCTCACCGAGTGTAGTCATCTGCGGCCATATCGAGCAAGTACACTCCTCATTGAATCGCGAATTCATCTGCGAAGTTCCGGGATAACTTGTATGCCAAATTTTGGTCGAAGAGTTATCTTTGGCTGTAACTCGATTGGCTGGTTCTCGACGATGCGCAAGCGCCAGCGTTGAGCCAGTGTGGCAAGTACGAGCACTGCTTCCATCCATGCAAAGGATTCGCCGATGCATTGGCGTCCGCCGCCGCCGAAAGGGAAGTAAGCGAATTTTGGACGCGATGCTTTGGCCTCTGCAGTAAAGCGCTCAGGCCTAAATTCAAGCGGATCCGGGAAATATTTCGGGTTACGTTGAACGATATATTGACTGAAGAAAACGAAGCTTCCGCGAGGGATGCGATAGGGGCCAATTTCGATATCCTGCGTAGCCTGCCGCCCCATCGCCCATGCTGGCGGATAGAGTCGCATGGCCTCCGCCACCACCATCTCGGTATATGGCAGTCGCGGATAGTCTTCAAGCGTGGGCAAGCGGGGCTGCCCTGAGGAGTCCTGGAGCACCGTATCGAGTTCAGCGTGCAGGCGCGCCTCTGATTCGGGATTTTGGCCGAGCAGTAACCATGTCCACGAAAGCGCATTGGCTACAGTCTCGTATCCGGCGAGAAAGATTGTGAGCACTTCATCGCGAAGTTCAGATGCAGAGAGTCCGGTTTTGATGCTGGCGTTGAGACTATTGCTACCGGCTTCTTCATCGCGAGCAGCAATGAGCATTGAGAGCAAGTCGCCTCCAATAGCGCGGTTCTTTGCGTTCGCTTTTGCTATCTCTGCCTGTTTACGCGCAATCATTGAGTCCACTACCGAATCGAGCCTCTTCTTCGACTTGCGAAAACGGACCAGTACCGGCACCGGTACACGTAGCTTGAGCAGCAACTCCGCGTTGGGCATAGCGGTCAAAGCGTTGTATATTTCCATCACCGCATTTGCTTCATCGTTGATGGTGTGAATCTCCGCCGTGACCTCTGTATCGAATAGCGTTCGCGCTGTGATTTGCAGGGCCAGACGCATCATTTCGGAAGCTGCATCGAACTGTTTTCCATTACTCCATTGGGTGCGCATTGCCGCAGCATGGCTGACAATCGTCTCGGCATAAGCCTGAATTCGCTGGCGATGAAAGGCCGGTGCGGCAATGCGTCGATGCCTCTTATGTGTCTCGCCATCGGATGTGATCAGCCCTTCGCCAAGCAGGATCTTCATCCGTTTCTGCGTGCGTTCTTTGATGAAGAACTGCGCTTTGTCCACGAGGACTTCGCGAATGTCGCTGGGGTCATTCAGTAGCAGAATGTGATGCCAGAAGAGGCGATAGTGCGCCGCCCTGCCAAACTTCGACAGGTATTCAAACAGCAGAATGGGATTGCCTGGGCGAAAGAATCTGCGCAGGAAATAAAACGGCAAATTCCAGCGTAATCCGGGCGGAAACCGGTACTTGCCCTTGGCTATTACCGCTGGATTGCTGGTCGTCGGAATATCTTTAAGCGGCATAGACTTACTTGGTCTTTCCGATCAGCTAAAGACGGATTGAGTTACGACGAAATCAGGTTCATCTGCCGCAGCATCGAACTTACTGCTCGTGTGACTTGAGCGTGAACTTCTTCCACAGTGAGATCGCCCTCAATTACGAGAACTCGATCAGGCTCGCGCGCCGCAATGGCTTTGTAGCCAGTATAGACGCGATGAAAAAACGAGTTCTGCTCCTGCTCGAATCGGCTTTCGTCCTTGCCTGTCACCGAGGTTTGATGCGTATTACGGCGGCGAGCGCGTGCGAGGGATGCGGCGAGGTCGGGCAGCAACAATATCGTCAGATCAGGCCGCAGATCATTGCAGATGAGCCGATGCAGTTCGAGAACGATCTGCGAACCCAGTTCCCGTCCGCACCCTTGATAGGCTTCGGTTGAATCTGTGAAGCGATCGCAGACAACGATCTTTCCCGTTCGCAATGCAGGGGCGATGATCTCCTCGATTGCTTGCGCACGGTCAGCGAACATCATCGCAAGCTCTGTTTTCGGAGATAGTCCTGTCGATTTTGAGTCCAGCAGCAGCGCGCGAATGCGGTCGCCAGTCTCCGTACCACCCGGTTGACGGGTCACGACGGGAGCGATGTTTCTAGCCGCCAGCCATGCGGTCAGGCGCTTGATCTGGGTCGTCTTTCCCGAGCCGTCGAGGCCTTCAAATGTGATGAAAAACCCTCGCTGCGATTGCGGCTGCATGGCTGGAGTTTACCATTCCGTCGTCATCGTTCGGGAGGCATGGGTAATCCCAACCGCTTATGATGGACAAGGCGGATTTTGTGAATCAGCCTTTGCCGCTGTCAGTGCGGACACTTTTTGTACGAAGCAAGGATGAAGCATGGGATTCAATTGCGGAATTGTCGGTCTGCCGAACGTGGGCAAGTCCACTCTATTCAACGCACTTACCGAGACTGCCGCAGCCGAGGCTGCCAACTATCCGTTCTGCACCATCGAGCCAAACGTAGGTCGCGTTGCGGTTCCTGATCCGCGACTTGAAGTGCTGGCAAAGCTGGCCGAGTCGAAAAAGATCATTCCAACCCAGCTTGAGTTTGTCGATATCGCGGGCTTGGTGCGCGGCGCTTCACGCGGTGAGGGATTGGGCAATAAGTTCCTCGCGCACATCCGCGAAGTGGACGCGATTGCGCATGTACTGCGCTGCTTCGACGATGGCAATGTGACGCACGTTGAGGGCTCCATCGATCCCGTTCGCGATGCCGAAACTGTAGAAACCGAGCTGATGCTCGCCGATCTCGACAGCCTGGAACGTCGAGTGATCGCGACCCAGAAAAAGCTCAAAGGCAATGACAATGAGGCCAAGGCGCAACTGCCTGTGATGGAGGCCGCACTCGAAGCGCTGAGGGCAGGGAAGTCCGCGCGTACTATCGCCGCAGAGCTTACTCCGGAGCAGCAGAAGATTCTTCATCAGCTTGGCCTGATTACCTCCAAACCTGTGCTCTACGTCTGCAATGTTGAGGAGGCGTCGGCAGGTACGGGGAATGCATATTCCGCAAAGGTTGCGGAGTTCGCTAAGGCACAGGGTACCGTGGCTGTCATCATCTCGGCGGCGATTGAGGCAGAGGTTTCGCAGCTTGCCGAGGAAGCGGAGAAGAAGGAATTCCTGCAGTCCCTGGGGCTTGAGGAGACCGGTCTTGCACGGGTTATTCGCGCTGGATATGCGCTGCTGGGCCTGCTGACTTTCTTCACGGTCGGGCCGCAGGAAACGCATGCGTGGACCGTCGAGAAGGGATCCAAAGCACCTCAGGCTGCTGGAGCTATCCACTCTGATTTTGAAAAAGGGTTTATCCGCGCCGAAACCATTGCCTATGCGGACTTTGTTGCGGCTGGCTCAGAAGCAGCGGTTAAAGAAATGGGCCGTATGCGATTGGAAGGCAGCGATTATCTTACGCAGGATGGAGATATCTTCCACTTCCGGTTCAAGGCGTAAAAGCAATTAAGGAATGATAGATGCAGATTCCAAAGAAGTTACCTTCAATATTGGGAATGTTCGATCAGTTTTTGATTCCGTGTCGGACAACTTCTCCATATCCACTGTGTTCCTAAAGCTGTAAGTTGACTGTTGTAGTGGTGACAGTCGTCGATCAACTGGCCTTCAGTTCCGGAATTGCTCCCCCGGTAGCTAGAATGCTCTAAGCTAGAACGCTCCAAGAACGGTTCGGAGGATTTATGAAAGCTCTTCGCTCACTGCGTTTACTCTTGCTTGCGATGCTGATCAGCGTCGTCCCGGCATCTTCATTTGCCGGTGTGTTTATTAGTATCGGTATTGCTCCGCCGGTACTGCCCGTTTATGTGCAGCCTCCATGCCCTGAAGATGGTTTGATGTGGACTCCCGGTTACTGGGCCTACGGTCCCGATGGCTACTACTGGATTCCTGGTGCATGGGTTCCATCCCCCTATGCCGGTGCGCTCTGGACGCCTCCTTATTGGGGCTGGGAAGGTGGCCATTACCTCTTCCATGACGGCTATTGGGGCTCCCACGTTGGCTACTACGGTGGCGTGAACTATGGCTTTGGCTACATGGGTATCGGTTTTGCCGGTGGCGAATGGCGTGGTGGTCGCTTCGCTTACAACACGGCCATTGTGAACGTGAATCGGACTGTGATTCGTAACACGTATATCAACCAGACGATCGTTCGCAACAACACGATCGTGAATGACCGGCGTGTTGCATTCTCAGGCGGTCCCGGCGGCATTCGGCATGAGGCTACTCCGCAGGAACGGATAGCGTCGAACGAACGGCATGTAGGTGCAACTTCGATCCAGCAGCAGCACTTCCAGGCGGCAGCTCGCGATCCGCAGCAGCGTTTCTCTGCTAATCGCGGTCGTCCCGCAAATGTAGCAGCAGCGCGTCCGCTGGCTTCCCCGAACAGGGGTGGTGGAAACGATCGGCCGGGAGCGGCAAATCGTCCTGAAGCCCGCCCAGCAGCCCGTCCTGAAGCCCGTCAGGCCCAGGAAGCTCGTCCGGCGCAGCAGTCGCGGCCAGTCACCCAGCCACGTCCTGAGGCACGGCCCGCGCAGCAGGCTCGTCCGGAATCGCGTCCTGCGCAACAGTCGCGCCCAGCCCCGCAAGCCCGCCCCGAGTCTCGCCCTGCACCGCAGTCGCGTCCAGCTCCGAGGCCCGCGGAGCACGAGAAGCCTCGCGGTCGCTAACTTGTAACTTGTATTCCTGGCAGTTCACGGCCAACCCGTGAGCTGCTTTTTTCATCCCTAAGTATGTGGGCATAGAGCATCGCCTGCATCTTTAGGGAACCCGATCAGTCAGGCATCCGGTTCGGACTGTCTGGTTATCTGATAACTGGAGAAAATGCACTAGGAGGAAATATGAAACGAATTGCGGGTATGTGGATGACCGCTGCATTGGCGGCTGTAGTTATGAGCTCTCAGGGCGCTGTAGCGCTTGGAACATCAGGATCGTTGTTACCCGCTGGTTATGCGCAGGAACGTGGCTGGGATGCGCCTCCGGGAGAACTGGATGAAATTTCCCGGCGTGGATTCCACGATGGAATCGAAGGTGCCCGTAAAGACTTTGAAAATCACCGTCGTCCCGATGTCCATAATCGTGACGAATTCCGTCATCCACCGGTACACGGACGCGACCGCGACGCCTATCGTCATGGGTTTGAGCGCGGCTACCAGGTCGGAGTGGATCATCTGATGCATGGCCGCTAAACTCAATGGGCCAGATACGAATAGGCCAATGTAATTGAGTGGCAACAGTACACGCGGTCTCCGAGGCATTAGCCAGGGAGGCCGCGTTTCTGCTTATGGTTCTTCTGTCAATTGCATTCCGGCAATCTCGATCTGCAATCCGCCATATTGCGGGTGGTCGTTCTCGCGGATGCGATATGCCAGATGAATGAGGCTTCCGGCTTGCAAACTCAATTCCTCAGCGCGCCGAGCAAGATTCCACCCCACGGCCTGTATCGAAGCCCCTGATGAAGAGTTGTGAGTAGGTGATCCTTGCGCGAGCGCTGCCTGCGTCAGCATCAATCGAATGTGTCGTTCCTTCATCAAGCGAACCGACCCGGCCAGCCGCACATTTCTCGCCAGAAAAACAGGTTCCGCGTTGCCATGCCCGAGCGGCTCCAGCTTATGCAGCCATCCGCCTAGAACAGGTGTGACGCGGTCCAGTGGCAACTCGGCGTGAATACGCAAAACATGCTCGGCATTTTGCCCAGCGAGTTTTTCCGCGGCAAAGATCAGCAGGCGACGCTCCATCTCGGGCAGATTTTCCGCAGGCATTGCAAAGCCTACCGCAAAGGCATGCCCGCCAAATCGGGTGTAGAGATCGGCGCAGGTTTCAATGGCCTCCAGCAGCGGAAAACCATCGATGGAGCGTCCCGATCCATACGCAACGCCGTCTTCGATGCTCACCACAATTGCCGGTTTGGCAGTGCGGTCAACCACACGCGATGCGAGAATCCCAATTACTCCACGATGCCATCCGTCGCCAGCCATCACAAGCATTCGGCAATCCGCCAGCCTGGCCTCGGCAGCCAGCCGGAATTCAATATTCTTCAACGCCTCGGCTTCTGTTTCGCGACGCTCCGTATTGAGCCGCTCGAGTTTTTCAGCCAACGTTTGGGCTCGTCCCAAATCACGCGTAGTAAATAGCTCGACGACCTCCGCAGCTACATCCATCCGGCCTGCTGCGTTGATCCGCGGAGCCAGCCGAAATCCGAGATCGAAGCTCGTCAGCGCTTTCGTCGTTGGATCAAGTCCCGCAGCCCGAAACAATGCGCGGAGTCCCGCCCCCGCAGGTCGGCTTAATTCGCGTATCCCCAGCGCAGCCAGCACTCGATTTTCGCCGCGCAAAGGCACCGCGTCCGCGACTGTAGCCAGGGCTACCATCTTGAGAAACGAGGGCACAATCTTGCTGTGCGTTCGCGCAGCATCCCACCGTTCCAGGAGAGCCTGCGCAAGCTTGAAAGCAATGGCCGCTCCGCATAGAGATTTTTCCGGATATTCGCATCCGGGCTGATTGGGATTCAGAATCGCCAGCGCTTTAGGAATAGCGTCGCCTGCATCAGGAAGATGATGGTCCGTGATAATCAGATCGAGGCCCAGCCTGCGTGCTGTCTCCGCTTCAGTAAAAGCGCGCATGCCGGTATCGACTGTAATGACAAGGCTGACGCCCTCAGCGGATGCCTGCTCCAGCACAGAGGATTGCAGTCCGTAGCCTTCGCGAAGCCGGTGCGGCACATGGAAGCGAACCTGACATCCATCGGCGCCAGCCATCATCTCAATAGCTGTTTTGAGCAGCACAACGGCAGTCGTGCCATCGACGTCGTAATCCCCATACAGCAGGATGGTTTCGCGGCTCACAATGGCCTTCTGCAGGCGCGCTACAGCTACATCCATGCCCAGCATTCGAAGCGGGTCATGCAGTTGATTGATGTCGGGATTAAGAAAGCGTGCTGCGTCCTCAGCAGTGTGAATGCCGCGAGTTATAAGTAACTCGGCAATCACCGTTGGAATATGTGCTGAGGCAGCAAGCGCGGCAGCCTCTTCAGGATGAGGCAGAGTAAGCTGCCAGCGCTGGTGCAAGGTAGGGAGAGTGGCCGTAACTACAGGCAACCCGGTACTCACTCGTTTTCCGAGTCACCATCAGGATCGTCGATCACGATGTCCTGAAAGCTCTCAATGCCTTCCAGCAACTCCTGGTATCGCTCGTACCATTCCGTGGTCGTTTCATGCAGGAAGACTACGCCTTGATGTACAAAGCCAAGCTGGATATATCCAACTTTACCTGCGTATTTCAAGAGCCATTGCGCTTCGACCAACTCGGCTGCTTCTTCATCCGGGAAATTGAGTTCGCTGGCCTCTTCCACCAGTTCATCCAGCTCTTCGCGATCGAGCTGCACTTCGCTGATGGTCACAAACAGGGCACCTGTATGTTTGGCCATCTCGACGAAATCTTTCCAGGAGTCGGGGTTGTCTTCATTCTCCCAGAGGATCGCGGGGATATCTTCGGTGACATATCCAGGCAGACGGCGCAGGCCGTGCCCTTCAATAAACGCCACCATATCGTCTTTTAGCAGTACCAGGTTATCGGTTTCCATAGGTTGTTCTTCATTGTCTCAGATGTAATTGGGCCGCCTGGAGCAATTGTGTCTTCTCCGCCTGTGGAAAGAAGGCCCAATCCAGCCAAAAATTGTCCGCATCGGCCACAACCGATAGATCATTTGTAAACCGTATGTGGATTGCAAGTAGTTCGGGCTGGAACAAGATAGGGTTCAATGTGGTATCTTGAAGGCTCAGTCAATGATCTTCTCCCGCGAATACATCGGATATCTGGCGCGCCGCACGGTGAAACACCTCGTCGACGCCAACATGATCCATACCGACCAGGCCGCTCTTGTTGAAGAGCGCGTGACAGCCGGTATGATCGAAGAACTTTCCCTTGAAGACCGCATCAACGACGAAGTTCGCATCATCCTTGAGGCGTATCAGCAGGAGATGCTCAAGTCCGGCGCACAGTATGCGGAGATGTTCAAAAAGGTCAAAGGCGAGCTGGCGCGCAAATACAAGGCGGTGCTATGAGAATCTCTCGCGATAAGCTCAATAAGCTGGCCCACACAGTTGCAGATTCCCTGGCCGAGATCGATCAGGTGGACTTCCTCGAAGATCGCAATACCATCCGCCAGGAAGCTCGTAAGGCCCTCGAACAACTCTTCGCCGAAGAGACCAAGATCGATCAGGCAGCACGGCTCAAGATTAGTTCGCAGCGCAAGATCATCCAGGAAGGCACCCAGGAGTGGGACATCCTTTACCGCAAGTATTACAACGATGAAGTGCGGCGTTTAGGAATCTAGCTTCTCCTGATGATTCGGCACATGATCCTCTGGGCCGTGGTAACTTTGGCATAAGCCCTGTTTTTTGTTAAATTAGATGAGTGGCTAAGCTGGTTCGCAGTGAGAACCAGAGGTGGCCTTCCCCGCAAGTGTGGCGCTATCGTCTAGGGGTTAGGACGTGAGATTCTCAATCTTAAAACACGGGTTCGATTCCCGTTAGCGCTACCAATACACCTTCCGAAGAAGCCCTAGACGTCCATAAAATCTCTTAAACCTGGTATTTCTTCACAAAGACGTCCGAGTAGGTCCGACTGCGTTTTTTACCGGTCGCGACGTTTGAGGGAACCTCTTGGGGAACCTGGCGCAGTTGCCTCCAGAGTGGTTCTCCAATCCTCCCTACGAGGTGTCCCATGTCTCTTGACCGAGCAGATCAGGAATTTCAGGCCAGAACCCGGAAAGAAAACGCGGCTCTTTGATGGGCGCGGCCTTTATCTCAAAATCTTTCCAACTGGCGGAACTTACCGGCGCTGGAAGTACCACCATAGGGCAAAGAAAGGCCTCTGGCAATCGGTGTGTATCCGGAGATCAACCTGAAGGCTGCGCGTTTGCGCAGTGACGAGGCTCGTAAGCTTCTAAGCACTGGCGTGGACCCTGTATATCAGCGCAAGAAAGAAAAGCTGCTGCTGGTGGAGCGATCCGGAGAGACCTTCGAAAAGGTCGGCCGGGGAATGGTACGCCAAGCGGGCTGAGGTTTGGTCGCCGGGACATGCGGCACGCGTTCTGAGCTGGCTAGAGCGAGATCTCTTCCCGTTCCTATGAGCCAGGACGTAAGCTCCAAACCTGCTTTCTGTCAGCAATTAGGCCGATGTGTCTCTTTCTACCGATGGTCTCGATCAGAAGCTCGAGATTTTCTTAGTCGTGTCGCGCCGCCAGGTTCAGCCCAGACGTTCACCATTGACGCGGGCGCTGTCATCTATTTTGGCGGTCTGATCTTCGGCGGCATTCGGATGATGAGTGGGCGCTTCCATGATGCCATTCTGGCCTTTTTCGGTGCGCTGAAGGGTGCAGGCGTACTCGGATGGGGTGCGGGCTAGAGTGGAGGTGATAATGGCTATGAGCCACGACCTGAACGGCTGTTTGACGGCGATCATTTCTTGCTATTAATATATTTTCCATTTCGATTCGAAGTTTCTCTTGAGTATGTTGGGGTTTGCGCTATGCTTCAGGGTTGAGTTACGAGTGCAGGCCGAGAAGTCGCGGACTTCCAAAATCGGCAGACGTAATATCCTGCGAGGGACTCCTGACATCTAGTCACCCAATTCGTATTCTTAGCGTTGAAGACCATCCGGTTTTTCGCGAAGGTTTGGCAGCAGTCATTGGCTCGCAGCGCGATATGCTTCTTGTCTCAGAGGCAATGAACGCCGCCGATGCTGTGACCGCATTCCGGAGCCACCGACCTGACATCACACTAATGGATCTTAAGCTTCCTGATGGAAACGGTACCGATGCTCTCATTACGATTCTGCAAGAGTTTCCTCAGGCTCGCGTTATAGTCCTCACCAGTTCGGACAACGACACTGAAATACAACGCGTCCTCCGCACGGGCGCCGCAGGATATATTCTCAAAAACACGCCAAAGAACGAATTGGTTGCCATCATTCGATCCGTTCACAGTGGTGCCCGGTACGTTCCGCCAGAAATCGCCGTTCGGTTTGCCACGCAGTTCGGACAGGATAACCTGACCGTCCGCGAACTTGAAGTTCTTCGCCTAATCGGCGAAGGGCATCGCAATAAACAAATTGCTGGCAAACTAGCCATTTCAGAGGCGACAGTCAATTTTCACATCAGAAACATTGTGGACAAATTAGGTGCTCATGATCGTGCCCACGCCATTTCGATCGCCATTCGTCGCGGTTTGCTGCAAACTTGATTTCCAACCTCAAGTTTTCTATAGCTTCTGCATAGCATATTCAGATGTTATCGAGACGTTGGGAACGAGACTAATGTTGAAGGTCTATCGACAGAACGTAGGGTTTGGCTGTTCAGTTTTGATTGGCTGTTAACGAGATTGGGGCTGCTCCCTGCGAAGAGTGAATATATCAATGAATCTCGCAAGGGCAAGTTCGTTATGCTTGGTTTGCGTACTGCTCTCGACACAAACTATAGTTGCGCTCAATCCAGACCGCCGTATCTCGCAGTATGCACACACTGCATGGGGGATGCGGGAAGGCTATTTCAGCGGTGGGCCCGAAGCAATTACGCAAACTGCTGATGGCTATATTTGGATCGGTACAGCCGATGGCCTCATACGATTCGATGGCACGAGATTTGTGCCATGGTCCGCCATCAATTCTTCTAATCAACAGCTGCCCTCACCACGGATCCACTCACTCCTAGGTGGACGCGACGGAAGTTTATGGATAGGAACGGTAGTTGGGTTGAGCCGCTGGAAGGATGGCCAACTCACGAATTATGACGATACGCCGGGAATGATCGGCGACATCCTCGAAGACAAACACGGACAAGTGTGGGTTCCGCATTTTTCCCTCGACAAACCCCGGGGATCGCTTTGTCGCGTCATCGACTCCAAATTGCAGTGCTATGGGAAAGCCGATGAGATTCCCTTTAATGGAGACCGCGGCCAGTCGATAGGAGAAGATGCTTACGGAAATATCTGGATAGGCAGCGACACCGCAATTCTTCGATGGAAACCGCGCGCATCCCATCTTTACGCACTCAATGGGTTGAGATCGAATGTGGGTCAAGGAGGAGTGGTGTCCCTTGCCTTCCCCCTCAACGGACCACCCTGGGCTGGAACGGCTGTGAGAGGGCCCGGTCTGGGACTTCTGCGTCTGGCCAACGACACCTGGAAACCTTTTGTCATGGGCAAATTCGATGGGTCCAGACTGGAGGTACTCACACTGTTGCTTGATCACGCGGGGAGCCTGTGGGTCGGCACAGCGCGCGACGGAATCTATCGTGTTGTAGGCGACAAGGTAGATCATTTCGGCAAAGCCGATGGGCTCTCCAGCGATAGTGTGCTGAGTCTTTATGAGGACCGCGAGGGAAACATCTGGGCCGTCACTACAAGAGGCCTGGACAACTTCCGTGACTTGTCGGTGGCCACCTACTCGACGCACGAGGGATTGGCTGGTACTGAGGTCGACTCCCTCGCCGCTTCGCGCGATGGCACCGTCTGGATTGGAAGTGCGGAGGGACTGAATTTTTGGCGCGACGGCGCCCTGGGGTCAATTCGCATGGGGGAGGGGCTGCCAGGAACCCAGGTGACCGCCATGGTCGAGGACCATATGGGACGGTTATGGACTGGAGTCGACAATACACTCAGGGTCTATCAAAACGGGAGATTTCGTCTGGTCGACATGCCGGACAAGAGTCCGACGGGATTGATTCACGCTATCACTGAAGATACGGATCACAATATCTGGGCTGAGGCGGGAGGCGGCTCGGAGGGGCGGCTTCTTCGCATACGAAATATGCGAGTCCTTGATGTGATACCAGTCTCGCGGATACCAACTGCTCAAAGTCTCGCGGCCGACGCAGAGAACGGGATCTGGTTGGGACTATGGACGGGCGATTTGGCTCGATATCGTCTCGGGAAATTGGAGACCTTCACCTTTCGTCACGGATCAGGCAGTACTGTAAGGGACCTCCTGACAACCAAGGATGGTGATGTGCTTGGAGCCACGCAGTACGGTCTCATTGCGTGGGGCCACGGTAGGCAACAGACACTCACTGTCCGGAATGGACTTCCCTGTGATCGCATCAATGCCATGGCGCTCGACAGCGAGGGAGGGCTGTGGCTCAATGCACAGTGTGGATTAATCAAAGTTGCTAAACGTGAACTTGATCGATGGTGGCTAAAACCAGATAGCAAGGTACAGATCACTATACTCGACGCATTGGATGGCCTAGAGACCGGTGTCGCGCCGTTCAACGCCGGCGCTACGTCAGTTGACGGGCGGTTATGGTTTAGTAGCGGTTTTGCATTGCTAATGATCGATCCTCAACACCTGGCGGAAAACCATATCCCTCCACCTGTCCATGTGGAAAGAATCATCGCCGACAGGCGTATCTATTTAGCTCAGCCCAATCTTCTTCTACCTTCTCGTACGCGCGACATCGAAGTGGACTACACGGCACTTAGCTATGTGTCTCCACAAAAGGTTCGTTTTCGTTATCGGCTAGTCGATCATGATGCAGATTGGCAGGATGCTGGAACGCGTCGACAGGCTTTTTACAACGACCTCCCTCCTGGAAAGTACAGATTTCGAGTCGTCGCCTGCAACAACGCCGGCGTTTGGAATGAAGTAGGCGCCGCGCTGGATTTCAGCTTGCTTCCTGCCTGGTATCAAACGGCATGGTTCCGCCTTTTATGCGTTGTACTGACAGCAATGGTTGTGTGGTCTCTTCACCGTATACGGCTCCATCAGATCGCGTCCGCAATGAACGCACGGTTTGATGAACGCGTGGCCGAACGAACCCGTTTGGCCCGCGAGCTACATGACACCATGCTGCAAACTGTTGAGGGCAGCAAGATGCTTGCGGATGTCGCGCTAGACGAACCTCTCGAAGCTAACTATCTGCACCGCGTAATGGAGCGATTGTCGATTTGCCTGGGCCACGCGATCGAGGAGGAGCGCGCTGCCATTACTTCGTTGAGATTGTCCATGAGTCGGAAGAACGATTTGGTAGAGGATCTTCAGCGAGTAATCGATGAATGCTCCATCAAAACTCAGATGCAGGTTGAATTTACTGTTCACGGCGTGACGACTCAAGTCCATCCGATTATGCGCGACGAAATTTATCGCATCGGATACGAAGCAATTCGAAACGCGTATCAGCACTCAGGAGCCAGTCGGATACAGGTGCAAATTAGCTATACGAAAGGCGTTGTCCTTACTGTTGTGGACAACGGCAGGGGTATTGATCCGGTTGTGTTGCGTGGCGGTAGACCAGGTCATTTCGGGTTGCAGGGTATGACGGAACGGGCTCAACGTATCGGCGGCGTGCTCGACGTAACGAGTACTCCTGGAGCAGGAACCCGCGTTGAACTCATTGTGCCTGCGCATGTTATCTTCCCGGAGAAGAAGCGCGATGTGTGGAACTTGTTCCTGAAAGCAATCATTTCGCGCTTGCATAAGAGCCGACGACGCTAGACCACTTGAGAACGACCATCGCCCATGAGCCCTAAAGAAAAATGTAGGGCCGACACCATTCCTTCTAACGTTTCGTTCTCCTGTATGACCCCGTAATCTCGGTAGTGCATCGCGACAATGATGCGCTGAACATTCGATAAGGCTGCAGAGGCACACGCTGCGGCTTCGCGATTTGTTTTCGAGATTGTGATCACGGGGGACATATGGCCACTCTCACGGCTGTCGTTACAGCATCGCTCTGCGACGCTTTGAAGGAAGCGACGGCGGCGCGCGGAACACCCGTCGGCAACATCGTCTCAACGGGCTGTGAGCGAGTATCTGAAGTCGGATGGTCACCGCGTGTTTCTAATTTCTACTGCCGCGGCACTGGTTGAAGGGTGAGTCAAGGTGCGGTCTCATCCAGAACCCTCTTTGAACATGATGATTTCAGACTCGGTACGCGGGAGATCACTCGATGAGGCGGCTCGCCTAACTAACACGGCCCAGTCTTGGCCTCTGCTAGTCAGAAGGTGCGAGGCAATTTTGAATTGCGCGCTCCACATTTGTAAGTGGGTTTCGCAAGAGCGGCGTTCGACGACAGATTTAGAGGAGTCATGAATGAAAAACGAAATGGATAAAACCATCATAGAAAACCACTCTCGAAGGAGATTTCTGGGAGCCGGCTCGGCGGCGCTAGCAGCAGTGGCAGTCACTGGACTTACTGCGGATGCGCAGGAGCGAGCAAATATTCGAAAAGCGGAGCACGACCATTCATCGAGTAATCCAGGGCAAGAGAATAAGACGATTCTGGACGAGAATCCTAATTCCAACATGCCGCCTCCAACTGATTCTGGCGATACAGTGCCCATCTGGTATTCCTTCGATTTAACCAAGAAGAGGGTAGAAGAAGGTGGCTGGACACATCAGGTGACAGAACGCGAGTTTCCATCTTCAAGAGACATAGCGGGTGTCAATATGCGATTAACTGCGGGAAGTTTCCGCGAATTGCATTGGCATACGGCAGACGAGTGGGCCTATGTGCTCTATGGCAGCGCGCGGGTGACAGTGATGAATCCAGACGGGTCGATGTTCATTGAGGACGTAAGCGAAGGGGATCTCTGGGTCTTTCCGGCAGGATACCCTCACTCCATTCAGGGACTTGGCCCGGACGGCACCGAATTCCTTTTGGTATTTCCTCAAGGATCATTTTCCGAAGATGGTACGTTTCTTCTCTCGGAATGGGTTGCACACACACCCCCAGAGGTGTTGAGAAAGAACTTCGGTCTGGACGACGCGGCTCTGGCAAAATTGCCAACCGGTGCGCTCTACATCTTTCCGGGAGAACTGCCTGGGACGCTCGATCGGGATAAAACGCAGATTGGCAAAGCGCTGGAAAATCGACTTCAATATACCTTCAAGATGAAGTCTATGCTGCCTACGAAGGCAACGAGCGGCGGTGAAGTTCGTATTGTGGATTCGCGAAATTTCCCCGTCTCGAGGAATATTGCCGCAGGGTTAGTGACGATCAAGCCTGGCGGGATGCGTGAACTCCACTGGCATCCAACATCCTCGGAATGGCAGTTTTATGTAGCAGGTAAGGGAAGGATGACGGTCTTTACCCCGGTTGGTAACGCACGAACCATGGATTACAACGCCAATGATGTGGGCTACGTTCCGGCTGTTGCCGGCCATTACGTCGAAAATACGGGAGATACAGATCTCGTCTTTCTAGAGCTTTTTGCTTCCGACCTGTTCCAGGACGTGTCGCTGAACAATTGGTTGAGGCATCTCCCTGCCGAAGTTGTCGCACAACATCTGAATCTGGATGCAGGCAGCATTAAGAAAATACCCGAAGAGAAACAAGTAGTCCTGAAATAGCAGCCTCCGGTGCAAACAGCGAATCGGTGGGCGGCGACACGACGCTTGCTGAACATCGCGGAGAACATTGATGCCTACTCTCAATTGTCAGATTTCGCAATCTCTCCAAACAGTCCTTGAGCAGCGATCCAAGGATAGCGGCGAATCTATCGACCATCTTGTCACGAGTACATTGTCGCGGTGCCTCGGTGTTCCGCTTCACACACTCTTCCAGGTTTCTACATCAGCAGCGTTAGTTCAAGGCATCTACGAAAGAGCCGTCTCCAGCAGCGATCTGCTCAACTATGGTGACCTCGGGCTTGGCACATTCGATAACCTCGACGGCGAGATGGTCGTGCTCGACGGCAGTATCTATCAAGTGCGCGGCAACGGCACCGTTGCTAGGGTTGTCGACGATACAGGAACACCTTTCGCTGTGGTCGTTCGCTTTGTAGCAGACCAAGATCAGACCATAGAATCCGTTACGAGCCTGGAATATCTCACTCGGGCCTGCGATCGGTATCGCGATTCCAACAATCTCTTCTACGCCTTCCGCATCGATGGTCGTTTCAAGCACATTCATACCCGAGCTATGAAGCCGACATTGAATGGGATTCCACTGGCGCAAGCTGCCACGACTCAGCCTGAGTTCAATTTCAAGGATATCGAAGGAACGCTCGTGGGCATTTGGGCTCCTCTGTTCTCCAAGACATTCAATATTGTCGGCTATCACTTTCATTTTCTCTCGGAGGACCGCACCAAGGGAGGGCACCTGCTCGAGTGCAGCGGCACAAACCTTCGCGTGCGTGTTGAGAGGCTGAACGATTTCCATCTCGCTCTCCCTGAGTCAGAAGAATTTCTACGAGCCGACCTCACGAAAGACACCTCCAAAGATCTTGCCTTCGCAGAGCAAACACGTCAAAAGGAAAAAGCCTAATGTCCAGCGATAAACAGCAAACCAAGCAGTTCAGCGGCGCAGATGTCCTTGTCAAAACCTTGGAACAGCAGAAGGTGAAATGGGTCTTCGGAGTGCCAGGAGCGAGGATCGACAAGGTATTTAACACTCTCGTTGATTCCTCGATTCAAACCGTCGTTTGCCGCCACGAGCAGAACGCCGCCTTCATCGCGGGAGGTATAGGACGCTTGACCGGCAAAGCCGGTGTGGCAATCACTACTTCTGGTCCAGGAGTCTCGAACCTTGTTACCGGACTTGCCACAGCAAACACTGAAGGGGATCCAGTGATCGCGTTCAGCGGGGCGGTACCCATCGCCGACAGACTGAAGAAGGTTCATCAGTCGATGGACTCAGTGAATCTCATGAGGCCGGTAACCAAGTATAGCGCTGAGGTCGATTCGCCGGAATCAGTCTCGGAAGTAATCACGAATGCGTTTCGCAGCGCAGAGTCAGACAGGCCAGGCGCAGCCTTTGTGAGTCTACCTATGGACATTATGATGGCACCTGCCAGGTGCGATATTCTCACTCCACCCGAGTACTCTGGTACCGGCCCCGCGGACGCCGCCGCAATTAAGGAAGCCGCCCGTCTTATTAATCAGGCGAAGACTCCAGTTGTTCTGCTCGGCTTGTTAGCGAGTAAACAGGAAAACGCTGTTGAAGTTCATGTGCTGATTGATCGCGGAAGGCTTCCGGTAATCGGAACCTTTCAAGCCGCGGGTGCTGTCTCGACAAATCTCTTCAGCAACTTTGGCGGGCGGGTTGGTCAAATCAACAATCAACCCGCAGATGAGATTCTTGCGGCGGGCGATCTGATCATCACCATAGGATATGACCCCGTCGAATACTGGCCGGCCCTCTGGAATAAAGGTATTACACGCACCATTATCCACGTGGACGCTCTTCCGGCAGATATCGACAACTCTTATAGCCCGACCGTAGAGCTGATAGGCAATATCGCCGCGACCATTCAGTTGTTGACTCCGCTTATCGCGCCTCGCGCTCCAGATCCATCCATCAAAAAGCAACTCGATAAGATCGCTCAGAGCCGCGAGGAACTGGCACGCTCGTCCGCAATGATGAATGGCATTCCTGTCCATCCGCTAAGGCTCGTCTCTGAGCTACATAGAATATTGACGCCCGATATGACTCTGTGTCTGGACATGGGCTCCTTTCACCTTTGGATAGCAAGGTACCTCTATAGCTTTCGCGCCAGACAGGTATTGATCAGCAATGGCCAGCAAACATTAGGTGTCGCGCTCCCATGGGCGATCGCGGCCGCGCTTCTGCGTCCTGCGGAGAAGGTCTTATCTGTTTCGGGTGATGGAGGTTTCCTCTTTTCCGGTATGGAGCTTGAAACCGCCGTCCGGCTTCAATCGAATCTCATTCACATGATCTGCATCGATGGAACTTATGACATGGTCGCTGTACAGGAAGTCGCAAAGTATGGCCGACCTTCGGGTACTACCTTTGGTCCAGTAGATCCTGTGCAATACGCAGAAGCCTTCGGCGCTCGCGGGTTCATCATTAGATCTCCAGATCAGATTGCTCCCGTACTCAAGAAAGCTTTCGACATTCCGGGACCAGTGCTTATTGGAGTACATGTTGATTATCGCGATAATCACAAGCTCTTCGAACAGGTAAACGAACGGAGCATCCATTAAACCTGGTTTGAACTTGCAGTCGTCATTAGTAGCGAGGCACGGGATGGCAAATAGCTTATGAAAACAGGGAGTCAATCCATGGATCATTTTGCAATCCTCTACAAGTCCACTGATATCGACCATGTCGATCAGATGCTCCCTCCTGAACGCTGTTTAGGCACATGGTCGAACCAATCATTAGTCAGGGTCATTGCCCCGTTGTTATCCCACGACATACGACATCATCTTTCGATTGTTTACTGCAATGCGGAGTTCATGAGTGAGTCTGCAATAGAGACCGAACGCAAGCAACTCTTCGAAGAACTGAAACTAGCCATAGGCGATGTGACTAAGCTGCTTGATTTCATTCTTTTTAATGCTAGGAGAGCCGTTCCACTGAAAGATGTGACGGAATCTTTCAATCGCTTAATTGACGAGATTGCGGCAGCAATCCGTCCGCATCCACATGCTACAGGGGTAAACATTTCGATTCGCGATTCACCGTCGATCGCCGCCCATTTCAACAAGACAATCGTCAGCAGCGCTGTGTACAACTTGGTGCTGAATGCCTGTCACGCATCCCGGTGTGCTGCCGAACCCGGCAGGGTCGAGATATCGCTTCACGATGAACCATCATTTGTCTGTATTCGTGTAAGGGACAATGGCTCCGGCGTTCCCGCATGGATGCGGAAGAGTTTGTCTTTGCCGATCGACGCGGCAGATATGCAGGATGGGAGAGGGCTGGGCATCACGATCGTTACATATGTCGCTCGTGAGTATGGTGGGAGTCTTCAGGTTGAAGCGAGTTCTCCCGGCTACACAATATTAGCTCTACGATTTGCAAAGACCGTCCTTGCTTCTCGAAGACACGCAAGCTCCATACGGGAGGCTGAATGAATCAATGACGTAATGACGTGAGAAGTATTTCCCCATGCCAGGAGATGACCGGACCGGTGGCAAAGTTGAATGTACAGTCCTCACCGGATTCTCGTATCTATCCGCCGAATCGGACGTGTAGGCGAATTAGTGCTTTATGACGATTCCTCTATCTATTCAACAACTTCGTATGATCTAGCCCACGGAAACACAGGAAGGTGATTATGAAACAATTTGCGCGTATCCAGCAAGGCGCTTCAGTTATTCCAATACTCGTCAGCGGCACCGAATTATTGGACCTACGATCCCTCATCCCCGATATCACACCCGAGGCGATAGCGAGTGGTGTCCTGAATGAATTCGATGTCGCATCGCTCAAGCCCATTACCGGGGAAGTGCAATATCTAGCACCTATTCACGGCGTACGCCAGGTGCCGGCGACGGGTTTCAACTACAAGAAACACATCCAGGAACTCAAAGTTCCAACTCCGACTGAGCCCGAAGTTTTTCTAAAATCGCAATATTGCCTGACTGGCCCTTTCGACCCGATTCGTCGTGGTCCAAATCCCGACGTCAAGCTAGATTGGGAAGTTGAGCTTGCAATTGTCATTGGTCGCGAGGCACAGGACATCAAAGCCGAGGATGCAGTTGACTACATTTTCGGTTATGTGTGTCTTAACGACGTTTCTGATCGTGCGACTCAAGTTGATGCCGAACGCCAGCACCACCTCGTTCGTGCTAAGTCCCGTCCCACGTATGGCCCAATCGGCCCGTATCTCACAACAGGTATCGATCCAATGAATGTTGACTTGTGGACGAAGGTCAATGGGAACTATGAGCAGCAAGGCAACACGAGTGACATGATATTTCCGGTCTACGAGATGCTTGCCTATTTCTCGCGCCACATGAGGATGGTTCCCGGCGATATTTTGGCGACTGGGACACCGCCGGGTGTAGGAATGGGCAAAAATCGCTTCCTTGCTGTGGGCGACATACTGGAGTGCGGCATTTCCAATCTTGGTGCCCAGCGGCACGAAATCATCGGATAATGCCGATCTAAGATCAGTCCTTCGATCCCAATCGATGCCTATCAGGAAGCTAGCTATTACTGCATGGCGACACTTGCGCCAGAGACGATTTGATGACCAAGGCAGTGCGAACGGTAGTTTCGCGCTGCCCTCCCTAAATGTCTTTCGTTCAATTGTTGCGAGATATTCGTTACGCTTCCCACCGCGACTTCCTCGTTGAGATTGAATATCCGAGATGTTGTCATCTCAGCAAAACACCTAACTGTAAGAAGGAGCTACGGTGAATATCAGTAGGTTATTTGCGGCACTGATTCCTATATTCTTCGTGCTGATCCTCGGCTACGTTGCAGGCAGACGACACACCTTCAACTCCGAACAAGCATCGGGCTTCAGTAAATTGGCGCTGGGTTTCGCATTGCCCGCTACTCTTTTCGTTAACATGACGGATATTCCCAAAAATCTTCTTCTTCAGCAGAGTGGTCTCGTCGTTGCTCTTTTCATCTCTCATATTGGCTTGTTCCTTTTGGCGCTGTTCGCCATGGAGCAAATTCCTTCGCTCAAGGGAACCCCGGCTGCTATTTACGCGCTAATGCTTTCAAGTTCTGCTGCGCCTGTCTTTGGCATCCAAGTCTTGCGCCCCCTGCTCGGAGAGACCAGCGCGGGCACTGTAAGTCTGGTCGCTCTGTCGATTGATTTCGTGATCCCCCTAGCTATCATTTTTCTCGAGATGAATAGTGCGCCGGGCTCAAGTGCGCTTAATCAGGATTCGCCCATCGCTATGGGAATCAAGAATGGCCTCAAGTCGCCTTTACTGTGGGCTCCCGTCTTGGGAATTCTCTCTGTCCTGGTAGGAATCCACGTCCCCACGGAAGTTTCGAGTTCATTGTCCATGATTGGTTCCGCAACCGCCGGTGTTGCGGTATTCACCGTTGGCCTCATTCTCGCCGCTCATGCCTTCCGGTTCTCCAGAGCCGTCGTACTGGGAACAATAGGCCGCATCACCATACAGACTGCGCTGCTTTTCGCACTACTACGATGGATGCATATAAGCGGGCCGTTCGCTCGCGAAGCCTTGGTATGCGCGAGCTTTCCCATGGCTACAGTCGTCGTTCTGTTCGCGGCAAAGTACAAGACTTTGGAGGACGAGACAGCCTCGATTCTCCTACTTTCCACAACCTCGCTGTTTGTGACCGTGCCGGTCACTCTTTTCATGAGTAGTTGAGGTCCATTGAATCTAGTGACAACCGCGGTCATAACAATCTGTCAGCAACTATAGGAATCGTCAGGTTATTCGCCGTAGGAACTGACCTCCATTCCCCTGAGGCTAACATGGGCTTATCCTGCGGCAATCCCACTTCTCATTGCTAATACGCGGACCGCACACGCCAGATTCGGGGAGGGTGCTGCGGGGGACGAGATTTGCACGATGTTCGGATTTTCTGGAGTTGGTCGAGACGTGGCATCGCTTCAACTGTTGCCGCAACGTTGTGGCGGAAAGCGAGGGGAGAATGCCGCCAGGATGACGATGTGCGGACCCAGTCGATTGTTGGCCGAATATGTGCAGTTCGGAATCGAGACAGATTGATGAGCGCATCTACGTCGAGATGACGCCCATTGACGATTGGCGCCTCAAAAAGGCGTACCGCTCGCTTTCGAGCGCAGTGCAGCATCTCATGAAATTTTTCCAGGACGGGAGGATCTGAGGCCAGTTGCGCAAATGCATTATGGATGGCGTAGTCCGTTTGCCGTCGATGATTCCGAACAAAATGCTCAGACCAAGACATAAACTTCTCCTATTTTCTAAACCGTTGAGCGAGCAGTACGAATGTGCGCCGCCGATGCTACGTACAAAAACAAAGGGGCCGACTACTGCGGTCGCGGCATGCCTGCGTTTTTGTACGGTTTAGATAACAGAGAAGAACATCACGACCCAATGATAATGCATTCGTCAATTACCATCACGGCCAAACGCTTCGGCCTAAGGTAATCAACGCCCACACGTCTGCCAGGCAGATTGCAAGGAACAATTGCGTCAGAGTTGCTCATTACAAACGCGCTTTTTGTAAGTAACGCATAGCGCTTCAATGAGTGCATTGGCCTGTTATCGCCAAGTGAGATTAGGCATCGCATCAGGATCGTCAAATGATGCGGAGTTCATGAGTCCCTGGGAGTAATCCCTCACCATGCCCGCACCACGAGAGCTTTCATCAAGTCGATGTCGTCATGGAAGGTCTAGCCAATCTCCGTCCCCAACTACTGGGGACACTCCTGCGAGAGTGCAGGAGTGTGAAGGTAAAGCGGCTCTTCCTCTGGTATGCAACCAGGCATGGACATGCCTGGTTCAGACATCTGGATCAGTCTTCCGTCGACCTCGGGAAAGGAAAGCGTCAACTGGTTCCCCAGGGCCACTTCGACTCGCGCTATCAGATCACTCTTCCAATGGAACTATTCAGCACTAGAGGCAGCAACGATGGCCAGTGAAATCTTCGAGGCACAGGTTGCCATACTCGTCCGCGTATCGCCTCATGTGGCGACCTGGACTTGCTTTGCTCTCAATGGCGAACAGCAATCAATCTTTTCGTTCGAGACCTACCCCGCCTCTCGGTGGACATCGATCTGGTGTATCTGCCGATTGCGGATTGAGAGACCTCGCTCATCGAGATACGATCTGCGCTGGGTCGTATTGCCCAGAAGATTCACAAAGCAAGATCCATGTGCCTTAATTGTTGAGGATGAGTTCTCTGGACATCGATCGGTTGTCCAGGGTGGTGGAATGGAAAACGGCAGCGCGAACTGTTGATACAATTTCGCTGGATTGGCCTTGCAACAATTCGCTACTGAATCGGCCGGACCAGAGAATCATTCCTTGCATCGTCGTCAATTGAATCTGCACAACAGCTCCCTCTGGCGCTTGATGCAAATGACCATGAAGAGCAAATTGAACTCCAGACCGATTCCAATAACAAAGCTGGTCCGCGGAGGGGGCGCAACCACCGACAGAGTTCCGAAACACTTTGATGTTCGGGACCATTGCGAGCTCGTGAATCAATTCTTCTTCGAGATTGCGGGCGAAATGTTCAAGAGTAGATTCCGTGTTTCTTGCGCTAAAAGGGATGACGCCTATCGAAAGAGTCTCTCCTTGGAACGACGATATCGAGGGAACAGCAGCTTCAAGTCTGCCCACGAATCGCGATGGATAGCGCATTTCGATTAGTGGCACGTAGCTTCCAGTTGCGAATGCGATTCTCACCCTGCACTGCTCCGGGAAGTTGGAGTAATACTCTCTCAACTTTGTTCGAAGACGTCGCGCTTCGGTACGAACGATTGTGTCTTGTGTTGGATCATAGGTTGCCGACCTCTTATAGACCTCTATCCCTACGGTGTACTCTTTGAAGCAATCGGCTTTTCCTTCGAGAAGATAGTCGATCGCCGTGGACAGGAAGCACGATAGTCGTATCGACTTGATAAAGAATCGACTTCTGAGGATTCGACCCAGTTCCTCCCGTACCTCTTCGTGAGTCCAGGTGTTCGACGGGGCGGCGGGAATAAGCACTTGGTTATGAGCTTCGAACATTTGGGGTGTGATGTGCATCTTCGGTCCTCCGCGAGCGTTTAGCTCGATTACGCTGTCAACCAGCTTGCCGTGGTACAACTGCCAATATGGACATCTTCTAGCGTAGAGTCCTCCAACTCAACGCCTATTCAGGGATGGTTTCATTCACCCATTTGGGCGAGAACAGGGCGTATGAAGGCATGGAGCCAAAAGCTGCGGTTCAAAAAATCCGTATCCTAGTGGTCGACGATCATCAGATGGTGAGAGACGGCGTACTCGCCTCAGTGAAAGGTCAACCTGACATGGAAATCGTCGGCGAAGCCACATGCGGTCAAGAAGCGGTGACACAGTTTTTTCAAACTCGACCCGATGTCACATTGATGGATCTTCGTCTTCCAGATATGTCAGGGCACGAAGCAATCACGCAGATTCGAGAGACATTTCCGAATGCCCGCATCATCGTGCTAACGACGTATCAGGGCGACGTACAAGCGGTTAAGGCTTTCAAAGCGGGCGCGATGGCCTATCTGCTCAAGAGCTCTCTACGAAAAGACTTGCTGACCACAATACGAGCCGTGCAGGCTGGAAGAAAAGTGATCCCGCCGGATATCGCCGTTGCTATGGCTTCGTACGTGGCCGATGATGAACTCTCTGCGCGAGAGTTGCAGATTCTCAGACATGTTGCAGAGGGTCTGTCGAACAAGCTCATCGCTGATCGTCTCTCGCTCAGCCCTGACACGGTAAAGTCGCATCTTGCGAATACGATGGCGAAACTCAATGCAAATGATCGGACACACGCAGTGACCATTGCTATAAAGAGAGGTTATTTTGACTTGGATGTTTGAGGACATACCGTCTGGTGGTGGGCGGAGCGTGAAATGAATCTAAAGCGCCTCATATGGTTTTGCCTGTTGCTACTCCTAGGCTTTTCGCAGCCCTTGTTCGCGGTCAATCCAAACACAGCGATTTCTCAGTATGCCCATACGGCTTGGCGCCTTGAGGACGGTCTACTGAACGCGCCACCTAGAGCAATTGCCCAAACCAGGGACGGATACATTTGGATCGGCACCGAAGCGGGCGTGCTCCGATTCGATGGCGTCCGATTTGTTCCTCTAGACTATATCGCTGGAAAACCACTTGGTCTCGGTGGAGAAGTATGGAGCGTGCTAGGAGCTTCTGACGGAAGTCTTTGGATTGGGGGTGGTAATCACCTTTACCAGTGGGATGGGAGAACACTATTGTCCTTCTCCGGGCGGGGAGGTAGATACGATGCGCTCGTGGAAGATCGATCGGGGCAAATTTGGGCTGTGCGTGAGAGGGTTGAGGGAGACAGAGAAGGTGGTCTATGTAGGCCCACGAACGCTACTATCACCTGCCTCGGAGGGAACTCTCAACTGTTCAGTAGCTTCACAGCCACCGTTGATGCCGACAACGCGATTTGGTCAGCAAATGGTAGCGCTGTGTTTCGTTTTGTCTCCGGCAAGTTAACGGTGTTTCCATTGCCATCGAATTCTCTTCGAGGAAAACAGGGATTGGGAGGAGTGGGGGCCTTGGCTCCTGATTTTCATGGGGGCGTCTGGATCGGCTTTCCTTCGCGTGGCAGGGGTTTGGGTCTCGAACACCTCACCGATGGACACTTTCAACCCGTCCAAACTTCCGAGCTCAGCGGCGCTGACCTCGAAGTAAATGTCATTCTCAGCAAGAAAGATGGAACTTTATGGATTGGAACGGAGAGGGACGGCATCCTGCGGGTCAGTGGGAATGGGGTGGAGCGTTACGACTCCAAGAACGGCCTTTCTGGAGATTCCGTCAGGAAGTTTTTCGAGGATCGAGAAGGTGATCTCTGGGTGGTAACCAACAAGGGGATCGATCGGTTCAGAGATAGCAGCGTCATTACTTATTCAAGCGCGCAGCATCTTAGTCTCGACTATTCTGATGCTGCTCTCGCAACCCACGACGGCAGCATATGGACCATCACAAAGAGTGGAGCAGATATTATTCGCGGACGCCCTTTACCGCGACTTACAGATAGAGTGCATCTTCCTGGAACACAGGGAACTTCAATTTTTGAGGACAGAAACGGGTCTATTTGGTTAGGCATGGACACCGAGCTCTATCGAATAACAAAGCATTCGGTCACACGAATCCGCGCCAAAGATGGGAGCTCGGTCGGCATCGTGGGACGCATGGCGGAAGATGAGCAGGGCAACGTCTGGATCTCAACTTTCAGAATGAAGGTTGACAATACGATTCTCTCCTACGTGAAGCCTAACGAAAGTGTGGCGCGACGTTTTGCCGCAGCACTTGGAATGTCAAATGTCACTATGTCGGACATACGTTCGGGCATTTGGATATTAGATCGATCGGGCAACATCGCTCATATCGAGGGCGGAAAGGTTGAGCCCGAGCGGAACAAGTTACTAGAACACAAACATCTATACGGTCTCATGCAAGGGCCTGATGGGACGCTATACATATGGTGTAAAGAGGGCTTGGTCCTCATCCGGGGAGTTGAAGGAAGATTCATTCCAGACCCACAGTTCGCGTCCTGCAAGTTACATGAATCTATCTTTGATCTGAGCGGATCTTTGTGGGCGGCGGGCAAATGCGGGCTCCTTCGAATCCAGAAGGGTGAAGTTGAACAATGGTGGAACGTTCCAAATGCGCGTCCTTGGCATCGGCTCTTTTTTGACGGAGAGGACGGATATAACGTTAATTTGGGCGACTTTTCGCCGGTCCTATCCCGGTCTCCGGATGGAAAGCTTTGGTTTGCAACCGCGAATGGCTTGGAGGTTGTGGATCCAGCACACCTTTACTTCAATTCTCTACCGCCTCCGGTGGTAATCGAGTCATTGATAGCCGATCATGTGCGAGTACCACGGCTCGCCTCAAATGATTTTGCGGCGGGAACGCGCGACATCCAAATCGATTACACAGCGCTGAGCTTCCCCAATCCCGCAAAGGTTTTGTTTCGGTACAAGCTTGACGGGCACGATAAGGACTGGCAAGACGCTGGCACGCGTCGCCAGGCTTTTTATACAAATCTCGGTCCGGGTCACTATTCATTTCAGGTGATCGCCTGCAATAACAGTGGAGTGTGGAACCAACAGGGGAACTCTATCCAGTTCGACATCGAGCCTGCCTGGTATCAGACCTTGTGGTTTCGTTTGGTCACAGCAGCTTTGATCGTCTGTGTTCTTGTCAGCGTGTATCTCCGTCGAAGTCAAGCGATCGCAGAGAGAATTGAGTTACGCGTCAGCGAACGAATGTCTGAGCGGATGCGCATATCGCGAGAGCTGCACGATACTCTTCTGCAGGCGATCCAGGGAATTGTTCTAAGCTTCTCCAGCTTTACGAGTCGTGTGTCGCCAGACGTTAAACAGGAAATGGAGCGCTCTTTAGATGATGCGGAGTGGCTTCTTGTTTCAGGCAGAGATCGTATCAAGGAGATGAGAGGGAACTTTTCACAGGACGGGAATGTGACAGCCGAGATTCATCGGGTAGTAGACGGTCTATTCAAGGATGACAGATGCAAAGTCACGGTGACGGTCCATGGGGATCCCGTACCGTTGAACTCCATCGTTCACGATGAGGCCGTGTGGATCGCTCGAGAAGCCATTACAAACGCTTGCCGACATTCCAATGCTCAACATCTCGACATTCAAATCTCATATGCACTCAAAGACTTTAGGCTGTCGATCCAGGATGATGGCATAGGTATGGATGCGAATGCATTTCTTGCGCACTACAGCGGGCACTTTGGTCTCGTAGGCATGCATGAAAGGGCAGAGGCAATAGGTGGACGCTTCAGTGCCCGCAGCAATGGTGGAAAGGGAACGTCAATTGTTCTCTCGCTTCCGGCTCCGATCGCCTTTGCCCCGCGGCGGAATTGGTGGAGCAAGCTTTTCCACTCCCGGTAAACTCTGAGATATTGACACCAGCTCTTGACCGGCCCTTCGGTGAGCGGGATATCACCTAACTCATCACGGTTAGCTCACTCTGTATGCCGTCCAAAATCTTCTATTGTGAAGGTCATGCCGGTTAGTTGGAATGAGCCGATCAATTGCGATTTAACGTTTTGCATATTGGCACTAGTGCAGCCTTCATTGCGATCAATCCTCGACAAACTGAAAAATGTCGCTTACATGCGCTTGGTTGTTTGCTTGACTGTCGAAGAATTCGTGCGAGTCTCGAGACAGGCTAAGTATTCAGTTGTGCTGCTACCCGCTGATAATCTCGCCTCCCACGAATGGTGCTCGTTATGGGGAGTCGTGTCTCTACTCGATCCTCGTCCCTCGATTCTGGTATACACACTCAAAAGCAATTCCAGGATGTGGGCGAGCGTGCTGGCGGCTGGTGGATTCGACGTCATCACCACTCCCTTCTCGTATGAAAAGTTCAGTGATGCACTCCTATCTGCGGAAGACGATTTTAACCGAAGGATTGCTCCTTGAGAGAGCAATATAGCGTTTTACGGCCCACTCAATTCCTCTGGGCTTGTATGTCGAACGAGAAAGACAGGACTCGGTAAGTTCGTTGTCGCTTGTTGGCTGACCGCTGTTCCGGCTGACCGATTATCTCCACGCTCGATCGCTATCAGCGCCGCAATCGCTTCATCGCTAGCATCGAGAACGTCTTGGGTAATCGAATCGGCCAAACGCGACGCCGGGTTTCGGTGAGCCTTATACGACCATCCTTGCTCTTTTTGTAGAGGTGCACACCAGAGTTTTCCTGGAATCGCTTTGACTGCGCACTCAGGTTAGGCTGCGCCGTATGAAAGTACTCAGCTACAGTTAGAAAACCGTGGTGTTCCAAAATCTCAAGCAGATACCTGAAGTGACAAAACTCGGCCCAATCGTTCATAGAGGACGGCTCCTTGCATTACTAAAATGCGCGTTCGCTCTAGTCCACAGTCTCTTGAGAGACTGTGGAGGCTCTTCGCCAAACTCCCTCAAAAAGAGCGGGGACCCAGCGTTCAGCTGGGCAGCGACTCCAGCTTTGCTCTAAGAACACCAGATCATTCGAGTCAGCATGTTTGTGGGCTTCGCTAAGCTCTAGAACAAAGATTGCATTCTTGTGAAACGGGCAACCTGCAATCTCGCCAGCAGAAGTCGCCTGTCTCAAGATGGTGGCAGGTGCAATGAGGCAATGCGTCGCAGCCGCCTCGGCGGTCGTCGCTAATCGTTTTGAAATATTTCCATGAAGGGTTTGCATTTCGCGAAACCCCTTCACAATGTTGTGCAACGCAACGCCAGTGCCGTGGACGCCGGCAAGGTCACCGTTTACCTTGGCCGCCAAAAGAGCCTTCGCACGGGAAACTTTTCTTGTGAGTCTCCAAGAGATTGTGGTCAAGATACCCTTTGGCCGAGGAGCTGCATCCAGTGTCATCGCCGCAGCCCAGCTCTCGGCGTCCGCTATATACGAATCGACGAAGAGCCGTCCGACGGTCTGCTGGACAAGAATACCTAGCTCCCTGTCGGCTCTTTGCCCCTTTACCCATTCTGCAAGACGATCGAGACCTTCTTCCCCAAGCCTGACCGTGGCTGCTCGTTCATTCAATCGTTCCCATAATGCATCCTGGTCGTGAGCACGGTCCGCATCACCCCGTGGCCTCATGGTGGGAAATCGCTTTCCACCAAAAGACAAAGCCTTCAAGACCTTCCGGAGCAGCAATCCATTCAGGAGTGGCCGAAATGCCAGAAATTTCCGATCTACCCTCGGATCGAGGGAAAGAGCTCTTATCTCCTCAGGATCGGAGACCTTGATGACCTCAATGAGGCCAGGTATTCGATGATTTTCCATGTCAATTTTCCTATTCTCTAGCGTGTCTAGAAACGGTAGTCCAAAGCTAAGGCAAGCGCATTGTTGGCTTTCAGGTTTACGCCCGGAGCGGCACTGGACACTACATGTCCCGTGCCAATATCCACACTCCACTTCATGTCGGGGTAACGTGAGATGCGCACAGCGTAGATCAGCGTGGTAGGGATATTGGCATAGGTTACATACGCGAGATGATGCGGTTCTTGGTCTACTTCAAAGGTCGGTGCGATCAAAACGTGTTTCATCGGAAGAGGAAAGGCAATCGCCCCGAATGTCCGCGCTTGCCAGTTGGTGGCGTTGCCGCCATATCCATAAACCTCTGCGTTCGTGCCGCGAACTCCTCCGCTCAACAGAAGAGGCAATTTTTTCTCTATGACAAGAAGCTTGGTTGCTACCCCGTAGATGTCCCCGTTTGTTGCGTTCTTGTGGACGAAGGTCTGACTGACATAAGGGACATTCGTGCGAAGGACTCCTCCAATCGCCACCGCTGGAACCCATTTCATGTGGTGGATATTTTCGGCGATGACCTTTGCCTTTACATTGAAAATATTCATCCCAGCATAGTTGAATAGGGGACTAAAAGTGGGATCACCTCCATCGGTGTGGTTGCCTCGAGTGAAGCCGAATTCAAGCCAGTTGCCGAAGCCTTCTTCGAGAGACACGTTATAGTAATCTCCCGCTACAGGGCCAGCCGTCACTGCGTGGTAACTGAGCGTTGGACCGTTGAACTTTTTGGGGGATGCTGGAACGACATTGGCCCAAGGTTGAAAGAATACCCCCGACTGTCCGTCCATCGTGAGGGCCTGACCGTCCGCGGAGCGAATGCCCAGGAAGGCAACCGCCAATAGAGTGACCAAAATGTATAGGTGGTGAGGTGTTGTTGTACGCATAGCATTTCCTCCCTCTCGGGGTTCAGTTGTGGCTGAACAAGGGCCGCCTCTTCCAATCTCGGCGGGTGACCGTATCCGGCATATCTATCGCAACATGTGTACACGGGTAAAAAGAGTGATGGAACCGTGAGTTAACAGTGAGAAGTAAGAGCGGCGGCCAGAGCGTGTAACTTCTGCCCGGCAATTCTTACTTCGCCATCTCACTCTTCGACATCGATCGCAATCGGGTGTTCTGCCCAGCCAAGAGCAAAACTCGCCACCTCTTGCCATCCGTCTTGGCCGAGCGTGTAGTGTGTCCGCTCTGGATATTCCTTGTAGGCGGTTATCGCCGATGTCTTCCGGTACAAATGCTTTGTGGTCTTGATCACAGAAGGCGGTGAAACGTGGTCAAGACCTCCTGCAATCAGCAACAACGGCGCCCGCGTCTCATTCCTGAAATCGACAGCCGCCTCTGAATCGGAGTTGAAATTAGCGAATGCCGCTTGGAACACAACATGGTCTGGCCCTGGGACTGCATACTTCTCGTAGACCGCCAACGATTCCTCCTCACTCAAGGTATTTGTGAAGGCATAGTGGAATTGCTCTGCGCTGAGAGGAACGGCTCTGTGGTTATTCGCAGGACTGCTAAGGGCCGGGAATATCACTCTTACGGTCGAGAACGGAAGGAAGAGCACGCCCTTCACCGGAGCCGATGCGATAGCAACTCCTGCCGAGCCGAGGCCGCGATCCAGAAGAATCTGAGTTACCAAACCACCAAACGAATGTCCGATGATAATCGGTGGTTCGGAAAGATCTCGAATGATCGATTCGTAGTGGTCGACGATATCACTTAGGCCGATCGTAGCTATTGTCGAGGGATCCTGCCTCAAAACATCTATGCCGACGTCCATACCGGGCCAACCCCGCGCGATCACTCTGTAACCCTGTTCTTCATAAAACTGAACCCAATGTTCCCAACTCAGTGAGGTCATCCATAGGCCGTGAATGAGTACGATTGTCCGTTTGCTGTTTTCAGCCATAAGAAGTGCTCCTTTGATGATCTTTAGGGACGCGTACTCCCCTTATCCAAGCAGCAGAAGAAAAGGTCCCTAGACTCGGAGTATAGGAATCAGAGCGGCTCGCGAGCAGTAGGACTAGGGAAGATCACGGTGAGTAGTAAGTGTGCCATCTAGTGAAAACTCACGTCAGAAGAGGCTTCGCCAACTTGAGCCTCAAGCGGCGCTAAACGATGTCCGATTAAAAAAACCCCCATCGTTATTAACGATGAGGGCTTGTCGCACAAGCTAGTGCTTGAAAGCAGGTGGCACAAGTGACTTCAGTTCGCGCTTGATCGGAATGGTGATCACAGTTGGCCCCTCTGTCGTCAAAGCAATCTTGAACGCAGCTTGGATCTCTTCTTTGGTCGAGGCATTGGCTGTGGAACAACCGTAGCCCTTAGCAAGGGAATTGATGTCAAGGAAGGGGAGATCAAGGGCCGGCACATTGGGAGTCTTCTCCAACTCTGCGAACTCCTTAAGGATGGCATACTCCCCATTGCACGGGACGATGTAGATGATCTTCAACTTATGTTGTGCTGCCGAAGCGAGACTTTGCACTGAGTACTGCAGCGAGCCGTCACCTATCACTGTGATGACTGGGCGATTTGTACCGAGCTTCCTCTGGGCCAGTGCAACACCAACGGAGGATGGTGCATTGTGCCCCAATCCACCACTGGCGTACGTGTAGTACTCACCTGGCGCTTTCGACGGCCACCAATGTAGGAAGTCGTTGTAGTTCGATGGCGTTTCCTGCACAACGATCGCACCTTCCGGCCGAACTTCGCTCAGGGCGGCATACACTTCATTGGCTGTTAGCGGAGAATTCGGAACTTCAGGTAACGTCCTAAGTATCTGTCTTGACGCAGGCGCGATACGAGCTGAGTCATCTTCAACTAGTTCAAGTAGAGCTTCCAACGCGAGCTTCGCATCGGATAGCAGGCTGTCACCCACCAATGCGCTGCCAGCATCTGTCGGGTCGTCAGTTACCTGCAACAGGCTGGAACCCTCCGGAATCACTGGCCCTGGGACATAAGGATAGTAACGAAAGACAGGAGCGCCAATCACCACGATGAGATCGTGACCTTCGAGTCGCTGGCTTAGCGGCCCCATGGCGCTCACCAACTCCCCCTGAAACAACGCATGAGTTTCAGGAAAGCAGGCACGTTCAGCCGCTGGAGCGCGAAAGACAGGTGCGCGGAGCTTCTCTGCCAGCGCGATGCCAGCATCCCACCCTCCCGCTTTTTCAACTTCGGCTCCGTAGATGAGGGCAGGATTCTTCGCAGTAGAGATTCGCTTGGCAAATTCCTTGACCCGTTCCGGATCAGGGCCAACGCGCGAACTCACAGTCCGCACATCTGCAGTTCCGAGGGCCGTCTTGTCCCAGTCGTCTAACGGAATTGAAACGTAGACCGGCCCTGCTGGTGGTTGAAGGGCCAATGCATATGCCCGCATGATCGCTCTGGGAACATCCTGCGCACGCTTTGGTTCATAAGCCCACTTCACATAGGGCTTTGGAAGCGCAGTCTCATCGCGGTTTGTCAGCAGCGGATCGCAAATGATCATCTCCCTCGTCTGCTGACCGGCGGTGATGATGAGAGGTGTCTTATTCTGAAAGGCTGTCATGATGTTGCCCATGCCATTGCCCGTGCCTGCGTTCGTGTGGAGATTGACGAGGACTGGCTTTCCAGTCGCCTGCGCAAAGCCATCGGCCATCGCAACCGCGGAAGCTTCCTGAAGAGCAAGAATGTAATCGAAATCATCTGGAAAGTTTTTCAAGAAGGGTTGTTCGGTAGAACCTGGATTACCGAATATAGTAGTCAGCCCCAGCGACCTCAATAGATCGTATGTTGCTGCCCAAACAGTTTGCTTCTTCTCAGTCGCCATTTTGTGTTCCTCTCTGAAGCCCCCGCGCGGAGTAAACCATCGCGCCGTCACGCTGCGGCGTTAGCTTCTGATTTAGAAGACACTTTCAGGTTGGCATTTTCCAGTAGTCGCAGGGTTAGCTCACAGTGAGGGCGCGTTTATATCGAGCGCGCTTGCTTACAGTGAGCTAACCCTACGTCTCTTCTTTGATCTCCGAGATGCTGTTTAGATCCGATCAGGCTTTTCGCTCGACACATCACTGGAGAAGACAATGTCACGAACTAAATCACCCAGAATGCAAGCTACTTACTTCACAATATGTCTTGCCGCCCTCGCACTCGCTGCATGCTCAATTCAAGCGCAAACCGCGCCTTCGTCTAAGCCGAGCCAAGGAGCCGAGGTAAGTGCTAATGCATCGGCCAGCCAGTCGGAGGATGCAGCCGCAAAGGACGCCGCACAGAATCCTGTTGCCGCGGCGATCAGTGTTCCTTTCCAAAACAATACCTACTACGATGTTGGTCCCTATCGTAGAGCGGAGAACCAACTCCTCATTGAGCCGGTTATTCCCATCAAGCTGTCTGATCGCTGGATCGTCATCTCACGCACAATTACACCAGTAGTGGTTGTGCCGCGCCGCTCGCCAGGAGAGGGTGTTGATTACGGTCTCAGCAATATTCAGCCGCAGTTCTACCTTTCACCCGCTCACCCCGGAAAATTCATTTGGGGAGTGGGGCCTCAGCTGTGGTTGCCTACAGCAACCGACAAGACTCTGGGAACGAACAAATGGGGAGGCGGCCCAGCCTTAGTCGGCCTCATACATCAAGGCCATTGGCTCGGCGGATCTTTGCTCAGCAACCAGTTTGCAGGCGTGAATCATACCCATGTTAACCAGATGCTCATCAATCCGTTCCTCTTTTACAACATGAAGCATGGCTATTACTTTGTGACGACTCCAGTCATTACCGCGGATTGGACGCAGCAGAGGAGTCAGCGTTGGACTGTTCCAGTAGGTGGAGGCGTCGGACGTGTATTCAAAGTAGGGCCCCAACCGTTGAATGCACGCGCTGAGTTCTTCAACAACGTGCGAACTACGAACGGTGGTTCAAGTTGGCAAATGCAAGTCCAACTCCAGTTTCTGTTCATCCAGAAGAAGAAACGCTAGCCGAAGCATTTGTTCTGCGACGCAGCATACTATCGGCATCTCCACTAGCCTGAATGTAAATCAGAACGTCTACACGCAATCTGCGGTGTCGAAGAGGCAGATCGGGGTGAATCAATTTATTAAAGAACTATCGTTTGTATTGTCCTCTTAGCTTCATCGGCCATCTCGCAGTCGAATGCGACCAAATCCGCCTCTCAGGTTGCGGCTTTGCCAGACGCATCAATTACGTCTTCTGCGGAAATTGATCACACTCGAACGCACTCAACCCCAAGGCAAACGTAGTCGATGCATTGGTTCGCGCCGCCCGATACTTGAGCCAAACGAGGGTTGGACCGGGACCGCGACCCGGACAGTTAGCTATCGGAAAAAGCCGCAACCGAGGATCTCGGACGTGGATCTAGGAGGAGCAGGACTTGGTTTGGTAGCGCTTGCTGAGGCGAATCATGCCAGACCAAGTTCCATTCCAGTGGTCGAAATGCAATCGCTCGGAAAATTCGCGCTTTTGTTGCAAAAAGAGGATGGCAATTTCTAGAGCAAGTATCGTGCTGGCTTAGGGCCGGACGAAGAATGGGAAAGTCTCTACTATCCGGACGAAGCTGCTCTTGGGTTCATTTCACTTTACGAAACCGATCACTCGAAGGAATGGCTTATTGCGGCAGCCAAGGCGCTCGCGCACCTAGCGCGCAGCCGCGTGGGGTTCGCGGAGGTCCCGCCTGATCTCATTGGGCGCTCTGGAATTTCTTCCGAAAGAAGATAGGGCGTTGCGTACCCAAATCGAATTAGCGGCAAGACGTGGTATTGCATTCCTGTTGCGCACCCAAATTCAGGCCGGTCCATGTGCCAGTGGATGCCCGGAGCATATGCGAGGGGCACCAAGGACAGTAGTGAGATCCGTATCGACTTTGTGCAGCATTCGCTGTAGTTTCAATCGGGTAATCGTTCGTTTACTCTCACTGTATCCGGAAATGTCGCGTATAGCAGCATAGTAATGAGGAACCTCATTACTATGCTGCGGAGCGCCGTCCGGGTGTGGCCGACTTAAATAAGCCTGCAGTGGAGACCATGAGATAAACAATCCATGATCTATGGAACAGCAACCACGTCTGGGGAGCGAAACATCGAAGCGAACGGCTATTGGACAGCGATGAGATAAATCTGCTGTGTTATGTCTCTCTGCAGCCGTACTGCGTTGCGCGTGCTGCCGAAGACGATCGCACCACCGGCAGTCGCTGGCCATGTATTGTTGCCACCCCCATTGAGGAGAGATCCGGTGCTCCAGCCCGTATCCTTGTGGTAGACCGCCGTCATGACGCGCCAACGCCAGTCGACGGAGCGTGAATCAAACCAGACCGCCCGCACGCTGCCATCCAGGTTGAGGCCAAGGCGAGCATGCTGGCTCATGGTCTGCGCATCTTCAGCCAATACTGTGGGGGGAGCAAAGGTCAGGCCATCGTCAGTGGACACCGCTGCACGAACCGACAGATTTTTGCCGCTGGGTTCCAGCGCTTTGCTTTCCCAGGTGACGATAAGATCGCCAGCTCCGCTGAACGCCACATCAGGATGACGATCTGCCATATCCTCGGCACCGAGCGAGACCGGAGCTGCCCAGGTATTGGATGGGTTCCGCACAGCAACCATAATCTGCCAGTTGTCAGGATCCGTACCCTTCCCAGCCGCGGCGGTTCCGGTCCACAGGGGATCGGGATCCGTACGATTGTCCTGCCAGGTCACAGCGACATGACCGTTCGTGGCGACTGCGATGGCCGGCCAGACTGAGGCCGGATAGCGAGGCGAGCGGGTATCGTCGGGAGTGCCCGCGCTGATGGATTTGCCTTCTCTTGAGAGATTGCGAGGCTCTGCGTCCGCCCCGATCTCCTGAAACATGATATCGAATGGCTGAGTGGCGCGAATCTCCTGCCAGACCAACAATGGCTGACCGTTTGCGGAGAGTGCGAGAGCCGGACGCTCGGCGCGTCCCTCCAGTGCACGCACAGTCTGGGTGGGCTTCCAGGTATGGCCTCCATCTACGGAGTGCCGCAACTGGATCGTGGGCCGGTGTGGTATCTGAGTGGCATCTTCCTGCCATGTAACCCAGACGTCGTTGCCGCGGGCCACCACGCGAGGAAACTGCGCCATACCCTTGCCGCTGAGCGTCTGGCCAGCATCGCTCCAGAAGCCTCTGGCATCGCGTCGGCGATAGACTATCGTGCTGGTAGTTACGCCGTGGACTTCAGCGACTATGTGGATGATACCTGCGTTCACCGCTACGTCAGGAAACCCTGCGAACGCTCCGAGTGCACCCGCTACCCGTACCGCGCCATCGTCCTGGCCTTGATCCTCGGGCACTGCAATCTCCGGCTTCGCTTCAACGCGAGACGGCGAGATAAACAGCGGCGAGACGGCGGCCCTCAGATCGTTTGGAATCGTGGCGCCTGTTCTCGTGAGTCCGGGGCCGCGCACCTCCACGCGGTACCAGTCCGGCTGGTCTCCGGCAGTTACGTCGAGCATCACGGTCTCATCATCACTGGCGGGAACAAATGTCTTCAACGGGCCAGCGCTTCTGCCTGGCTTGCGGTAGACCAGCACCTGCAACCCAGCCGCTCGCTGCACCCGGATGCGCAGGTGTCCTCTGGTGCCGGCTGGAACGATGATCTCATCGCCGCCCATAGCGGTGTAGCCGCCGCCTTTCAGATCGGTCGTGAAGGTGAGGAACGGTCCGGTTGGCTGCGGCGAGAGGCTGGTGTGTCCAGCTCTTAACCCAGCGAGGATTGCACGCTCGTTGTACTCTTCCGCAAAGACGCTGGAGGTGTTCATACCCGGCCCCGCGACCTTCCAGAGCTCTCGCATATGGCTGTCGCTTACGCCAGCTACGCCGAAGCGGAAGCCTGCGTTCCAGCGGTTTTCGTCGTAGTCGATTTGCTTTTCGACATTTCTCGCGCGGTTCCATATCTCGATCAGGTCGACGCCCTGAACGTTTGCAAGCGCATTCAGGCTGCCATCGGTGTTCATCTCGCCGTCGTCAGGATGCGCGACCGACCATACAGCATCCTGGCTGTGCGCGTCCCAAACGGATTGCTGGACATGCGTGAAGTCAGCCCGATCCGCACGGCTGGCGCCCTGAATGATTGAATCCACCGCGCCGAGAACTGTCGCGTGTGGCTTCGTGTTAGCTTCCTCACCCGGTAACAGCAACAGTGATGAGGACTCCCATAGCGGATCGTAGTGCTGGTCATAGGTTCGATGATCGGTCAGCGGCATGAATTTCAAGCCGTTCGCGGTGCCCTGTGCTATTTGATCTGCGACGGACACGTTTCCTTTGGCCTTGTCGTGGTTTCGCTGCCGAGCGAGACTGCCATCATACGAATGATCGTCATGCACATGCAGATCGCCCGCAAGCCAGGTACCAGCCGGAATCATCGGCCCAACCTGAGAGAATCTGGCCACGACCGTTCGCGCTTGCTTCATCGATACGGCGCATGTTCCTGTTCCACGGCAGGCTCCTTGCCAGCCAAGAAACGTGGAATCCCGAGCGGGCACGGCGATCAGACGCACGGTTTCGGATGCGGGAAAAGCTACTGTGCAGCTCGAATCGCAGGCGAGCTTCGAGTCCAGCGACTCTACATTCCCTCTGCCCTCGCCCTGTCGTTGGATAGACAGGGTATGGTCAGAGGCACTCCCACTATGAAGTGCGGCGCCGGTTGTCTTCTGTGAGAATGCGATGCAGGACATCGACGTCAAGAAGAGCAGAGTAGCAAGTCTGACCATTTGGGAGAAAGAAAAGTAGCTTGGAGAATTCATCAAAAAAAGTGCCTCGCGTCGAGTTGCAGGATTGGTGGATTGCTGGCGGTGGAGGCTTTTAGAAAGTGCGTGCCGCTGGTCACGGTGCCAAGCGGATTCCTTCAAGCCATTCGTAAGAACATTTGAAGCAGAGCAATGAGCCTCGACGAGATTGCTCAAGATTGCCAAGGCAGAAGCATGATGTAGACACCATGCTCTTTAGTTGACTGCTCATAACCGGCTTGTATCGATAGGAGTGTAACCGTTGCCGTGCAGGGATATCAGAGAATTCAGGCTCCATTTCTCCGCAATGTTGTGCCCGTTCTGAGCGAATTTGAATACTGTGCAGTGGCGTCAGCTTCAGCATCGAAAGCAGTTCTCGTGAAATGAACGACTTAGTGCGCGCAGGCCGAAAGAGAATTGTGACATCCATATAAATTGACGATGCATGAATGGGATCTGCTGGGCTTTTACCGTGAAGGTTTCGATGGATGAAAGCAAATTCATCGACTGCTCGAAAGTCAAGATGCGGATTGACCATGCAGAAGAATGGCAACGGAACCAGCGTCGATTAACTCGCAGTCGAATGGGTGTAATCGCCATATTGCCGTGTGGAATCGGTCTGTGGATCACTGTCGCAAAGCTGTCCTTCAATAGGACTGTTCCGAGAGTTCTTCGAGGCTCTTACCTCTGGTTTCGGGTAGAAAAAAGATGGTGACAACCAGTCCCAGCCCGCACACGATGGCTGCTGTGCCTTCTACTAGAGGCAGACCATGACTATGCATTAAGAACGGGAAAGTAAAAACGCCGGCAAAGGCACCAATCTTGCCTATGGCCGCAGCGATGCCGTGTCCAGTGGTTCGAACTCTTACAGGGAAAATCTCCGCGGGATACACGAAAACAGTGGCATTCGGACCGAACTTGGTAAAGAAATAGCTAAAGCCGTAGATCATGAGGAAGGGGTATGTCCGCTTCTCAATTCCTGGAATGATAGCGAGCAGGCCAAAGGTCACTGCCATCATGCCGAAACCAAGACTCTGGATCGTTTTGCGGCCCAACTTGTCCATCGTGAAGACTGCGGCCGCATAGCCCGGTACTGCAAAAACGACAAAGATGCCGAATTGGATCAGCGTCCTTTGCAGGATGGTGTGGTCGCCGCCAAGACCGGAAAGCACGAGTGGGCTTGAGACGGTGTTGCCATAGTAGGCAAAGTCCACCAGAAACCAAGCTGCGCTGGCGCCGATCAATTGAGAAAGGAGTCTCTTGCTGCCTGCGAGGTGCTGAAAGCCATCCCAGAATATTGTGGAGTTGCTCTTCCTGGTGGAGTAGCTCTTTGTATCAACGTATTCCAACCCGTGCAGTCCGGCAGCTTCGAGGAAGCGTGGGGTTTCTTTGAGATGTCTGCGTGCACGATATACCGCGAGAGCAGGCAAAGCACCGATAGAGATCAGAATACGCCAGACGACGTTATATGAGAGATGAGTGGTGAGTAAGGCCGCGGCAAGCAGCGGACCGAAGATCAGGCCAGCGGCTTGCATAGCAAAGACGAGCGTGATCAGCATGCCTCGATGAGCTTTTCCGGCATATTCGCTTATGATCGTGGCGGAGACAGGGTAGTCGCCACCAATGCCAATTCCGAGAATGAACCGAAACCCGATGAGCCACCAAATGTTGGGGGATAGTGCGCAAGCTGCCGCGCCTGCCGCAAGGACCAGCATCTCGACCCCATAGATCCTCTTGCGGCCGACTATATCCGCGATGCGACCAAAAAGTAGAGCTCCTATCGCCGAGGCTAACAGGGCTGTGGACTCAACCAGGCCTTCTTCCAGTTTACCGATATGCCACATCGGCTTGAGCAGCACCATGACGATGCCGATGATGAACAGATCATATGCGTCGGTAAAGAAACCAACACCCGAAATGAGCACGATCTTCCAATGCACTTTCGTGATGCCTGCATTGTCCATCTCGGAGAAGTCAGCCTGCCGGAAGTTGATCGAAGTGGCCATATCGTTTCCTTCGCTCCTAAAGGAATTTCTTTGCTTGCGCACGGCCCGATATGCCTATCACTTCGACCCGCATTTCCCACATCAATCGTCTTGTCTGTAGATCTCCTTATGCTCTTTGTGGCCAGGTCTTCGCACCCGGGCTCGGTTCTGAACCAGGAACATGTGCTCGATTCGTTAGAAATAGTCAGGCAGGCAAGATTTCTCCCGGAACTCGGTCGGGGTCATCTTCCACCGTTGTCGGAAGACATTCGAGAAGTGACTGAAGTTGCGGAAACCGAGGTCCAGGGCGATTTCTTTAATCTGACGGTCTGTGTTCAGCAGCAGATCCGCGGCCTGTCCAAGAAGAAGGTTGCTATAGGATTTGTGAGGGCTGATGCCCGTCGAATGTGTAAATAATCGAGAAAATGTAGATGTGCTTCGATTCACCTGACCAGCCAGGAAGGGCACTCTGAAATCATGTGGGGACATGGAACTCATGATCTCGATCGACCGCACCAGTTCGTGCCTGGGAAGATATCTATGGTCGTTGGCATCCTGCCTGCGAATCAGCGATTGAGGCCATTCGCGCAGTACGAGAGAAATAATCTGGCGGGCAAGAGCTGTGGCCATCAGCAGGCTGCTCTGGTCCGACTTGAGCATCTCATCCTCGATCATGCGGGCCAATTGACCAACCCTGGGCATGTTGAGCTTGCCCATAAACACTGAGCGAGGATAGGGAGATGAGCGAGGGTATCCAAGGCGATGCAGCACTGCCGGATGAAATTCGATCGTAACTCCCCGGGTCGGCTTGTTCTCGATGTAATACCGGCTCGCGTGTGGGATCTTGGCATTGGTGAACAAGACCTGATCTTCGTGAAGAAGCTCTCGGCATGAAAACTGCGTGGACTCGAGGATTCCTTCGGTACCGATCACGATTGCCATCTCGTCGTGGGCGTGCATTGGAAAGGTAATGGCTTCTTCGTGATGAAAAAGTTGGACGCGTAATCCAGATTCGGGACAGCATACGAACTTGCTCACACCCATCGCTACACCCCTCGGTTTCAGTGTAATCAGGGTTCATTTATACGTTGTTAATGAACATGCCAGTAACAATCCATCGCTGCTCAGGATGGAGCTAACCGTCCTGAATTCTTGAATATGTACACATTTCCTCGCCATCTCCGAGATTGCGATTGTCGGATTTCGCTCAACTGGCGCGCGAGAAGGGCTCGAAGTAGGCCCTGAATATTGCCGGTTCCGATTCCCTGCGCCTTATTCTGATTTCGTTGATCGAGTTGACTAGGCTTCGAGTTTGCGAGGGTCTTCACCCAGGTACCGGGAGACCTGTCTCATTCCCGAGCGCTTGCCTACAACTTCATGAATTGACAATCTCTGGGCGACTGCCTTGGCCAACAAGCCACGTATCCCGCCTTAGATATGAGGATCAACTGTACTGTGAAATCTATTTTGCTGAATAGGCTCATTCTCAGCTTCTCCATATTCCCTTGCAGCCCACGTTTTATGGAACTGCACTACGGCAGCCTTCGCAGAAACCGTTGCGCGCTGTGACCGATCCGGGCGTGGTGGCGACGAGCCAACGCTTCACTCCGGCGGGTGCTTCCAGCATCTTTTCAGGGATCAGCATATGCTGTCGCATCCAACCACTCGCCATGGCGCTTTTGCCACGTAATCAAAGGACAACAACGATATTGATCGCGACGAGAGCTGGCAAGATCCCTGCCTGGTAATCACACATTCAACCATCAGAACCCTGCAAAAAGCTCAACTACAATTTAGGAGATGCCATGAAAGGCTTCATAAGTTTAACTACCCGGATCTTTTGTTTCTTAATTCTCGCCATCTTGATGTATGACGCGCATCCTGTCGATGGCCAAACCATCACAGGATCTGTACGCGGCACAGTTACAGAATCAAGCGGGGCAGTCGTTCAAGGCGCTGCCGTCAAGATCACCAATGTAAATACGGGCATATCCACAGCTACGCATAGCGACCATTCTGGGTTTTACACCATCCAGTTTCTACCGATTGGCAGCTATAAGCTGGAGATATCGTCATCTGGATTTTCAGACTTCCAGGTCGGTCCGTTCGATCTGGGGATCGATAAGATTGTGGATTTCAATGCCGCGCTGAAGGTTCAGGGTGCATCGAACAACGTCAATGTAAGCTCCGATGCGACTCCTGTACTGGAAACCCAAAGCCCCACATTGGGCGCCACTCTCAGCTTCAATGAGCTAAATAACCTGCCCAACAACGGCCTCAACTTCTCCGCGCTTACACTTTTCGTTCCAGGGGCAGTTACAACCAGCCTCAGCTATATGACGGGATACATCGCCAACTTCCCAACGGCGTCGGCTTTCGATACGCCGCAGTTCAATGGGAATCGTGGACAAAGCAACAGCTACATTCAGGATGGTGTGGAGATCAACCAGAGTATCGATAACCGCATATCCTACAATCTGGCGCCTGCCGCAACACAGGAGATTCGTGTTATCACGGGCAACGCGGACGCAGAGTATGGAAATGCGAGCGGTGGCGAGGTCATTTTGGTGACCAAGGGCGGGAGCAATTCGTTCCACGGAAGTGTCTACAATTTTCTTAGAAATGATTCGCTTGACGCGAACTCCCTGGCAAACAATATCTCGCAGATTCCCAAGAGCAGCTATACGCAAAATCAATTCGGCGCGACCTTTGGAGGTCCCGTCATTAAAAATAAGCTCTTCCTCTTCGCCGACTATGAGGGATTTCGTTATCACTCCGGTGGTGCTGCTACCGCTAGCGTTCCGACCTCACAGATGCGAACTGGAGACCTCTCTCAGCTTCTCAGCGTCAAAAAGATTCAACTGTACAACACGCAAGACGGATTTACTCCTTACGCCAACAATCAGATTCCAATTACCAATCCTGTAGCTACCTTTCTTTTCGCGCATCCCGAGATTTATCCCTTGCCGAACAACACTCCTTTGGATGGTCTGACGCAGAACGACTATATCGGCTACTCCAAGACAGCCTATACGAATGATCAAGGAGACCTTCGGGGCGATTATGCGATTGGCCCTAAGGACTCGCTGATGGTACGGTTCTCACAGGACCAGGCCGTCTCCACGACCGCTCATCCTGTTCTAGCGATCACATTTCCGCAGACGAGCGTTTTTCCATTTCAAAGTTTGGTGCTGAACGAAGTTCATACTTTCGGTCAGTCTTTCGTGAATGAGTTTCGCGCAGGATATATGCGTGTAAATGGACTAGCTTCCGGGGCGACGCAGGATAGTACCGGCTTATTTGGAAAGATGGGAGATAGTGTTGTTGGCATCCCTTATGAGAACCAGCCTTATGAAGGCTTCAGCTTGATGAAATTTTCTGGGAGCGATGCTACTAACATTGGCTCCTCCGCGGTCTCGGATACGATCGTCGATAACACGATCGAATACGGAGACGACATTATTTGGGAACATGGAAATCACGTTACCAAGTTTGGTCTGCAGTTTGTCCGCTACCAGCAAAACTATGCGGTGCCCGGAAATAACGGAGCGTTGGGAAATTTCAGTTATTCCGGCCAATTCACATCGAATCCAACCTCGAATGGAGCGCCGTCGGCGGGCTTTCCGTTCGCGGATTTCGTCCTGGACGAGGGAGTCTCGGCCGGAGTAGGAGGAGTGACAGGACTGTTTGGCGAGCGCCAGTGGCGCGATGCGTACTATGTGCAAGACGATTGGAAGCTGCGCCATAATCTGACCATTAACCTTGGTGTGCGGTACGCGTATGACCAGCCGACCTACGAAGTTCACAATCGACAAGTCTCGGTAAATCTGTCTAACCCGTCCCTCGGTCCTGCAGGAGTGGAACTTGCCGGGCAGAATGGCAACAGCCGGGCGCTTTATAACGCCAACTACACTGCTGTTATGCCGCGCTTAGGCGCGTCCTGGCAGGCGTTGCCACGGCTTGTCGTTCGCATGGGCTATGGCATCACCGATAACCTTGAGGGCGGTGGCGTAGGGACGCGATTTACGCAGAATCCCCCATTTGAAGCCCAGTTTTCAGAGACAACTTCGACGCCGAATCGGACATCAGGCGGCTCTCCTATTCGAGTCGAAAATGGCTTTATGGTATCGACCGGCGGCAGCTTGACGAAGAACACGCAGTACAACATCTGGGCTCCGAATATCCGCCCTGCATTCGTGCAGCAGTACAACCTGAGCGCCCAATTTGAATTGAATCACACCAGTTCGTTGCAGGCTGGTTATGTGGGCCAGATTGGACAGCACTTACTCAACTGGGAGAACTTCAACCAGTGGCCCTCTCCCTGCACGGCTAGTTGCTCAAATGCACCGTTCTATAATTTGATTGGACAAACGGGCTACCTGAGCGTCATTTTGTCCGAAGCCGTCTTTAATTACAACGCACTTCAGGTTGTACTCAAGAATCGCCTAAGTCAGGGGCTTGAGTATTCGATCAACTACACTTGGTCAAAAACGATGACCGACGCGGTGGGAATTCAGGGCTTAGCTGGTGTAGATGCGAACAGCGTGTCTGCCCAGAACGCGTACAACTTGATAGCTGATTACGGCCCGGCAGCTTACGATACACGTCAGAACTTTACAGCAACTGCCGTGTACGATCTGCCCTTTGGCCGCGGACGCAAGTTTGGAACTCAGTGGAACAGGCTGCTGGACAGCGTTGCCGGAGGCTGGAAGACTTCTGGCGTTGTGATTGCGTATTCAGGGTTTCCCATCACGATTACGAGTAACAATAACGCCAACTTAAACGCGGAGACGGCACGCGCGGATCAGTATCTTCCGCTGCATGTCGTCAATCATTCAATCAAGAACTGGTTCGGAACGGATTCATCAGCAAGACCGTGTACGGGAACATCCGGGGCGTTCGATGGATCTTGCGCGTATGGGCCGGAGCTTCCAAATCAACTCGGCACCGCGCGTGTCGGTACAGAGCGGGGACCGCGCTTCACTCAGATAGACCTCTCTGTTTCCAAGGACTTCACCATCTGGGAAGCGCATAAGCTCCAATTTCGCACTGATTTCTTCAATGCGCTTAACATCGCCAGCTATGCCGCGCCCGTAGCGAACATTTCTAGTACGACATTTGGTCAAATCTCGGCTACGGCGACTTCGCCTCGACAAATTCAATTCTCCACCTCCTATCGTTTTTAGGGCGTGGTTAACAGGCCTCCACCCATGAACTATCTTGCGATTTTATAACTGACTATGATGGCGGAATAATAGCACTTCTTTTTTGCCATCATAGTCAGCCAGTAGATATAAGGTCCGTCGCTGGTCGGTCTGAAGTATAGTACAGCATTCGCTGTAACTGGTTCAGTACGTTGAAGCTATAAAAGTGAAGCCGCATCGGACTTAGGTTTTAACTTGAAGTTAATGAGCGTGGCATCGATCTAGCTCGGCGATGCCAAGGATTGTTGCCGTGAACGATTGGTGCTGATAGAACGCGAAACTTCCTTCAGACTAGGTGGAACGTCGCAAACCAGGATGTTTGCTGCAAAGTTCGTCAATTAGATACTTAGTCCTTTGTTGAATGGATAAGCTCTCTTCATCTCTCGGCTTTCAGTTACTACCTGACTGTCTAGCTCTTTTCAAAATTTCCAAAAGTTTTTCCGCAGAGTTACCGGCACTATCGTAAGCTTATTTGCTCCCCAAAGGCCCCGCCTCTAATCTCGCGAGCTAACGGAGGTCCTCGACGTTGCGATCTACCAATACGAACTGCAAGACATCTGGGGAGCCATCAACGCCGCCGGGAGCTTTACATCGATGGTGCCGTGGTGGCGCGTGGTTATCTGAACCGTCCGGAACTGACGGCAGAGCGGTTCCTTGCCAACCCGTTCGCAGATGAGCCCGGGCGCGGATGTACCCTGCGTGCGGTCGCTTCGATTCCTACTATGCAAGCGCCACATCGCGACAATTTGGTCGCTCCCTTCCTCGGTTCTGCAGGCCAGGGTACGGAACTGAAGGAGAATTACAGGGATTCGAAGTGGGCTTCTGGATTTCCAGAGACTGTTTCGGACCAGCGGAACCTTCGAACCCGTTGCATCTGGGGAATCGGGTGGGGAACCATTTGATGTGGCAAGTTGTAAACCTCGTAGAGTCAGAGGGACTGGAAGGGAATTTGGTAGGCGTTAGCGCTACCAATACACCTCCCATACGTGCCCCAGCGAATTCATACGCTTCCACGTTCATTACCTACTTTCCAATAAAATCAACTATTTAGCGTTTTAACCGTCTTTGCGCATTCAAGTGCGTCTGCCTGCAGCCAGAGATTTTGGTATATGGATGGTATTCCCTTCGCGCGATTTACTGACTCTGTGCGATCAACCGCGAAGAAGCGGAGCTCCAAAAGGCGCACCCGTTAGCCCTCCATCAACCATCAACTCGACGGCATTGATGTACGAGGAATCCTCAGAAGCCAGGAAAAGGACTGCCTTTGCGACATCTTCCGGTTCAGCCCATCGGCCCAGCGGAACCATTGAGGAGAACAAATCATCCACCTTGGCGGACTGTTCGGCCGATATTGAAGCGCGAGCTCCGCGCTTCCAGATGGGAGTTTTGGTCGCGCCGGGTGCGACTACATTGACGCGAATGTTGCGCGGGGCGAGGTCGGCAGCGATTGCACGCGCCATCGCCACCACCCCGCCCTTCGTGGTCGCATAGGCAGCTACGCCGGCCTGCCCTAGATAGTTGTGGACCGATCCGTTGAAAATGATACTGGCATTGTCGTTCAACAGAGGAGCGGCGGAGTTGACAGTGAAGAAAGCGCCATTCAGGTTGATGTGGATGACATTCTCAAATACTGCTTCGTCCGTTGCGCCGATGGGCGTTCTACCTGTAATTCCGGCATTGGCAAAGACGATGTCCAACTTTTCGAAATCTCTGGTAAGGTTCGCTTCTTGATTATTCCGATTGGTGATACATGTTGGCGCGCCAGGCGATGCTCCCCAGCCGCCCGAGACGCTTATCTTTCAAAAACTGAAAATTAACGACGGAAGAGCGAGATCGCCTCCAAAAAATAAACGACTATACAGATGCAAATAGAAAAAAGACAAGCAAATAAATCGCTTTACGTAGAGAAGCAATTTCTCCCCGACTTGAGGTACTCTTGTTGTGTTTTGCGGCAGCAAGGAATTTGCAACGTTTACTGAGATCGAGTTTCTGCATCTCGTTGTTCATTGGGATATCTCTGCGAAAGTGGGCAAAGATATGTGGCGCTAACGATAAGGCTGATGCTTCCCGAGCATTCGTCAGCGGGGAGTGTTTGCACACTGGCTGGAAAGCTTCGTATGAGGTGAACTTGCAATGAATCTTCGATCGCTTCGCGGTTGGTGTAGTCAGATCAGCTATTCTGCGCCCGAAGATTAACTCGCAATCGATCTAACAATCCATGCGGCAGGAAAGATGCCAGCCCAACAGAATGTCTATCGTGTTTGGCAGAAGTAAAGGAGCAGCGTGATCCGCCTATGAACATTCGAATTCGATTGTGTTTTCTCTTAGCACTGATCTCTGGCCCAAGCCTATTCGGCGCTGATTTTTCCATGCGGGTGACCGATAAAAATTATCTCGAAACACAAGGGTTTAGCGTATTCCTTTACGACAGCACCTACCATCCCGTCTTCGTCGATCAGAAGAACACAGCGATGGAGATGATTCTTCATGGGGCACGCATTGCCACCAATGGCGACGTGCGCCTGATGCCAACGCCCGAGCAGTGGGATTTAGTGGCGACGCTCAAAAATCGCCAGGCAGATAAGGCAAACAACCGGCTCACTGCCGATCTCGCTTTTCCGACCTTTAATCTCAGCTACACCCTTGAAGTGACAGCGGAGCTAGGTGGCGTGAAGGTCAGCATCAACCTCGACAAGCCACTTCCTGAGAAGCTGGCTGGGCGTGCGGGGTTCAATCTGGAGTTTCTACCCTCCATCTACATGGGTAAGGCTTACCTGGTGGACGGAACGAAAGCCGGTATCTTTCCGCGTACGCCGAACGATTCGATGGTGAAGGTGTTGCCGTTGTCCGATGAACCGAAAAAGGCTTACTACCTGGAGGACTGGGATAAGGCCAAGGGATACACGCAGCCGTTGCCGTTCGCGCAAGGTAAGAGTATTACCTTGGGAGTGGACGACACGCTGGCCCGGGTCAACGTTCAGTCAGATACGGCTGATCTCATGCTCTTCGATGGAAGAGACCGCGCGCAAAATGGATGGTTTGTGCTGCGTTCGCTGATTCCTGCCGGCAAGACCACAGGTGCTATCGTCTGGCATATTCGGCCTGACGTGATTCCGAACTGGACGCGGCCGCCGATGATCGCACACAGCCAGGTTGGTTATGCGCCGGACCTGTCCAAGGTAGCTGTACTTGAACTCGATCCGAAGTACAGCGGCCCGAAGACAGCAAAAGTACTACGCCTCATGGAAGACGGGTCTTATAAGCAGGTGTTCGAAGGCCCGATCACGCCTTCGACCCCTTGGCTGCGCTATGTCTATTCGAAATTCGATTTCACTTCTGTCAAGGATTCCGGCCTGTATGTAATTGAATATGCAGATCAGCGTACCGCCCCTTTTCCCATCGCAAAGGACGCTTACGCGAATATCTGGCAGGACAGTCTTGATCATCACATTGCAGAGCAGATGGATCACGTCTCGGTTCGCGAAGGCTACCGTGTTTGGCACGGTGCTTCCCATCTTGATGATGGCCGTCTCGCGCCTGTTGTAGGCGAGCAATTCGATGGGTGGAATCAGGCTACCGCAACGGATGGAAAGTATAAAGGCGGTGATCATATTCCCGGGATTAATGTAGGTGGTTGGTATGACGCGGGAGACTTCGATCTTGAGGAGCCTGCGCAACTCAGCGTGATTCAGAATCTGGCCCTGGCATATCGCACATTCCATCTCAACTACGATGAGCTCACGGTGAACGAAGCTACACGCGAGGTCGAGATGCATCGTCCCGATGGCGTGCCGGATACTGTGCAGCAGGTCAAGCACGGTGCACTTCTTATCCTGGCGCAGTTTCACAATATCGGGCACGCGATACGCGGCACGCATGAACCGGATTTGCGCCAGTATACGCATCTGGGAGATGGAGCTTCCAAAACTGACGGCCGCATTTATGATCCGAAGCTCGGTCTTGACGAAGCGAAGGGGGACTACTCAGGCAAGCCGGATGACCGCTGGATCTTCTCCTCCAATAACCCGTTTTTCCAATGGAACGCAATCGCATCCCTTGCCGCCGCGGCCGATACCTTGAAAGGCTGGGACGATGCTATGGCGAAAGACTGTCTTGAGACCGCGATCAAAGCATGGAACGAGGAGAAGGCTCATCCGACGCAAAATCCGACAGCGGGTGGCTTAGGTGGAGCGGCTCCGGCAGGTGCTCCGGGTGGTGGTGTGCTGGCTGCATCGCAGGGGGTTGTGTCTGGCGTGCAAGGCATTCACAAGGCGCAGGGCGGTTCGGGTGCTCCCGCAAGTTCTGCCGCGGCAAGTACCCAAACAGCTCCCCCGGCAGGCTCTGGCCGTGGCGGGTTTGGAGTGGGACAAGACTGGGCTGCGGCTCTCGAATTGACGATCGCAACCCACGGCGCGGAGCCCTATAAAGCTCGCCTGAAGGAACTGTTTCCCCAGATGATCATGCCGGAGCAGATGGGCTTCCGTGGGTGGACGGCGGTCCGAGCATTGCCTTACCTGGACGCGAGTGAGAAGGATCAATTGCGGGAAGCGGTGAAGGTATATATGGCGGATCTGGATAAGCAGTTAGTCGCGACACCGTTTGGCGTGCCCCCGAGCCTGGGCACCTGGGGAGGATCGGGAGCCGTGGTTGACATGGCTATCCGGATGTATTTCCTGCACCTGGCGTTTCCGGATCTTGTGAGCGGCGACTACACAATGCGTGCCGTAAATTACATTTTGGGCACGCATCCCGTATCCAGCACCTCGTATGTGGCAGGCGTAGGTACGGTTTCGAAGACGAAGACATACAGCAACAATCGTGCCGATAATGCTTACATTCCGGGTGCTGTAATTCCGGGATACATCATCATCAAGCCGGACTTTCCGGAATGTATCGATGACTTCGGTTTTCTGTGGTTTGAGGATGAAGCCGTCGTGGCAGGTTCAGCCAGTTGGGTTGTAGCTGGCAATGCAGCAGACGCCATCACTAAAGAGTCAAGGTAGGATTGGAGGTCGGTTCTCTTTGACCATGCACAAATGCACCGATGCAGCAATGAAGCTCTTTGAAATGGGCAATACAGAGCCTTACCAGTCGTAGGGGTGTGTATATGGGGTGCAATATATACGCCCTTCCACAATGTACGATTTTACGGAGTCATCGACGTTTGTTGTGCCAAATCCCAAGAGTCAAGATAGATCGCAATGGATCGCAGAAAATCTCTCAAGACCAGCAGCGCCATGGTCACCGTCGCCACTGTTTCGCCACGACTGATAGCCCACCATTCAATCGAAGAAACGGGGCGTACACATCTTCCGATCAACCGCGGATGGCGATATAACAAGATGTCTTCAGAGGAAGCGGCGACTATTACCTTCGATGATTCGAGCTTCGAGCGCATTATCATTTCCCCATGCTAACCAACATCTTCCATGGCACAGCTTCGAAGACAAATCCTACAAGTTCGTATCCATCTATCGCCGCGAACTCTGGATCCCCGTTGAGGTCGTAGGCAAGCGCATTTTCGTTGACTTTGACGGCGTTCTCGACTCGCCAATTGCGCGAAGGAGGCTTTGCTCCGACAGGAACAATGATCGCCGCCCTGTATCGCAAAGGTACCTGAGTCGTTTGAGCAGCAAACGAATTTAACCGCAAACGGTGCGGTGTATGGCACATATGCCGCAACGGTCGGCGCCAAATGAATGCAGGCAACAATATTCAATATTTAACCGGTCTGTAACGATTGTCGTGCCTATCAAATTGTATTCATAGAGTTGTTCGTCAAAGACTGAGCTTAAGCCCCTGAGCGTGTTTACATTCCGCCGTGTGTGCTGATCTCCCCACCAGTCTTCCCAAATCTCCTTCTGTGAACGCCCCGTCAAAAATCCAACTGCGCCGTTAGGAAAAGGCTTGTTCAAAAGTCATTACGCGAGCGTGTTTGCGTACGAAGATATTTACCCGCTCGAATGCACTCTTCCGCGAACCGGTCTGTTTGCGAGCTGAATTGCAATTGATGGAATTGAATGTGCTTATCTCTTGGAGGCGTTGTGCAGGTTGTGACTGAAATTGCGGGATTTAGGGCGAAGGCTGCGGGTACGCTTTTGCTGGGCGTTCTGATGTTGGCCGGTTGCGGTGGTTCATCCTCGTCGAACAAAGTAACTACGGCACCTACGTTTAGTCCGGGTGGAGGAACTTACACCGCATCGCAGACGGTGATCGTTGCTTCGCCGACACCTACGGCAGTCCTTTATTGCACCACGGATGGGACCACGCCTACGACTTCTTCCGCTAAGTGCGCCCAGCCGACGATTGTGTTTCAGACGGAATTTCTCCAGGCCATTGCCGTAGCGCCGGGCATGAGCCCGAGCGCTGTGGCTTCAGCCGGTTATGTGATCAATCTGAATACGGCCCCTGCGCCTACATTCAGCCCGACGGGTGGTACGTTTACGGGCGCGCAGCAGGTGACGATCAGCGATTCGCTGGCTGGGGCGAATATCTATTACACGCTTGACGGGACGATGCCGACGACGAGTTCAATGCTTTATTCGGGTGCGGTGACGATTGCGCAGAGTGCAACGTTGAGTGCCATTGCCACCTCCGCCGGATATACCAACAGTGGTGTGGCGAGCGCGGCGTTTACGATTCAGACCGTGGTTCCGGCGCCGACGATTACGAGCATTGCGCCAACGACAGCGATTGCGGGTGGGGCGGCCTTTACGCTGACGGTGAATGGGGCGAATTATGCGGCTGGCGCGACGGTGCAGTGGAATGGTGCTGCGTTGAAGACGGCATATGTGAGCGCGACGCAGTTGACGGCGATGGTTCCGGCGAATCTGATCGCTGCGCCTGGGACTGCAAATGTGACGGTGGTAACGCCCAGTGGCATCTCGCCGATCTCGGCTTTCACGATCTCGGCGGCTATTCCTACGATTACGGGTATCACTCCAGCGAGCGGCACAACGACGGGCGGAACCTCGGTGACGATTACGGGGACCAACTTTACGGGTGCGACGGCGGTCAATTTTGGCGCGGCGGGCGCGAGCTTCATCGTGAACTCGGGGACCAGTATCACGGCTACTTCGCCAGTGGGTACTGGCACGGTGGATGTGAAGGTGACTACGGCTGGTGGGACGAGCGCGACCAGCGCGGCGGATCAGTTCAGCTACATCGTTCCTGCGCCTACGGTTACGGCGATTGCTCCGGCGATTGGGCCTACGATCGGCGGCTCTTCGGTGACGATTACGGGGACCAACTTTAGCGGCGTGAGCGGGGTTAGTTTTGGCGGCACGGCTGCGAGTGGCTTTACGGTGAATTCGGCGACGAGTATTACTGCTACTTCTCCGCGGGAGAGCGCGGGTGCGGTGGATGTGACGGTGACTACGGCGAATGGGACGAGCGTAACGAGCGCTGCCGACCAATTCACTTACTCCGGTACTGCTCCTGCTTTGAGTGCTCTGAGTCCTTCGGCTGGTCCTCCGGGGACGGCGGTGACGATCAGCGGCAGCAACTTCGGTTCTTCGCAGGGCAATAGCACGGTGAGCTTTAACGGCACTGCGGCGACGACTATCAATAGCTGGGGCGCTAGCTCTATCACGGCGGTGGTTCCAGTGGGTGCTACTTCGGGGCCGATTCTGGTTACGATCGGCAGCGAGGTGAGCAACGGCAACCTGATCTTCTCGGTGGGTACGGCGATCAGCGGGACCGTGATGAGCGGGGCTAGTCCGGTGGTCGGCAATGTGCAGTTGTATGCGGCGGGAACGACTGGTTATGGGGTATCGCCAACCAAGATCGGTGGCCCGGTTGCGACCGACGCCAATGGAAACTTCTCTGCTGTCTATGATTGCTCTACGGTATCAGCGCCGGGAGACCAGCTGTACCTTGTTGCCACCGGCACTGTAAATACGAGTGCTGTGCTCATGTCGGCGCTGGGCTCTTGCGGCGGACTTAGCACTCTCAGCTCGGTTACGGTGAACGAGGTCACCACGGTTGCTTCGGCTTATGCGCTGTCGGCTTTCGCCAGTATGGATTCAGCGGGAGGCATCGATGTGGGCGCGCCTGGAACTGGGCCCTCGTGCAATGCGGCTGGCGGCTGGCTGACCACTGGGCCCTCCACCTGCAACTACATGGGTCTGATGACGGCGTTCGGCACGGCTAACAACATGGTCAATCCGATCACTGGGCAAGCGCGCGCTTTCACGCCGGCTTATTCGCAGAGCCTGACGAGCGACACGAATGTTGTGAACAACAGCACGGTGCCGACTGCGCGCATCAATGCGCTGGCGGACATGCTGGCAAGCTGCGTGGAGAATAACTCTGGCTGCGGAGGCTTACTGGGAGCGGCGGCTACTACGGGCGCGAGTGGGGTGACGCCGAAGGATACGCTGCAGGCGGCGATGAATATCGCGATGAATCCCGGCAACAACGTTACAACGTTGCTGGGCCTGGCTGCTTCGCTGGCGACTCCGCCGTATGCAACTAATATCGGTGCGAGCGAGACCGTGCCGCCTACCGACCTGACACTGGCTTTAACCTTTACCGGGGCGGGCCTGGGGGTAGGACCGGTAGGAAACGCTGCCTACAGCGATCCTTTGTGGGTTGCCAATTCAGGCATGGCCATCGACGCACAGGGCAACATCTGGGTCGCGGCCTTTCCTACGGATGGGTTCAGCAAACCAACCGATATCCTTGCGGAGTTCAACAGCCTGGGTGCGCCCTCGCCTCTGACACCCGCGACCATCTTCAACACGACCACTCCATCCTCGTCTACCTGGGGCGGGTTTAACCCGCAGCCGACCAACCCGCAAGGGCTGGGGCCGATCGCGATCGACCAGACGGGAAGCTTGTGGATGACCGGTGAGCAGGACGGCGTGTTGAAGGTAAACCCCAGCCTCGACCCAACCCAATTGCTCCCCACGCTACAGGCAGGGACAAGTGCCAGCAGCATCGCCATCGATACCAACGGCTTTGCATGGTTAGTAGACGCAAATGGCCTGCAGCAGATCAGTACCGACGATACGGCGGTATTGAATGGAAACAACGGATTTTCTATCTTCGCGTATGCATCTTCACTGGGCTGGATCAACTTCGATTTGAATGGGGGCCTGTGGGCTACCGGCTTCGATTCCAATGGCGCCGCCGAAGTCTTTCAGCTCAGCACCTCGGACGGAAGCCTTCTTTATGCTCCATTCGCCAACTCTGCCGCATACAAAAACACAACCCTGGTTGCGGATGCCTCTGGGGATGTGTACGGCTGTGATCCGACAGGCACCATGCTGTATGAGTTCAACAACGGCGCCACGGTTGGTTCGTCTCCTTACATGCTTCCAAAGGGAATAAGCTGCGGCACGCAGTTGGTGCTGGATGGGCAGGGCCACATCTTCGCGGCGAACGTTACTGCCCAGACTTTCCCTACTTCCACCCAGACGCTGTATGAGTTCACCACCATGGGCGTGGCACTCTCCCCGGTGGCTGGCTACACCGGAACCAGCAGCGCGGAGACGGTGACGCTCAATCCGGATGACGATTTCGAATCCCAGGTGATTGGGGTGAGCGCGGCCATGGATGGGGCAGGCAATCTGTGGGTGCTGAATGTCGATAGCAACGGCTACGACTCCAGTTTCAACCCTGCGCAGCCGGGCAACGCGCTGGTGGAGTTTGTCGGGATCGGCGCGCCGGTGGTGACTCCGGTGTCGGTGGCGCTGACAAACGGCACGCTGGGAACGCGGCCGTAGAGCCGGCATACGGCGCGCGAAGACGGGAGGCCTCCACGTTTTCGCGCGCCGGGCAGCTCGCTTTCACGATGGTGTAACAAAAGAAGATTTTCCGCATTGCCAGGAGAGATTCACGTGCGTGTTGCAGTAGCTCCGCATACTCGAAGCAAGGCCTCCAGTCCGCATTCGCGTGCTGTGGTGTGGGATCGCGCCGCTTATGCGGCGGCCGCAGCGAGGAAACCATCCCTTGCGCCGGGGCACGATGCTGGGCGCAATGCTGCAGCTTGCGAAGAGCCTGTGCACGAAGAGTCGATTGAGCGAACGCTGTATCTCCTGGGTGAGAATGCCCATTCACCGGACAAGGAAAAGGACATTATCCGTCAAGCGATCCTAGTGGACCTGGAAGGTCAGATCTCCGCGCTCTATGACGAGTATCAACCTCGGCTTTACAGCTATCTGCGTAGCCTTGGTCTGGATGAGGACCGCGCCCATGAGGCTATCCAGGAAACCTTCATGCGGTTGACGAAGGCACTGCTCCAAAAGGACAACATCAAGAACGTGCAGGGATGGATCGTGCGCGTGGCGCACAACCTGGCGATGGATGCGCACACGCGGCTGGAGCGAAGCGAATCCGGTCATGCCGACAGCGCTTTTGTGATGCGCAACCAGGCCGATCCTGGACTGAATCCGGAAGAGACCTATCTGCGAAACGAGAGGATCTGGCGCATGGAGGATGCGCTGAAGAGTTTCAGTGAAATGAACCGCCAATGTTTTTACATGCGACTGGAAGGCTTCCGTTTCAAGGACATTGCGATGGCCCTCGGAGTGAGCGAGCCGCGCGTGATCTTCGTGGTGAAGCAGGTGACGATGCGATTGGCGGCGATCTGTGGGTAAAGCAATGGACCGACTCATGCAGCGGCTCTTTCCGGGGATGGGGGAGCACCTTTCCGACGACCGGTTGGTGGACCTGTTCAGCCGCGAACTGCCGCTTGTTCAACGGTGGATTGCCCGGCGGCACCTGGCGATGTGCGAGGTGTGTCAGGCGCGACAGATAGAGCTGGAGGGCTGGCGGAGCGATCGTGTGATCGCAGATTTTCAAGCCTCCAGGAGCCGCAGGGCTTTGACGTTGCCGCCAGAACATGGCGCGGAGTTCAAGCAATGGCTGAAGACCACCGTGCAGCAAACAGCTGCACAGCAGAGGCCTCCGCGGCGCACCCGGTTGAGTTTGCCGCCGGCAAATATTTTGATTTCCCGCTTATTCGCTATGAATACTATTTTGATTTCCGGGGCTGTACTGACTGCAGCCGGCCTGGTTCTGCTCTTTACTTCCTGGTGGCAGCAGCGCGTTCCAAAGATCAGCTCAAATGATCTTTTGACGCGAGCGGAGCAGTGGGACAGGCCACAATCTTCCGTGCCCACGGGCGTGATCCGTCAAAGGGTGCTTATAACGACCCATACGCATTCGGTTGAACGGGCCATCTACAGGGATGTGCAGAGAGTTCGCAGGCCCAGGCGTGTCACGCTGGCCGGACCGGAGGAACAGATCAAGAACAATCTGGATAAGGCAGGGGTCGATTGGGACGCGCCGCTTTCGGCGTCACGTTATCAGGCGTGGCACGATCATTTGCGGAATCGCGAGGACCAGGTGGCATGGGCCGGAGCGCACCTGTTGCGGCTGACGACGGTGGCTGCGGGCGGGCCGGTGTCGGAACAGTCGTTGACGGTACGCGATACGGATTTTCATCCGGTGCAGCGAAGGGTGGTTTTTCGCGACCGCGAAACGATCGAGATCGCGGAGCTGGATTTCAAGGTTTCTCCGTGGGGACCGGAGAATGAAAACTTCTTCGAGCCGCTGGGCGGCATGAATACAGCCGGTTCTTCGCCGCGTGTGCTTATGTTCCCACGTGTTCCCGAAAAAGTGACGGAGAGCCAGTTGGATGAGACGGAATTGAGTGCCCGGTTGATTCTCAACAACCTTCGCGCGGATACCGGTGAGCAGGTCACGATTGCGCGAACGGCGCAAGATGTCGAGGTAAATGGCCTGGTTGAAACAGCGGATCGGAAGCGGGCGCTTCAATCGCAACTTGCCACCGTGTCTCATCTGAAGGTTTCGATCCGAAGCGTTCAGGAGGAACAGAGTTTGCCTGGTTCCGACAGCGGCATCAAGAGTGTCCAGGTGACTTCGATGCCGGAGTTGGAATCGCCATTCGAAAGTTATCTGCTGGCGCATGGGCGCAGTGTGAGAGAGATTAGCGCATTGCAGCAGCAGCTCTTCAAAGCGGCGTTGACGGTCAGCCAGGAGAGCAATGCGATTGCGGATTTGCGCAGACGCTTTGTGGGCGGCGGCCAGACTTCGGTGCTGGCGTCGGCCACTGCGGCGGAACTGCTCTACAACCATCACGAACGGCTGGACGATGCGCTGCGAAAAGAGCGTGACTTGCTGGCCGAGGCGCAGGCTGTTGGAAGTAATTCAGAGCGCGCTTCGCAACCTGCCTCACTGCTTGACGGCGCGAACGAAAATCTGGCGTTGTGCAAGGAATTGACACAAACCAGCGGCCCTGCGACGCGTAGTGCGGAGGCGATTCTGGCGGATATGTCGGTGAGGCTGAATGGCCTGACGGATGCCGCGCGCAAAGCCTATGAACGGCCTCTCGATAACTCAGCTCAAAGCGGAAAGAAGTAGGACGCTCCTGACCATGTTCCCATTGTTGAAACGAGTATCGGTGTTACGGTTTATTGCTCCTGGTGGATGGACCTTTCTGGCGTTGCTGGGGGCTGCGCTTGCCGGTTTGCTGACGGGTTGCGGAGGTTCTGCTATCTCCGCCGTGAAGGCTGGGCCGATCGTTATCGCTGGCGGGTCGACTACGCAGATCAGCTCGCTTTCGGTGGCTTCTTCGCTGCAACTGAGCATGATGCCGGTGGGCGATCCATTGAAGGCGGGCGTTGACTGGACTGTGACATGCGAGGGCAATCCGGTAACGGGCAGCGTGACCGGCGGATCCTGCGGCACGCTGTCTCCGGCGCATACCGTGGATGGTGGCACCGCCGTTTACACGGCGCCATCGCAAATTCCTATTGGCACTACGGTCACGATTATCGCGACGGTGACTGGCAATCCCGGGCAGAGCAGCAATGTGAGCCTGACTGTTACAGCGCTGCCTATCGGCGTTTCCATCACCACCGCTGTGCCCGGCACGCTGCTCCCGAACACGCAGTTAATTCTTGGAGCACAGTTGTCTAACGATCCATTCGGTGGCGGCATGGCATGGACAGCCACCTGCGGGGCGAGCGCCTGCGGTACGGTGAGTCCGGCTGTCGTCAATAACACCATATCGGGATACTTTTATTCCACCTATACGGCTCCGGCAGATGTTCCCACAGGCGGAACCGTGACGATTACTGTCACTTCGTTGACCGACACCAGCAGGTCGGCCAGCGTAATGCTAACTATCGTCAATCCGCCTGCTCCAGTTCCGGTCACGGTAAGTGTGTATCCGGCGAGCGTCAGCGTTGTGCCTGCTGGATCGGGCCGCAATGCCAGCCTGTTTGCGGTGGTTGGCAATGATGCGGCGAATGCAGGGGTTGACTGGTCGTTAAGTTGCGGCGCATCGAGCTGCGGTTCCATTACGTCGCACACGGCGAGCGGTGTTGCTGCTACTTACACCGCGCCTTCTGTCGCGCCGCCTGGCGGCATGGTCACCGTCACTGCCAAGTCGACGACTAATCCTGCCATTTCGGCATCGGCTACGGCATCCGTTATCACGGCGACGCCGATTGTCGTGACTCTCTCTACGGCCCCTCCTGCGACGCTTCAGGCGGGATTGCAAACGACGCTTGCGGCCAAGGTGGCCAACGATACGAACAATCTGGGCGTTGACTGGACGGCGACCTGCGGCGGTGTGCCATGCGGCAGCTTCAACCTGTCGCCTGCGCATACGGCCAGTACGTCGCCTATCGTTTACACGGCTCCGGCCACGGTCCCGGCGGATAGCACGGTGGTGATCACGGCTACGTCTTCTTCAACTGCTCCGTCGAATCCAGCGGTTGCAGTGGCCACGATTGTTCCTGTGAACCCTGCTATCTCGTTGACGCAGGGTCCTCCGAAATCGGGATCGGTGGTGGCGTTGACGCAGACTCCTCTGATTGCGACGGTAGCGAACGATGTTGCGCCGGGCGGCGTGAGCTGGTCGGTGCAGTGCGGCAGCACGACGCCTGGTGGGTGCGGCTGGATTCTTCCTGTTACTACGGCAAGCGGTGCTACTGCGTTTTATACAGCGCCTCCGGTGATGGCGATGGGGACCTCGGTGACGATTGCGGCGACTTCGATTGCCAATCCTCAGTCGAGTGTCAGCTCCAGCCCGGTTGCGATCGTTCCCGCCACGACTGTTTCGGTGGCGTTTGTTCCTTCGCTTCCGGCACAGGTGGCTATCAATGCAACTGTTAACCTGACCGCCGCGACGGTGAACGATGCGACCAATGCTGGCGTTGATTGGTATGTCTGTCCGAACGACTGCGGATTCTTCACCATCAAGCCTGCCATGCCGGCCATCGCGGCTACCAATACCACTCCGTATGTGCCGGCTGTTGCGGCGGTGACGGCTACCAGCGCCTCCGGCTGGTCTAACGGTTTGCCGATCCCTTACACGGCTCCTTCCGTCCCGCCAGCGTCTGGTCCGGTGGCGATTATTGCAGCCTCTCACGCCGATTCGTCCAAGGCAATTTCGGGTACGGTCGAGATCACCACAAGCACGAACGGTCCCGCGCTGAGTGGCGTTGTCTATGCCGGGGCGCAGCCGGTCAACGGAGCTTCAGTCTCTCTCTTTGCCGCAGGAACGAGCGGGTATGCTTCCGCTGCCTCTCAAGTTGCGACGGCGGTTACGGATAAGAACGGTAACTACACCGTGCCGTCCACTTATGCCTGCCCTTCGCCTGCAAGCCAGATGTATCTTGTGGCGAAGGGGGGAAGCGTTGGCAGCTTTGCCACGAATGGAAGCCTGGTTATGATGACGGCGTTGGGGAACTGTGCCAATCTGGGTTCTTCGCCGATATTTATCAACGAGGTTACTTCGGCCGCGTCCGCATATGTGACCTCGCCGTTTGCCGCCAATGATGAGCTGACAGGCAACAACAGCTATCTGTATATCGGCACGAGCAGCGGCAATCTTGCCGGGCTTGCCAATGCCTTTTCAGCCGTCAACAACTTGGTCGATATCTCCACCGGTACGGCGCGATTCGTCACGCCGGCGGGCAATGCTACGGTGCCCTTTGCCGAGCTCAATACGCTGGCTGACACGCTGAATGCCTGCACCGATTCCACAGGCGGCGTGGAAGGAGACGGCAGTTCGTGCGGCATTTTGTTTGCAGCTACGGATACGCTCGAGAGCAGCCCGCTCTACCACGCGATTGGCCCGAATGACACGCTGCAGGCCATCTTCAATGTGGCGCAGAAACCGAACGGAGGCTTCGGATATTACCCACCCTTTGGGATCGTAGGGCTGGCGACTTCCAACTCGCCATTCCAACCGATTCTTTCGGCAACGGATTTCTCGGTCACGCTTGCAAATTCCTGGCCGCTCTCGCTGCACTACACCGGTGGTGGAGGGCTCTCTCCGAGCAGCATGGTGGGTTCGTTTGCTGTGGATGGAAGTGGCAATCTCTGGATTACCGATACCAATGCCGACAGTGCGATTGAATGGAACTCCGTTGGCGCGGCGATTTCGCCCTCTACAGGTTTTGCTGCTGGAGGCGGTCCTATTGCCATCGATGCGGCCGGGAATATCTGGATTTCTGGCAATAACGCTCTGACAGAACTGACCAGCTTGGGCAGCGCCGCTCCAGGCAGCCCGTTCGGTGGCGTTCCGGGTGGCGGCGGCGATATAGCCATCGACAAGAGCGGCGATCTCTGGATCACCAATCCTGCGGGCGTGAACGAGTTCAACAGCCTTGGCGTGCCGGTCTCGCCGCAGGCTGGATTTATCAACGATGGAGTTACGCAAGTCGCGGCTGTGGGCATCGATAGTTCGAACAATGTGTGGTTGGGAACGCAGGTAGGGTCGCTGGACGAACTCACAAATCCAGGCGGCCAATTCATTGTCACTAGCTCTGAAGGTATGGGGGGCGCGATTTATCCGCAGATGGCTCCCGATCCGGCAGGGGACATATGGTTCCTGACCCAGCACGAACTTTGCGAGGCGACACCCTTCACCGGCGGGCAAGGCGCACAACTGATTCCTAACTGCTACAACGAGGAACTCGATCCCGATGAATTTGACGTGCTGCCTTTTTATAACGCACGGGGGGTTGCGCTCGATGGCGCGGGCACGCTCTGGGTGGCAAGCCAGGGCGGCGGGCAATCTCCCATTGGACCGAGCCTCCTTCTATTTGCGCCGAGTGAAGTTGCGTCCACTACCACTTTGGCTTCTCCGGCGCTGACTGCCGGGCCATTGCGCGTGGCTGTGGATGGCTCAGGGAATGTGTGGGTGCTGCTTGCCGACAACTCCGTGATCGAGCATGTTGGCGCAGCCGTGCCGGCGGTAACGCCCGTTGCGGCTGCGCTCAAGAACGGCAAGCTAGGGGCAAAACCGTGAATTGGAGCGAGGATATTGTCGCGTCCTATTCCTATTCATGTTCAGGATATTCATGCTCGGCATATACGAGTTCAGGAGAAGAAAAGTGATTCGGAGTTTCGTGTGTTCGCGAATGACAGGCATTGCTCTGCTGGCTTGCCTGGTGGCCGTTTCCGGCTGCTCGTCGGGAGGCTCGACGTCGAAGATTCAAATGGGGCCGGTTACGTTTACTAACCTGATTGGGGCTCCCGTTCCGACGCCTCCGCAGTCGCTTACGGTGGGGCACGGAACGTATGTGGATGTGACGCTGACTGACGATCCGCAGTTGCTGGGCGCCGACTGGACTGCATACTGCGGAAGCGCTTTGCCTCCCGGCTCACCGCTGCCCCCGGGATATACACAGGACGAATCCTGCGGCACCTTCACGCCTGGACATACGATCAGCGGTCCGATACCCAGCTATCTTACGAGCGCTTCAGGATATGTGACGTTCTATACAGCTCCCTCCGCGCCGCCCTCGAATGGGACGGTCACGCTCTACGCTTTGGCGGCTGCCGATCACAGTAAATTCTCCACAGTGACGCTGACCATCGGAGGGCTTCCGATCTCGGTCGGCTTTGCCCCTGAGCCGCCGGCGACGCTGCAGGCTGGCGCGTCTACGTCTTTCAAAGCTGTGCTCTACAACGACAACGGCAACGCGGGCGTGACATGGTCCGTGCTTTGCTCTTCGACCGACTGCGGCTCCTTTGATCCGGTGAAGACCACCAGCGGAGTTACGACCACTTATACGGCGCCCGCCTCAGCGCCTACCGGCGGAACGGTGAAAGTGACTGCCACATCGGTTGCCGATCCCACAAAGGCCGCGAGCGCCACCATTTCGATTGATTAGCGAAAAGTTTACTGCCACAAGACAGGCCAAGGAGAAAACAGATGAATGGGTTGAGGAAGATATTGGTTGTAATGCTTGTGGGGTCCTTCGCGGCAGCACACGCGCAGAATAGCGCAAGCCCCGTGGCCAAGCCTGCTACAGCAAAGACAGCGAGAGCGGCAAAAGCGAAGGCAAAGACGCCGGAAGAATTGCTGCTGGAACAACTGGATGAGAAGCTGCACAAGCTCGATGATCTGAGCCAGAAGTATGACCAGGTTCAGCAGAAGGTAGATGCGCTCCAACAGCAATTGACGTCGCGCGACGCTGAGTTGGAGCAGTCCCGCAAGGATGCGGCTGCAATGAAGCTGGAGCTGGATGCAGCGCTGGCGGCTATCGGTCCGGACGGCGCTTCGGTTACGAAGATGGAAACCGACGTTGCCAATCTGCGAGCCGCTTCCAGCTCGTTGACAACGCAGGTTGCGGCTACCGAACAGGCGACGAAGAAGCTGCAAACTGCGGATACGATCCATTTCAAGGGCATTGAACTTAAGCCGGGCGGGTTCGTGGCCGGTGAAACCGTGAGCCGTCAACGCGCCACAGGCGGCGATGTGAATACGCCGTTCTCGAGCATTCCTTTTGCGGGTCAGACGGCTGGAGTGCTCTCCGAGTTCAATGCCAGCGGACGTCAGTCGCGGATTTCGCTGCTGGCCGAAGGCAAGCTGCCTACGGGCACGATGCGCGGCTACTGGGAAGCGGACTTTCTTTCTGCGGGCACCACTTCGAACAACAACCAGAGCAATAGCTATACGCTGCGGCAACGCCAGGCCTGGGCGCAGTTTGAGATGAACAATGGCTGGAACCTGACAGGTGGCCAGATGTGGTCGCTGGCTACGGAATACCGTCATGGCCTGTCGAACAACGCCGAAGCTACTCCGTTGACCATCGATGCGCAGTACAACGTCGGCTTTACGTGGGAGCGGCAATATGGCTTCCGCGCGGTCAAGAAATTCGGTAACAAGTTCTGGCTGGGAGGTGCTGTTGAAGAGGCGCAGACACTGAACATTGGCGGGCACAATCTTCCGACCATCGCCTTTCAGGAAGTGGGTACTGGCGGGGGCTTGTATAACCCTACTGCTAACTACAGCTTTAACTATGCTCCTGACTTGATTGCCAAGGCTGCTTATGAAACTAACTGGGGACATTTCGAAGTCTTCGGTGTCGGGCGTTTCTTCCGCGACCGCGTTTATCCGAACGGGCCTGCTCCTGCTGGCGCGACGCAGCCGGTATCGCCCTCGGCGCTCGGCGCTTTTACGGATAAGACCGAGGGTGGCGGCGCAGGTGTGAATGCGCGTGTGGCCCTGTTCTCGAAGACGCTGGAGATTGGCGCGCATGTTCTGGCGGGCAATGGTATTGGCCGTTACAGCACCAGCACCCTGCCGGATGCGACGGCACATCCTGACGGCTCGCTGGCTCTGCTTACGGGCGGTTCGGGGCTCGGTTCGATGGAGTGGCATGTGTCTCCACGTTTTGATATCTACGGTTACTACGGCGGCGAATATGCCAAGCGCGCTTATTACAACACGGGGCTGATCAACACTACAGCCGGCCCAACGCTGGGTCAGCCGATCCTGACCGGGTACGGAGCCCCGACTAACATCGTCTCCGGCTGTTATACCGAGGTGTTGCCGGTTTCTTCACCGAATGGCGGTGGTACCGTGCCCGGCGCTGCGACTAACTGCAATGCCGATACGCGCAATATTCAGGAAGGCACGTTCGGTTACTGGTTCCGCTTCTACAGGGGCGTTCGCGGGACGCTGCAGCAGGGCATCCAGTACTCCTATGCGGAACGGCGCACCTGGCAGGGCATTGGCGATCCACTGGCCGATGTGACTAACTCGCCGAAGGCCATCGACAACATGTGGTTCACGTCCTTCCGCTACTACCTGCCGCAGTAGCTGGTAGTAGCGCAAAGATCTGCCCCCTGAAACCTGATCCCTGAAACTGGAGCTAAGACGTAGATGTTTCGACTTTTTCCTCGGCGGTTTTATCTGCTGGCACTCGCGGTCCTATTCTGCAGCGTGCTCCTCCCGGCACAGGAGACGACGGGCCGTGTCTCCGGCCAGGTCACCGATCAGGCGGAAAAGGCGATCCCGGGCGCAACCGTTCAGGTGGTGAATCAGGAAACACTCACGACGCGGGAGGCTAAGTCGGACGGGGAGGGAAACTACGCCGTGCACTCGCTGCCCGCCGGGCGTTACCAGATCATTGTCCAGGCAGACGGATTCAGCCGCAGGGCGAGTGAGGTTCTGACCCTTGCTTCCGGGCAGGCCATCGTCTTCAACGCCAAGATGACGGTCGGTGAGGTGAATGCGAATGTCGAAATCACTGAAGGCGAAACTGCCCAGTTGGATACAAGCACCGCTTCCATTTCGACAACCCTGGGATCACAGGAAGTTACCGGATACAGTCTGAATGGGCGTAATTTTTCGCAGCTCATTACTATCGCTCCCGGCGTCAGCAATCAGACCGGGCAGGACGAGGCTAAAGTAGGCGTGGCAGGCAGCGCGAAGTATAGCGTGAATGGAGGCCGCGTCGAATACAACACCTTCGAAGTGGACGGCAGCGATGTTTTGAATACCAGCATCAACGCCAGTCGCGGGCAGGGTGAGCCGCTGATGGTCTATCCCAGCATCGACGCCATTCAGGACATGAAGGTGCTTACCGCGAATTACAGTGCTCTCTATGGTAAGAGCGCTTCAGGCAGCGTGCTTATCTCGACTAAGTCGGGCACGGATAAATTTCATGGCAATGCGTATGGCTTTCTTCGCAATGAGATATTCAATGCCAGGAATTACTTCGATCAGCCGGATGCTGAGCCGCAGGGCTATCAGGGTAAGTTGAAGTATCGTACGCCGCTATATCGTCGGCTCGACTTTGGTGGAACCATTGGCGGCCCGCTGATTATTCCTCATATCTACGACAGTGCTACTCCGAAGACCTTCTTCTTTTTCTCCGAAGAGATTCGGCGTGAGAAGACGCCGGTCGACTACAACCAAGCCGTGCCGACGATGGCGGAGCGGTCTGGAGATTTTACCGATGTCTGTCCAACCCTTATTCCGGGAGGCCCAACGACTTTCAATCCAACGAATTTTCCCGACTGCCCCCAGGCCCCCAGTGCAAGCGGGAATGCAGGCGTTGGTATCAGAATTCCGGTAGATTACATCAGTAGTGCGATTCTTAACTCGGGGCTGATCCCGGCGCCTAACTCGGCCAGTGGATGTAATAGCACCAATCCGTCGCCGCTTTTTCATTGCTATGTTGGAAGTGTTTCTCCGCCGACGCACTGGCGGGAAGAGTTATTTCGTATCGACCACGATGTCAACGCGCACAATCGCTTGTCGTTTCGCTATGTGCATGATGCGTGGGATACGGTTACGCTGGCTCCGCAATGGGGCGTGGTGCATAACAGCTTTCCTACAGTCGAGAATCAATTGAACGGGCCTGGTCTGGATATGGTGCTCATGCTGGCGCAGAGTTTGCCGCATGGATTCGTCAACCTGATTTCCGCAGGCTATGCCGTGGAGCATATTTCCTTGTTCCCACAGCCTGGGCCGGGAGTTTCCTCGCTCGGCCGGCCGCTAACGCTGGATAATCCCGCAGCTACCGGAGGTTCGCCGATAGCTGGAGCGCCGCAATGCTCGCTATTTACTAACTCAAGTACGGTGTCTTATCCAGGGTCTATTACCGAGTGCCCGATGGGGTATATCTTTAACAACGGTTTTGGTGGTAGCAATAACAGTGCTGGCAGCGGTAAGTTGCCGGGGTTGGTCTTTCAGGGAACCAACGGCGCCTACGGCGGCCACGGCTTTGCCGCCGATACGGGGTATGCGCCGTGGAACCAGTCCAATCCTACCTTCAACATTCGCGACGACGCCAGCAAGACCATCGGCAAGCATCTTTTGCAATTTGGTTTCTGGGGTGTCTATGTACAGCAGAACGAGTTGAGCGCAGTTACTGGCGCTAACTCCGGCGACTTACAAGGTGAGCTGACCTTCAGCAATCAGCAGTCTAAGTACACGTCGGGAAATGCCTTCGCGGACTTCCTTGCGGGTTCGGGAACCGAATCCGACAGTTATGGCACCAACTTTCTGGCGCTTGGCGGCATCAAGAGCTTCACACAGGACAGCGGCCAGGTCAGATACTACAGCCGATACCGCAGCGCCGATCTCTATCTTCAGGACGACTGGCGCGTACGGCCTAACCTGACTGTCAACATCGGTTTGCGCGCAAGTCTTCTCGGCGCCTGGTACAACCCGAGAAACACGGCCTACAACTGGGAGCAGGGAGCATTCAGCCAGGTGGTTGGCTCCTCCATTCATATCGACCAGTCTCTTGGCAACCTGGTGCAGAATTCTACTGGCGCCGCGGTTCCTCTATCCCGTACAGGACCGTACAGCCTTGCGTCTCTCGATCCCTCGATCACTAATGGACTTGTGCAGTGCGGCGTTAAGGGAGTGCCCAATACCTGCATGTCCAACTCGGTCTTTCATCCCTCGCCGCGCGTCGGTTTTTCGTGGGATCCGCGAGGCGACGGCAAGACCGCCATTCGCGCCGGATACGGTCTCTTCTGGGAGCATGGAACCGGTTATGAAGCCAATGTCGGCTCGCTGATCGGCAGCGCGCCGCTGGTGCTCAGCGAGACGCAATCGAATATACAAGGCAAGGGAATTTCCCCCGCGACAGGGACTTCTCCCGCATACAACATGTACAACCTGATCGGGCTTTCCTGTCAGAATGGCATGACACAGTGCGGCGTAAACACACCTCCTCCATGCAGTGCCAACGCTAATACGCCCTGCGGCGCTACCTTTCCTTTGAACGTTACCTCGATTCCCACCAAGGCGGTGTATTCCTACACGCAACAGTGGAGCCTGAGCATTGAGCATCAGCTCGGCAAGGCGATGGTGGGGCAGATTGCTTATGTCGGCACCAAGGGAACGCATCTGACTGCGGTGCGTGACCTCAACCAATTACAGCCGCTCAGCAACAGCCTGAATCCTTTTCCGCAGGGACAGCCCCTGAACAGGGGAAACTGCTCACCCGACGGGTCGGGTGTCTATCCCATCCTGGGAACCAACGCTCCCGGTGGTCCGGTGACCGTTCCCACATCGCCCGGTATCGGTCCCACCGATCCCGGTTATGTGAACATGGTCGTCGCCTGTACGGGCAATGCGGCCAACAAGACAGGTCTAAGCCCCGATGTACTGCGGCCGTATCTTGGCTTCAGCAATATCATCTCCGTGCAGAATGTAGCGGACTCGGAATACAACGCGCTACAGGGCACGCTGCGCGAGACGACCAAGACATTGACGGTCGGCCTCGCTTACACCTATAGTCACTCGCTCGACGACTCCTCCGACCGCTCCTCGGCCAACTTTGCCAATTCGCTCGATATTCACTCCAATCACGCCAGTTCGGATATCGACCAGCGGCACATGCTGAACGTGTATTACATCTACAGCCTTCCCTTCATGCGCCTGCTGAGCGGGTTCACACACCTGGCGGTAAGAGGTCGTGATGACGACGCGGACCTCTCGCCCAATACACCGGAATCATCAGACGCAGATACAAAATCCCCTGTAAGTTTCTCGCCGCTTTTGAAGACGCTTCTGGACCAGTGGCAGCTCAGCGGCATCACCATCTATCAAACTGGCACGCCCTTCAGCGTTATCAACGGTGGCGGTGGAGATGGCACCGGATCAGCCGACAACGCCGGCGTAGGGGACGGGTTGGGTATCGGCTCCTATGCCGACGTCATCGGCAAAGTAGGCAGCGGCAAGCCTTTCGTAGCACAGAGCGCCAACAACGTCGGCCCGCTGCTGCTGAATCCAGGGGCCTTCGCTGCGCCGCGCGGACTGACGTTCGGCGACTCGGGGCGCAACGATCTCAACAACCCATCGAGACTGAACTTCAATATGTCGCTCTTCAAACACTTCAAGCCCTTCCATGAACGCCTGGACATCGAATTTCGGGCCGAGAGCTTCAATATCTTCAATCACACCCAGTTCCGAATTACCGATCCTGCCAATCCCGGCAACACCGGCAACAATGTCATTAACTGCTACGGCTCGCAGACCCAGCTCTATTCCGCCGGCGCGACGGGTTGCCTTGCGGGCAGCTCGTTCCTGCACCCGGTTGATGCGCACGATCCGCGCATCTTGCAATTCAGCCTGAAGGGCAACTTCTAACATGAGAGGTGAGGGAATGGAGCTCGCGATTTCGAGTAAGAGTAAGGCGTGGGGTTTGTCCTGGGCTATGAATAGGTCGGCCACCTTGCTGTGCGTGATCCCGGTGTTACTCTGGACCGCTGGATGCGGGGGCAGCAATGGCGGCCAGATTTCCACATCGCCAAGTAGTCCGCAGGTCTACTTTGCTCCGTCTGTCGGCGGCAACAGCCAGCAGATACTGTCCGTGGACGACACCAACGGTATATTCACACAGACCCAATACGGAACGCAGATTGGGCCCGGACCGCAGGTGATCGACACCGGTGTTCTCTCGATCGATCAGCACGGCCTGCGCAGCCTGGGCATTCTGAACAATTATGCGTTCTCAAGCACGACCGGTATCTATGAGCCGGTGACCTATCCCGCTACCTCTCCGGAAGAAGGCAGCTTCGCTGTTGAACTCCCTAACCAGGCAGGCGGGTTCGCGTTGCTGACGGGCGAGCCACTGATGCCGCTCATGAATGCATCGCAGTGTCCCAGTCTGAGTACAGCGCAAACGTATTTGTACCTCACTATTCCGGGCGCACTGGCTCCGGTCGATGGAGAGCAGGAATACGGTGGCTGGAACCCGGCAACCGACACCGCTTACGGCAGCGTCGATATCAGCACCTCAGGAGGTACGGTCAAGTTCCTGAACAATGTACAGTACATTCTGCCTACGGCTCCGGGGCTTGCGGCGGTAGCGCCCACGCAACCTGGCGCCTCCACGGCAACCGGAACCTGCGCCCCCACGCTCGAAGGAAATCTCATCAATGCGCCGGGGCAGTTGATCATTACTGATCCTGGCGGACAACCCACCTATACCCCGCAAGCCATCATGGGCATCGGCCCGAGCGGCCTATTGGTTGAGAACGATAGTCCTACCAACCCTAGCCCGGGAACCGTCTCTTCGCTCAACTACAACAACCTTCTTGGCGCGGGCACCGGTGCTGTTGGAATCCCCAAACCCTCGTGCACGGCTGGACAGCCCAATTCATCGTGCGCGGTCGACACAAGCTCGTTGACCGGCGCGAAGTATCTCGGCTTTATCTACAGCGCCGGCTACTTTTCCAACAACCAGATCATAGGCCAGGCCACGCACGTTGCCTCCTTCGGCTATTCCAGTTGTCCCTCCGTGTATCCTGCGAGCAGTACAGTGATCTACGGTGGAGACTTTTCCAATGACGATCCCTCAGCTTCGATGAGCGGATACGGCAACTGCGACTTCGCCGTTGACCTCGGACCGCAGGATCCAACGACCGACGGTCTTTATCCTCAGGCAACCGTCTCGGTCGGCTTGTCTTACGCAGGCAACACTACAGGCAAAACCTATTCTTTTTCCGCCGTCGCCATCGCAGGACAACTTAACAGCACGAACGCTATCTTCGTCATCGGGGTGGATTCTACCGAACCGTGGTCGATCTATCTGCTGCAGTCAAAGTAGCTTGAAGCAGAGTTTGCATCGAATGCAGAAGCTCCGGCTCCGTGTAAAGTCGAGCGACAATGGCGATGTGACTTTTATTCGATTCGGTAAGCAAAGTCGATTGAGCAGTCGAATAAATCAATAGTTTAGCGATCTACCGTCTCCAGGCATCCAGACTGCATGACCATTTTTCAAGAATGGTCATGCAGTCTGGATGCCCAGAGAACAGTTATGTCATTGTTCCAAGACTGTGTTCCAGGCTTGTATTCCAGAATTGTGATCTGCTTGTGCTGCGGACCCTCATAAAAATCATAGCCGGACGGAATAAATTCCGATCTTCGTAGTTTCCATCATTGCGGATCCTTTTGAGGGTTCTATGGAGATTACGAATGGCAAATGAAGATGCGTTGATTCAAGACGAATTGAAGAAACCGACCGGCGATGGAATCGATCGCAGAAATTTTCTTGAGTGCATGGCCTGGGCGGGTACAGGCCTGGTTTGGTCGGTTATTGGAGGCGTGCCAGCTTCCAGGCTGCTTGGGCAAACTCCGAAGGGTGCCTCAGGTTCGATAGGCCGAGTTGAGGATTTCTCGTTCGTGCAGATCAGCGATAGCCACATTGGCTTTAACAAGGGTGCAAACCCTGATGTAACAGGCACGTTGAAGAAAGCCATCGACCGCGCCAACCTGGCTGCGCCCAGCATGGCTATCCCGGACTTCATGCTCCATACCGGAGATATCACCCAGAATTCAAAGGCATCTGAATTTGATACTGCGTCTCAAATCATCAAAGGCTTTAAGAAAGATATCTTTTACGTGCCGGGTGAGCACGATTTCATCGATGACGGAGACCAATATAAGCAGCGCTTCGGAAAGGGAACGGTCGGCAATGGCTGGTACAGCTTTAATCACAAGGGCGTTCACTTCGTAGGGCTCAACAACTGCGTCCAGGTGGACGCAATGGGAAACCTCGGCGCTGACCAGATTGCATGGTTGAAATCCGATCTAGCTGGACTAAGCAGCTCTACTCCTATCGTGGTCTTCGCCCACATTCCTCTTTGGATGGTGTATGAGAAATGGGGCTGGGGCACGCACGATGGAGAGCAGGCTCTTGCAATGTTGAAGCGTTTCGGCTCGGTAACTGTCCTGAATGGCCATATTCATCAGATCGTGCAGAAAGTCGAGGGCAACGTTGCGTTCCATACGGCGATGGCGACTGCGTTCCCGCAACCAGCTCCTGGAACTGCTCCAAACCCTGGACCCATGATGGTACCCGCAGGAAAGCTCGAAAGCGTGCTCGGAGTAACGAACGTGAAGGTTGTTCGCGGACACAGCCATCTTGCCGTCGTTGACCATTCTTTGGCGGAAAACGCATGAACAGGACGAAAATACTGAGCGTCGTGGCGATTCTATTTGCCACGTCGCTCGGCGTCTCATACATACATCCATTCGGCAATCCTCACGCTGTCACACAACAGCCGCGAGAAGCGCTGTTGCAGGATGCGGCGATGCCCGATGCTGCAAAGCGGGTTCTCATCAACAAGTGTGCAGACTGCCATTCCCAAGCAACGCATTGGCCTGTGTATTCTCATCTCGCTCCGATGTCCTGGCTGGTTGAAAGAGACATCGTCGTAGGGCGTCAACATCTTAACCTCACGCACTGGAAAGAACTCCCCAGCGATAAGCAGGAGGTGCTGTCGGCAGAGATTGTTCAGCAAGCGAAGAAGAGGTCTATGCCTTTGCCTCAGTATCTGCTTCTGCACTGGGATGCGAGACTCTCGGAGTCCGATGTCGCCGCACTCTCATCGCTCACAGCGGGCGGCGCAACCGATGTTGGAGGAACCCACACCGGAGACGCTGCACAAGGGAAGTCGCTCTTCGAAAGGCGTTGCACTGGCTGTCATGCTCTGGATTCAGATCGTGAAGGCCCGCACCTCCGTGGCGCTTTTGGTAGAAAGGCCGGTTCTGTCCCAGGCTTCAGTTATTCGCCTGCTTTAAAGAACTCGGGAGTCAATTGGAATGAGGCCACTCTTGAACGATGGCTTCAGGATAGTGACGCGATGGTACCCAATAGCGCTATGGGCTTCAGTGTGCCAAAGGCCCAGAATCGCGCCGACCTTATCGCGTTTCTGAAATCTGTGAAATGAGCAGCAATACAAAGCTTCTTCAACTAGCAGGCTCATGGGCTCGGAGGGAAAAGCCCGCCGAGTCTCAGATAAACCGACGTTAAATTAGGAGAGAGTCGAGACGATATCGATTTATTACAAGAACAGATAGCCCTCAGTCGGTGTGCAATATACAAGCAGATATTGAGTGAGCGGAAGCAACCGTACGCAGGGTGCCGAGGGACTCTGCGCACTGCTGCTGTCCTCTGGTCTTCGCGTTTCCATTAATGACTATGGCGTGCATTGATTCACCAACGGCCTTGCGAGCCCGCGACAGACGTGACATCACTGTGCCAAGCGGGATCGACAGAGCTTCTGCGGTTTCACGGTAGGATGCCCCCTGTAGATCGCACAACACGAAGACGTCGCGGAGGATGATCGGCAATCGTTGTACTGCTGCTTGAACCGCATCCAGCAGGGCACGATCAATCAAGATCGCGACGGGGTCCAGAGATCTGGATGGCAACTTTGCCAGGCACTCGTCAGCGTTGAACACGGCTACATGCAGGCGGTACTGAGCGCTCATACGCGAGCTCAGGAATGTGTTCCTTAAAATGCAAAAGATCCAGGCGCGGAAGTTGCTGCCGGGCTTAAACGTTGCGAAGCCGCGAAATGCCTTGAGATAGGTGTCCTGGACAAGGTCTTCGGCATCCGTTTTGCTCCTGGTCAGCCAGTGCGCGAAACGGTACACCGAGTCGAAGAGCGGGAGAGCCAGCTCCTCGAAGTTGGGGGAGGGGTTGCAACATGGCAGGGAAGGGGCGCAGGAACCGGCTACTGAGTTCGCGCTGATTTCAACATGTGTCAAGACTACTCTCCTGGTGCGGCGTCATTTGGCCGCTGATTTCGGACCTCATTGAGGCCAATCTCCCAGACCCGAAGACCCCGGTCAATGCACTCCAGATGGTTTCTGTATTCCCAAATCCTTCCCTATTAAGCCTTTAAGGCTTAGTGGCTTAGCCGTCGATCTTCCCTTGGAGGACAAATGCTAGACTCGGTGGTAATGGTGGCGCCAAAGCGGCTGTTGTCGGCGAAACGATTCGGAGTCTACGAGGTCACTTTGCGTTCGGGAGAATTGCGCAAAGCGGGTAAGTTGATCCGTGTCCAAAGTCAACCCATGAGGGTTCTACAGATACTGCTGGAGCATCCAGGGGAAGTCGTCACCAGGGAGGAATTGTGCAACCAGCTCTGGCCTGGGGAGAGCTTTGGCGATTTCGACCAGGCAGTGAATGCAGCGATCGCAAAGCTGCGAAGCGTACTCGGGGACTCGGCGGACAATCCGCGATTTATCGAGACTCTTCCCAAGCTCGGGTACAGGTTTCTGCCTGAGGTCGTATTAGAGTATGCAGAGCCTGCTGTAGATTCCGAGACGCCGAGTGAGCCAAAGCAATCTGATCCCGAGCAATCCTACACAGAGCTCCCCCGTCAGCCTGCGTCTGTGTCGTCTGCAGCCTTGGCAGGTCGCGTCAGACGCCCCGCCATTTGGATAGCGCTGGCTGTCGTGTTGCTGATCGGTGTAGCCGGACTTGCGTTTTGGCAATACCAATTGAAGCATGGCTCAATGTCGAAGATTCGATCCCTGGCAGTCCTTCCATTAGAGAATCTTTCAGGCGATGCTTCGCAAGACTACTTCGCCGATGGAATGACCGATGAGTTGATTACGGATTTAGCCCAGATCCGAACCCTGCGAGTCATCTCGCGCACTTCAACTTTGAAGTATAAAAACACGCGCAAGTCGCTGCCCGAGATTGCGCGCGACTTGAATGTTGATGCTGTCGTGGAGGGCAGCGCGGTGCGGTCTGGGGATCGAGTTCGCATCACAGCGCAACTGATCCGTGCGTCTACGGACCAGCACTTATGGGCAGAAAGCTACGAAGGCGATATGAGCGACAGTCTGGCCCTGCAAAAAAAAGTGGCGCGTGCCATCGCTGAGCAGATTCGTATCGAACTGACTCCGCAGGAAGAAGGTGTTCTAGAAAGCGCCAGGACAGTGGACCCCGCAGCTTACGAAGACTATCTCCGGGGACGCTACTTCTGGAACCAACGAACGGCTGACGGGCTGGAGCGTGCAGTCGAGTATTTTAATCAGGCGATTGCCAAGGATCCGAATTACGCACAGGCCTACAGCGGGTTGGCCGACACGTATGCACTATTGGGCGACTGGCAATACGCCACAATGACCACGAGAGAAGCCCTGCCAAAGGCCAAGGCAGCGGCGACCAAGGCACTGCAAATTGATAACACACTGAGCGAAGCCCATACGTCGCTCGCTTTTACTCTTGATGGATTCGACTGGGATCTGAAAGGAGCCGGAAGGGAGTTTGAGCAAGCGATAGTTCTTAATCCCGGATACGCAACGGCCCATCACTGGTATGCGTGGCACCTCGCACTTTTAGCGCGATACGACGAAGCTATGGTGGAGATGCGCAAAGCACAGAATCTGGATCCACTATCCCTCATTATCAATGCTGATCTCGCAGAACTACTACTGATTGCGCATCGGAACGAGGAGTCCATCCAACAGAGCCAGAGGACCATTGAGATGGATCCAGACTTCGCGATGGCCCACAATCAATTGGCACAGGCCTATCTTGCCAAGCACATGCCAGACAAGGCTATCCCTGAACTGAAAAAGGCGATTGATCTCTCCGGAGGCAGCCCCACCTCCGAGGCAAACCTGGCGCGAGCGTATGTCGCTGTTGGAGACCGCAACAAAGCCGTCGAACTAATTGGCGAGTTGCAGGAAAGCTCGCGTCCAGGTTTTTCTCACGCTGCGGAGATCGCTACTATCTACGCGGCGCTCGGCAAGAAAGACCAGGCCATGAACTGGCTCGAAAAAGGAGCCGAAGAAAAGTTCAATCCGGGCGTGCTGATACGGCCCGGTTTCGATCCCATGCGTTCTGATCCTCGCTTTCAGGCTCTCCTGCGTCGCATTGGTCTGCCGCAGTAGCATTGTGAGCCGAGAATCTGAGAACCGGGAATTCGATACTTACGTTTCTTCTTAACAGATATAAAAACTGATACAAAGCAAGTCGGGCATCCCACTGGCCCAAACAGGAAATTCCAGTTTCCTCGCTTCAATTGACATAAAAGCCACCGAACAATCCACGCTCACATCAACAAGACATCAACGTGATGTTGAATATTACTCGCTCTCCATTACAGGAATTACATCGTGAGACTGATATGGAGATGTGCGGGCAGCTTCTGCATATTCATCTCCAATTCACGAGCGTAGAAGGCAAACTTCTAGAAGGAAATCTCTCTTTAGTGATGAATGAATAATCTGGCCCCAAAAAATCAGCACCCTGTCCCTGTTCCGAAACCGGAGCAGGTGTTGGAAAGGTACTATGACCAACTGCAGAGTTGGGCACTCGGTCTTACACGGGGCGATAAGGACATCGCATTCGATATTGTCCATAATCTTTATCTATACATTCGATTAGCCAAGCCTGATTTGAGCCGGGTCGTCAGCCTGGACAACTATCTCTACAAGTGCCTACGTCACATACATCTTGCCCACTTGTCGGAGTCTTCGCGCAGGGCCGGCCGCCAGATTCCGATCGTGGAGATGGATTCGCTTGAGCTTGCTGCCTGGACTCACTCTGATTCATACGTCCTGGGGCATCAGAATGAACTGCGCCGCATCTGCCAGTACGTTGTATGGCGCAAGCAGCAAAGCAAGAGCGCGAGCTTTTTCATTCTGCGATTCTTCCATGATTATCATCCTCAGCAGACCGCAGAGATTGCGAACCTGCCTCTGTCCGTGGTGAGGCAGAAGCTGAGCCGAATGCGCTCGGAGATTCAAGAACACCTGCAGACTCCAGGCGATCAGCAGGCCGTCAGGATTTCATCCGAAGAGATGCCCTGGGTATCGCGCTCCTGGCTGGAGTTCTATCGCGAGCTGCGCGAAACGATTATCCGTTCGCGAACCGGGTATTGCCTGGAAGAAGAGGCGCTGCTGGCGCCTTATCAGGCTCTCATTCCTAAAGCCATCCCGGGTCCGCAACTCTCGCATATCGTGAGTTGCGAACGTTGCCTGTCTATAATCGATCGCCATTTCCGCCGCCCCACGCATGGCGCTGGTGAATTGCAGGAGACGATCTCCGGTGTAAAGAAGCAGGACGCCGGGAGATCGGGAGGAAACATTCGGTCACTGACGCATCGAGAGCTTGCGCGCATCGTATCGCGCCATTATGACGACGTTTATCAGCACTGTCCGCGAGTTTTGTCCGTTGTTGTCGATGGGAAGATAGTTGCCTCGCACCATGTAGATGCGCGGCGCAGCGTGCAGTCCGTGCGCATTGAACGGCCTGAAAATGTGAGCGGAGTTGAGATCTACACGGAACAAGACGTCCGCCTGATGCTTGTTCTCGTGGAAGATCTGCCTCCGCAAGGGCCGAGCTCAAGAACGGAGCACATCGAGTTAAGTGATGGCCGCTGGCTTGAGATGAAATTCATCTTTGACAGCGCCGGTCTCGATTGTGAAGTTACTTATTTCGACCCGTTGCTTTCAATCGAAACAAGCCTCGGTGTGCAGACAAGCAAGGATAGCGGCGAGGCTGAGTCTTCGCGGCTTCTACCCATGGCGCCGTGGATGGGACCACAGGCGGGGACGCAGATACAGCCGCTTCAAAAAGGACGAAGGACCTCACAGGCCCCGCGTATTCCATTGCTTGATCGGCTTGCGGCATGGTGGTCCCATCTCAATTTCAAAGCCAAGGGGATGCCAATCTTCGATATCGATCCATTCTTTGCAGGCGCTGTGATCTGTGCCGTCGCCTCCGTCGTCTGCCTGGTTTTCTGGACGAATCAACAGCCGCATATCTCTCCTTCTGCCTTGCTCAAGCATGCTGAAGAGTGGGATGCGGCAGGACATGCCGAGCCTGGGGTGATCTACCAGAAAGTGCGGATTACCACGAAGAAGAGCAGCCTGGAGCGATCGGTCGAACGTGCGATTTACAGGGATGCACAGGGCCATCGCCGCCCCAGGCATAAACAGCTTGCCCCGGAAGATGAGCAGTTGCGATACAAACTGGCTGCGGCCGGCGTCGATTGGGATGCTCCGCTATCAGCGCTTACCTATCAGGGATGGCACGATCGGCAGCAGATATCGAGTGATCGTGTCATCCGCACAGGTAAGAATCTTCTGACGCTTACAACTACGTCGGCAGCACCGGACGCTGACGTTCTGCAGGAATCGCTGACCGTGCGCGCGAATGACTTTCATCCGGTAAGCCGCACTGTTGAGTTGCGGGATTACGGCACTGTTGAGATTGCGGAGTTGAACTACGACGTACTTCCGTGGAGCATGGCGAACCCCGATTGGTTCGAGCCGGTGGCTAGCGATACCGTGCGCAGGCCTGTCGTTCATGAGTCGCCGGCTTTTCATGTTGCGCCTCAACTTACCGAGATGCAACTGGATGAGGCTGAGCTGGAGGCACGCGTTGTTCTCAATCGGCTACAGGTCGACATGGGGAGACACATAGACGTCATACGCAGCAGCGATGGTGTTCATGTTATCGGCATTGTCGACAATGCCGAACAGAAGAGGCAGATGCAGGCCCAGTTGATGATCGTTCCGCATGTCATCGCTGCTTTTTCCACGATTCAGGAACTCGATACAAGCCTGACAGCGAATGCAATCAGCAGTGTGCAGGCAAGATCGGTTACCGCCGTTTCTGGCGATTCATCCGTAGAGCGCTATTTTGCCGAGAGGGGGATGCAGCGCAGTCTCGTTCTGCCACTGACGAGACGCCTGGTAGACAACGCCTTCATCGCTAATCACGAGAGCAAGACCGTTGCGGATCTGATGCGGAGATTCGCCGCGAATCAGGCTCTGACCCCGGCTGCCCGCATGGCATTGAGCGAACTCATCATCCACCACAAAGCCACACTGCTTGATGCTCTTGAGGAAGAACAGCAGCGGCTTGTCGATCTAAAACTCATCTCGGATATCTCCGTCTCGTCGGGATCGATTCAGGGTGATCCCACAACACTGGAAGCAGCCGCGCAACGAAACTTTGCGCTTTGCGTGGAACTGACAGCTCTTGATGCGGTGCAGCCCCGGCCCGCTCAGGAAATTGCGCCTCAAATTGCCGAAGCTATTTCGGGGATACGAGCGAATGCCCTTCGTATCTCTGCGGCATCCGTATTGGCGCCGTCCGAACCCAATAAAGCTGAAATCGTCAACCAAAACAAATAGGGAAAGAGAGACAGATGTCTTCCATTTTGCGAAGGATTGTTCTGACGTGTGTCTGCTTGGCAACCAGCCTGGCAGCATTCGGACAGACAGCACGCTTTTCAGGCCAGGTTACTGATCCTCAGAATGCAGCAATTCAGGGCGTGGAGGTTGAAGTTTTCAACCTCGATACTCTGGACAAGGCGAGAACAACGACGGACAATTCCGGCTCTTATATGGTTCCTTACCTGCCGGGTGGGCATTACAGAATCCAGGTGCAAGTGCCCGGCTTTGCCCCGTATACCAGCAGTGCTTTGACGGTGACAGTAGGGCAGGCGTTCATCTACAACGTAAAACTCTCGGTTGATTCCGCGCAGTCGACAGTGAGTGTCAATAGCGGCAGCGAGATCACTCAGGTAGAGACCCAGAACGCCGAAATAAGCGGTACAGTGACGCAGCAGGAAGTTACTGGCCTGCAGTTGAACGGACGAAACTTTACGCAGTTGATTGCGCTTGTACCCGGCGTCAGCAACCAGACACAGCAGGATGAAGCCAAGGTCGGCGTGTTGGGCAGCGTGGCTTACTCGGTCAACGGCGGCCGCACGGAGTACAACAGCTTTCAGGTCGATGGTGCTGAGACGCTGAACGTCGGTATTAACAAGGATCACAGTACGCTGCTTGTATACCCCAGCGTGGATGCCATCCAGGAAATCAAGGTACTGACATCGAATTACGGCGCGCAGTATCCGAGCACAGGCAATGCGACAACACTGGTTACGACGCGGTCCGGCACCAATGGAATTCATGCGAGCCTCTACGAGTTCATTCGCAATGAAAAGTTCAATGGTAAGGGCTACTTTGACGTTACCAACGGACCTCCGTTGTATCGACGAAATGATTTTGGCGGCACAATCGGCGGCCCCATCAAGATCCCGCATATTTATGACGGCAAGAATAAGAGTTTCTTCTTTTTCTCTGAAGAAGCCCGCATAGAGAAGTCGCCAACAGCATACCGGCAGGCGGTGCCATCGCTTGCGGAACGAAGCGGTGACTTCAGCGATGTCTGCCCGTATGAACCGCCAGGCGGCCAGGACGATTTTCCTGGAGCCGGTTATCCGGATTGTCCGCAGGGGATAGGGTTCGTCAACAATAACTTCACTACGCTGGAGCCGCTTTCTCCGACTTCCACCGCCATTCTGCAGACGGGCATTATTCCGAATCCAAATTCCTATACGGGATGCAACGGCGGATCGACACCGACAGGCTCCTGCTATCTGGCGGATGTTTCGTTGCCAACTTACTATCGCGAAGAGTTATTTCGCATTGACCATGCGCTCAGCGATAGAACCCAGGCCTCTTTTCGTTATATTCACGACGAATGGGACACCACCACTCCGATACCGCAGTTTGCTTTCGTCACGAATAGCTTTCCGACTATCCAGAACAGGTTTTATGGACCGGGCCTCAGCCTGGTTGCGCGTGTAACTCATACTTTCAGCCCACGGCTTCTGAATGAGTTCGTGGCAAGCTATACGAATTCGTACATCACGCTTGCCCCCAAGGCAGCACCTTTTGTCTCACTACAGCGGCCGCCACAGCTCGACCAGCCGACCTGCAGCTACGCTCCTGAGGGCGGCAACTGCGGCATCGGGGCGATCTTTCAAAACGGATTTGGCGGAAAGCTCCCGGGCATTATCATCGGCGGCAACAATGCGGAGTATGGCGGCTACGGCTTCAGCGTGGATACCAGTTACATGCCATGGGAGCATAGCAATCCAACGTACAGCTTTGCCGATAACGTAACCCGCCTCATAGGCCACCACAGCCTCGCGTTTGGCGGACAATGGGTGATCTTCCAGCGCAACCAGCTCAACGGTCCCATCGGTGCGGCTACAGGCGACATACAGGGATTGCTGACCTACAGCAATGAGCAGTCCTCCCATACCACGGGCAACGCGTTTGCCGATTTCCTTTTGCAGCCCACCCAAAACGACGGTGCAATCAATGGTGGTTATTCATTCGGCGGTCCAGCCAGTTATCAGCAGGATAGCGCGCAGGGCAGGTATTACCAGCGCTATCAGATAGCCGAACCTTATATTCAGGACGACTGGAAGGTGACGCAACGCCTCACCATCAACGCGGGCCTGCGTGTCAGCCTCTTCGGCGTCTACCACGAAAAAAATAACGACGCTTACAACTGGCTGCCCACGGCCTTCAATCAGGGATTGGCGCGATCGCTGCACGTTGCAAACAACGGGCAGTTGATCGACAACGGCAGCGGGAGTGCGATACCCATCTATGGCAAGAATGGCGCTCCGGACCCACGTGTCATCAATGGCATCGTGCGCTGCGGGGCAGGCAGCGTTCCAAACGGTTGCATGACCGGACACCTGTGGAATCCAGCTCCCCGCGTCGGTTTCGCCTGGGATCCGCTCGGGAATGGCAAGAATTCCATTCGTGCCGGATACGGCATCTTCTTCGAACACGGCACCGCGGACGAGGCCAACACCGGCTCACTCGAAGGCAGCGCGCCGATGGTGCTGAGCATGACGCAGCTCACTCCGCTTGGCATCGGCTGTATCGGCAATGCAGCACCTGGGTGTTCCGCTGCAGGACCGGGAGCTTTCCCGCTCAACGTGACGGAGATTCCTACCAAGGTCCACTGGTCGTATGTGCAGCAATGGAGCTTCAGCATTGAGCACGAACTGCCAAGGGAGACACTCGTCCAATTCGCCTACGTGGGCAGTAAGGGAACGCACCTGACCACGGAACGCGAAGTCAATCAGCTCATTCCGCTGCTGCCGGGCACGTCGCCTTTTGGTGCGCATGATCCGCTTACCAAACAGGAATGCGGCAACACCTTTGCGCAGCCGATCGGCTTCGATGGCTATCACTATCATCTGGCGAACGGCGCGACCATTGGGCCTTCCGACCCCGGCTTCATCAATATGGAAGCCGCCTGCTATGGACAGGGAACCGGCGGTAATGTCGACCCCAACGCTCTTCGTGAATATGCGCCGGGCCTGGGTCAGATCTACTCACTGGAGAACATCGCAGACTCGCACTATAACGCCTTCCAGGCCTCGCTGCGCAAGGTCTCGCGAGATCTGACGCTGGGTGTGGCTTACACATACAGCCACTCGATCGACGATGCCTCCGACCGCTCCGACACAACGTTCGTCAACTCCTTCGATCTGCTGTCGAACCGCTCCAGCTCCAACTTTGATCAGCGGCATTTGCTGCACTTCAACTATATCTACCAACTGCCCATCCTGCAGGCTCTGCATAGTCTTGTGGACTGGGAAGGGAAGAACCCGGACCACAATTGGCAGTCTAGTCGTGAGCCTGCAACATTCGGGGCTTCGCACTTAGCCAAGACCCTTCTGGATGGTTGGCAGCTATCGGGCATTACGCTCTTCGAGTCGGGCATACCCTTCACCGTGGTTAACGGTGGCAGTCCCAATGGCGTGTCGTTCCTGGATAACGCGGGCGTCTACAACGGCGTAGGCTCGGGTTCCTATCCCGATAAGGTGGGGTCCGCGAAGGGGCACATTCCCGCTGGCGGCAATAACTCCAACAGCTTTGGACCGCTGCTGCTTAACCCTGGAGCATTCGTTGCGCCTCGTGGTCTGACCTTCGGAGATGCAGGGCGCAATTCACTCAATAACCCTCATCGCTGGAACTTCGATGCGGCCCTGGAGAAGCACTTCGCTCTGCCCTGGGAACATGGCGATCTTGAGTTCCGCGCGGAAGCGTTTAACGTCTTCAACCATACGCAATTCCGCATCTACGATCCGACCCTCGGCAATCAGCCGCAAAACACCGCGAGCTGCTATGGCCCGTCGAGTTATTCGGCAGGCGATCCCGGTGGGGAAACAGCGCCAAATACCACAGGCCAGCCAGGCTCTACGGGTGCGGATCCCGGCTGCCTGAACGGATCCTCGTTTCTGCATCCTGTCGATGCACATCGTCCACGCACCATCCAGTTCGGCATGAAGCTGAACTTCTAGCCGGGGGGAATTGACTGTGATGAATCAACTCAGCATTTCAGGAAGAGCAGAAAAGATGAAGCGCGTAAGTATCGGATCGTTTCTTGTATCGGCGGTATGCCTGCTGGTCGCCGGCTGCGGAGGAGGCAAGGGAAGCAGCAGCCTTGCACCCCAGCAGCCTGCGGGCTCGCAGGGCAGCCAATCGTATACCTACATCGGCACGGAGGGAGCGGATGCCTCCGACAACACATCGACCTTCGCTTCCAACTTTGCCTTCGGGGGAACGTGGAGCCTGACCTTGGACGATACGACCAAGTATTTTTCCTATGAGAACATCGGCCATTCGGGATACGAAGGAATTAACGGGATAGGCAGTTGGGAGTTTCCTACAGCTGAGCCGACTGTAGGCACCTCCGGCGGCAGCGGCTTTATGAGCCTGAATGCCACCAGCGGAACCAAGACGGGAGCAGTCGGGTATGCGCTGGAAGTTCCCGGCGATGCGGCGCTCCTGCGGCCTGGAAGCGATACTGTCGCTCCAGTAATTGCCGTGGAGACGAGTGGCTGTCCCACCGTGTCCACCCCGACTACCTATCAGTTCATCTCCTTCGGGACACCGCTCCCAACCGACAAGAACACGCACGTCGCCTATGGCAGTGTGCAGGCCAGCAACAGCGGCACGGCGTGGACCTTCAACAACTACAACATGTACACCTTCGCCGGAACGTCCCTGAGCCCCACCGCGCTGCCCATCGGCAATTGCGGGTATACGCAGTTGGGGTATGCCGTGAATATTCAGCCCATGGAATACACCTTCGCCGTCAGCCCGTCCGGATACTTCCTTCTGGATCAGGATCAGGGCGACCCTGCCAACGGCCCGCCCACCGGCAACACTGCATCGTACGGCGCTACCGGGCCGCTTGGTCTGGTAGGCGTGGTGCAACCTTCGAGCGCGATCAACACAGGCAGCCTGGTCGGCGGAAAGTATCTCGGCATTGAGTTCGATCCCGTTGATCTCACTTTGCACAGAGGAGCATCGCAACCTGTGGCCTTTGGGCAGACAACGGGCTCGGGAACGGTGATGACCGGCGGCGCCTTTCCGAACGACGATGTGACTCAAACTCCCCCGTCGAACATCACGATCGACCTGGGCCAGCAGGACTCAAGCAACAATGGCCTCTATAAGAACGTGACCGTCACCGTGCCCGATACCTATGTCGCCTGCGTCTCATTGCCGTTCGGGGGCACCGACGCGAATGGCAATCCCACCTGCACCTTTCATGGAGTGGCTGTCGCAGGCAATCCCAACGGCAAGTTTGTCCTCTTTGTCACCGTCAACGATGTGAGCCTGACCATTAGCCATTACGCGGCGGATGCGGCTCTGGAGTTCTTCCTTTACCAGCAATAGCGCCTCATAACTCAGAAGGCGGACCAAGAAAAGGGCCAGGAAATGAATTTGTCTCACGATTCAAAACACTTCGAGAGGGGCTATATGCGGTATCGCACTATTTCGCACGTTCATAGCATGTTCCGGTTGTTTGTTCTGCTGTTTGTAGTGCTGGCAGCTACAGGCTACGCAGGGGCGCAGACCCTTGCCTTCACGCCTGGCCAATACAAGGTCTATGCAGGTAACCCACTACCGCCGGGCAATAAGGGCCCCAGTCTGTCGCCGGCAACCTTTACCGGCACGGCGGCCAACCTGGTCCTGGGCGGTCCCGGAAATATGGTTTTTGACTCAGCCGGGAATCTTTACATCATGGACACAGGTAACGCCATCGTGCGTGTGGTGGCTGCCAGCAACAATCCCATTCCGGCGCTCCTCCCCGGCACAAAGGTGCAGGCGGGCCATGTGTACACCGTGGCCGGAACCACGAACGGCACAGGCAGCACGATTCCGCCCGGATGCGTGGATGTTCAGGGCAACGGCTGCCCGGCAACTGAAGCGTCCTTTGTTTTTGATTATGGCATCGCCGTCGACAAGAACGGCAACGTCTACATTCCGGACGCTTCCAATAGCCAGATTCGAGTCGTCTACGGTGGAACCGGGAGCCTGCCCGGAATCACAAATCCCAGGCAGGGCTATATGTACGCCCTGACCAACCAGCAGAACGATCATAGTGGCGAGATCTCCGGCGAGAATGGTCCCGCTGTGAGCGCTACCCCGACGGACCCTGTTTCTATAGCTGTGGACAGCAACGGGAACATCTTCTTCAACGATGGCTACTCGACCGACATCCACTTCATCTACAGCGGCGGTAACCTGCCGTCGAACTTCTTCCCCGCGGGCGTCACACCGACGCAAGGGCACTTCTATCAGTTGACCAACGGCTTCGGCATCGGCTGCACCGCCACGACTGGTGTCTGCGATGGCTACCCGATAGGAGAGGCATATTTCTCGAATACTCCGGATTACATCGCCTTTGATGGCTCGGACAATCTATACGTCTTCGACCAGGCTGATGCAGAAGTTCGAGCTGTCTTCGTTGGCGGCAAACTTCCCGGCCTCGACTCGTCTTCCCTGACCGTCGGCTATATCTACGCGATCGCTGGCAATGGGCAATTTGGTCCCGCGACCCTTGGGGGCGCGGCGCTTCAAAGTCCGCTTACGCTCGCCGGCCAAGGTGGTGGTGGTTATGCTGGTTTCACCTTAGACCCCGCCGGCGATTTCTACTTTTCCGCTCAGGGCTCTCAATCTCAAAGCATACAGTCGATCTATAAAGTCGATACATCCGGAATCCTGACTAACGTCTTCGGTGGGACCGCGCAATGCGCAAACACGATTACGACCGGTTCCAGCGCTCCTCCGCTTGACGCACAACTGGAAGGATGTTCCTCTCTCTCCATCACCGACACCAACACCAACGGCCTGGCCGTAGACGCCAATGGGAATCTGTTCATTGCGGATTACAGTAACTCGGGTAGTCACGTGGTCATGGAGTCGAATATGTCGACCTCCACGATTGCGTATACCGATACCGCCGGCCTGCCCATTGTGAACCCGACCCTCACGGTCTCCAATATCGGCACGCAGGCGCTGCAGCTCAGCAACATCGTCTTTACCGGCCCATTCAGTCAGGTGGCTACGGGCGGATCGAACGATTGCTCCGCTTCCACCAACCTGGCCAGTGGCGAAGATTGCATAATTGGTTTGAACTTCACACCCCCAACCCCCGGTCAAATGTCCGGTACGTTGACGATTGCCAGCAACGCAACCAATGCGGTCAGCGGTACCAACACAAACGTGATGACCTTCTCTGCAATAGTGGCGCAGGCCACCAGCTCCACCAAGGTGACGGCAATCCCCGGCGGCTCTGTCCTTTCCAATGCCGGACAGTCCGTAACCCTGACTGCCGTGGTCGCTCCGGAGTATCAGGACACGCTCATTCCTAGCGGAACAGTCACATTCATGGATGGTTCCACCACCCTGGGTACCGCGACTCTGAGCGGTCCTACGGCTACATTTACCGTCAGCGCATTTGCAGCCGGGACGCACTCCATCTCTGCGGTCTATAGCGGCGATACGAACTTCCTCGCCAGTACTGCGTCTCCCTATGCCGTTGTCGTGGCGCCTGCTTCCTCACCTGTTGCTGTGGTTTCGATCACCAGCTCTGCATCGTCGGTCAATGGGGGGCAGTCGGTTATTTTCACCGCTACTGCGTCATCCTTCTCCGGCACCGGCACTCCTACCGGAACAATCAGCTTCCAGTCCGGCGCCAACCTGTTGCCCAACAGCCAGATGGTCTTGAACAACGGCACGGCCAGCTTCACCACCACGCTGCCTGCAGGTTCGAACCAGATCAGCGCCGTGTATAGCGGTGACAGCCACTTCGGCGCAAACGCATCGGCCCCGGTAACGGTGCAGGTGAACTCCTCCGGGCTGATCCAAGTCAATCCCGGCGTCATTTCTCTGGTTACAGGCAGCTATTTCACTAACAGCGGCGCGGCCCCGGCCAGTGGAAGCGCAGCCAATGCGGCCCAATTTTCGCCATCAGGTCTGGCGGTAGACAGCTACGGCAATACCTACACCTTCGGACCCAGCGTTGCTGGCATCTATAACGGCAGTTCGATCTTCGTAACCGCCTCCGGCAACGGACCCATTCCTGGAATCAGCAACCCAAAGAAGGGGCTCATTTACCTGCTGGGCAGCGCAACGGCCTGCGCCAACTCTGGCATCTCGGCTTGTGGGGACGGCGGTCCGGTCAGCCAGGCCTACTTCACAGCTTCGGGAGCCATGGCTATCGATGCCCTCAATAATATCTATGTGAGTGACAACGGAGAAATCCGCAAGATCTCGGTCGCAACCGGCAATGTGACCAACCTGGGCGGCAGCTATGGCCAGTCTGGCGATACGGGAGATAACGGTCCTGCTTCCGCCGCTCAACTTGTCGCGAGCTCTATCTTTGCGGACGCGAATGGCAACGTCTATTTCGCGGATTCTTATGACCGGGTGGTACGACGCATCGACGGCCAGACCGGCATTATCACCACCATCGCCGGACAGACTCCAGCCTTCGCTGGGGATCCCAAGAGCTGCAACACATTGCCCTGCGGTGATGGCGGCCAGGCAACCGCTGCCACGCTGATTGGCCCCGTCGGCATCTTCGTCGATCAGGCCAGCAACGTGTATATCGGCGACTACGGCAATGTTTCCGGAGCTAACCCCGGCGTGGTTCGCAAGATCGATGGCCAGACCGGCATCATCTCCCTCTATGCGGGCATGTACACCAGCCCGAACCTGACCTATTACAACGTGTGTGATCCGCAGGAGCAGATGCCATGCGGCGACGGCGGCCCAGCCACCAGCGCCAGCATCAACAACATCAGCGCCATGACCGGCGACCAAAGCGGTAACATCTATATCGCCGACAACAGCCTCATCGTGGTGCGCCAGATCAACGCCAAAACCGGCATCATCAACACCATTGCCGGCAATCTCGCAGACGCCGGCAACTCCTTTGACCCGTTCTCTAACAAGTGCGCCAACAGCAACCACCCGCTGGCAGGCAGCGCCCCTTGCGGCGATGGCACCGCCGCCACCTCGGCCTTCCTGAATAACCCGACTGCCCTTGCGGTCGATTCTCAGGGCAACTTCTATATCGCCGACGGCGGATTCAGCTCGGGAACCGATACCATTCGCATGGTGAGCGGATCGACCACCACCCTGGATTATGGAAGCGAGTCCCTGGGCAGCCTCACCGGGAACAACATCCTGTTGACCAATCTGGGCAGTCAGCCGGTCGACATCACCGGCCTTACCATCCCCATCAACTTCCCGCAACAGGCCACTGGCACCAGCGATTGCTCTGCCTCAACCACCCTGGCCGCTGGAGCGTTCTGCCAGCTCGATCTGGCGTTCTTCCCGACCGAGACCGGGGCCGTTACCCAGACTGCCACCATCGCCAGTAACTCGACCAACGCCACCAACGGTGTCAACACCATTACCCTCATCGGCACGGGTTCAGCAGCAGGCGGAACCCAAAAGCAAAACATTACCTTTAATGCCCCGGTCGGACCGTTCTACGCGGGCCAGCAGATTCCGCTTACCGCAACCTCGGATGCTCAAGCTCAGCCCGCACTCCAGGTGGAATACCTGGTGACCGCAGGATCGGCTGAAATTCTGAACAACAATACCGCCAGTGCAACGCTCAAGATCATCGGCGCGGGTAGCGTAGCTGTCACTGCCTACCAGTTCGGTAATAGCACATATGCTCCAGCCACGCCGGTGACTGTCACCCTGATGGCAACCACTCCCATCCTCACCTTTACCCCGACGCTGCCCTCCATTACGGTAGGAACATCCCTTCCGTCCTACAACAGCACGTCGAATTACACTGTTGCCGGGTTTGTAGGCAGCGATACCGCATCCGTGATTACCGGTCAGCCCCTCATTTCGGTTCTGGATTCGAGCGGAAATACAATCGCGCCCGGAACGGTTCTCAATGCCGGCAGCTACACGGTCTCCATTGCACTGGGAACCTTGAACTTCCCCAGCTACTACCAACCCCAATACGTTCAGGGAACCCTGAATGTTACAGGCTCTAATAAGCAGACGATCACCTTCAACGCTCTTCCAACGAACATCACCTACGCGGGCGCTACTAACTACACGCTGAACGCGGTTGCCTACGACGCGACTACCGGCAAAGCCGATGGCGAGAGCATCACATATACGGCAACTGGTCCAGCGACTGTGGCTGGAAATGTCCTGACCATTACCGGTGCGGGCACAGTGAACGTCACAGCACTCCAGGCTGGCGACAGCACCTATGCTTCAGTCTCGGCAGCCCAAACTATCCAGGTAGCCAAGGCATCACTCACAATCACGGCTGTCAGCGTGACCTACGCGCAGGGAGTTCCACTGCCCTCGTTTACGTCCGCCTCAAGCTACGCTATTACCGGCTTGCTGCCCGGAGATAATGTCTTCGCGGTGACTGGCCAACCCTTGCTGTCGATCGTTGACACAAACGGGCTCGCCGGAACAGCGGGATCCATTCTGTCGCCTGGCTCAACTCCGCCGGCGGGTAACTACACCCTCAGCATCAGCACCGGTCAGCTTGCGGCAGCCAATTACAACTTCACGTTCGTAAACGGCACTCTAACCGTGAGTAGCGGAACTCCGCAGACGATTAGTTTCGGGCCCATTCCAAGTGTCGTCTATGGCGCTGCACCGATCACGCTGGGCGCCTCATCCAGCGCGACGGCTCTTTCCGTAAGCTATTCCGCGTCTCCCTCGAACCTGGTCTCGCTCTCCGGCAACACCCTCACCATCCTGGGCGCGGGAACCATCACGATCACGGCGAGCCAGGGTGGCAACAACACCTATGCGCCTGCCAAGCCCGTACAGCAGACCCTGGTGGTAGCACCGGCCACGCTCACGGTGACCGCCGCGAATGCCACGCGCTTAACCAATACGCTCAACCCTGCGTTCAATTACACCTTGAGCGGCTTCGTAAACAACGACATTGCGGGATCTTCCGTGAGCGGAACGCCCGCATTGAGCACCACGGCAACTGTCACATCGCCGATTGGACAGTATCCGATCAATTTTGTCATTAGCCCCACAACCGGCCTGACCGGCAACCTGACTTCGACGAACTATGCCTTCAACTTCGTTCCCGGTACGCTGAACGTGACCTCGGGTGGCCCAATACCGGACTACTCGATCACCGCAACACCGCAAGCCGTCACCGTAGTTCAGGGACAGACCGTGCAGGTGCAGATCTCCCTTCTGCCAGTGAACTATTACCAGGGATTGGTAAACCTGAGTTGCGGCAGCCTTCCCGCAAATATGACCTGCACCTTTTCGCCTGCATCTCTCACGGCCACTGGCAACAATGCGCTTGTGAGTTCGACGCTGACGATCAACACCAACCCGTCCTCGCCCATAGTCGGGCAAGTACGTACACCCGGCTCTCCGTCGATCTTTACCGCGGCATTCTTCTGGCTGCCGGGAGGACTGGCTGGACTGCTCCTGTTCATCTCACGTAGGAAGATCAACTGGGATCGCAGGATAACGTATCTTGCAATCTTCATGCTGTTGCTATCGGTCACAGGAGGGTTGACAGCCTGCGGCGGAGGCAGCGCTTCAGGCGGCTCCAACCTGGCTCCGACTGGACCCAGCACCTTCACCGTAACCGCAGCGGACGCGGCCGGTTCTGTTACCCACAACCTGCCGATTTCCATTACAGTGCGTTAACGGATAATTCGGATGCACGCTGAGTAGTTCAACCAATCGGTCTGCGGACGCTTCAAGGAGCGTCCGCAGACTCTCAAATCACCCCTCGTCCCACCCCTCATCTTGATGCATCATCGATGCTGAGCAGCCCGACCCGCAGAATAGCCAGTTCATAAAACGCAATATTTAAAATGTAGATTTCCCGATTTTCGTGCCGTTGGAATAGCTTGTGTAGCGCAGCTACTTCTGATTTCAAGTAGCCGCCGGAGCAGCTAAAGAAAAATCGACCAGCCCCAGGTCGAGTTACAAAATGCCCCTGCCGAGATCGCTATAAAGCCCAATGCTCATCAGCATCATGGGCCAAATCACACGAGATCATCACGGAGACCATTCTGCCTCAGCGCGGATGCGTACTCCGGCGTCGATAGCGGTGTCGGTGGTCCTCTAGCTGGTCCTCGCGGCGCAGTCACATGGCTTTCACATTACATTCGCTTATTGTGCGCGTTGCGGGTGCGCTAACGTGGGTGCATTGGCGACTTAACCTGCCAAACGTCCCCGTTGAGGGCATTTTTGCCTGAGCCTGAGAGGGATCGCATTCCGTCTATATTCATTTGAGAGCCGGGCATGGAGGTGATCGGCAAAGGTCTGGGTGGAGCAAAGCTGCTCATGACGGCATTGCATGCGCGGCGAGATCCCGATGCCAGCGGTGGATGGCGCCGGATCACTTTACTCACGAAAAAATCCCATACTGTGAGGCACGCCTTTCGCCATCATTGAGAGAATCGAAGCCGGAAATCTGACCGGCATGAAGATGGACCGCTGGCTGAGGCAGAGGACAAACAAAATCCTGTAAGCAGCGTTGAGCTTCTATATAGTGTTGAGCTTCGGGCTCAGTTGCAAGACATCAATAGGGCAACACGGTTATAAGGCAACACGATCGCACTCACCCCTCCATAGACCATGGCACATTGCAGAGCAACATCGGAGTACTGTGATCGGAATTCTGCACACGGAATTCTCCCCGCGCAACAAAGAGCAAGCCCATTCTGAACCAAAGAGCCGTCGATCCACGTCATGACGATCCTGTAAATGATGGTTCAAATGCGCGATCTTTCGCGGTCTTTAAGGTGCCTTGAAAAGAGGCTTTTCTGTTTCTGCAGTGTGAAGAGACACCCATACTTTGCGCAACAGATTCACGCTGTATTCATGCCAGTATTTCGCTGGCTGACATGACTTTGCAGAGACGGACCTCTATCGGCGCACAGAACGAGCACCATATCGCGACTTAACCTGCTGAACGTATCGGGATGCGCAGAACTGCCTAACACTGGGTACAGAAGGACAACATTTTGGAGGGGTCGACAAGATGCAAATCAGGAAGTGTTTCAGTTGGTGCAGACATCTCTTTCCACTCGGAGGCCTTTTACTTGGCCTATTATTCGTAGTCCAACCGTCACCAGGACAGGCTGTACACGGAGCCATTGTCGGCTCCGTAATGGATACCACCGGTGCCGTGGTGCCAGGCGCTACCGTAACTCTGACAGATACAGATAAAGGAATAGTGCGCACGACCACTAGCAGCGCCATCGGTGCGTATCAGTTTCTGGACGCCGATGCGGACCACTACAGCGTGGAGATTCAGGCTAGCGGATTTGAGAAGTGGACCACAACAAAATTACAGTTGAACACTCTGCAAACCTTGCGCGTCGATGCCAGGCTGGTCATCGGCAGTTCCTCGACCACGGTAAGTGTCGCGGGTGAAAACACAGGCGTGATCCAGACGGAGACACCAACGATCACCACCACTTTCAACTCCGACGATATTGTGAATCTTCCGACAAACTTCCGGGCCAGTGCGGCTGGTACATCGATCCTGGGCGCAATGTCCGCCATGCCCGGTGTGCAGGCTGATCAGGGATCATTCTCGGTTGAGGGAAATCTGCCATTCACATCGGACATGACCGTGGATGGTGTCACGAATATTCAGGTCGGAAGCAGCGGCAATCCTGTCCTCTTTCCCAGTGCTGACGATGTGGCCTCCTTTCAGCTTACCGGCGTACTGGCGCCTGCTGAATTTGGCGATCCTGCTCAGGTGTCGGTCACGACTAAAGGTGGTACGAATCCGTTTCATGGCTCAGGATGGGAATACCACCAGAACTCTGGCATAAACGCAAATACGTATGGATCCCCGACCCGGCCGCATCTTGTGGCCAACACATTTGGCGGAAAGCTGAGCGGCCCGGTCCTGATTCCTAAACTGTACGATGGCCGAAACAAGAGCTTCTTCCTCTTCGATTATGAAGGCTTCCGTCTTCCCCAGAGCGTGACCATGTCTGCCACAGTGCCAACGGCAGCCATGAAGAATGGCGATTTTACTGACTACGCAAATCCCTCGGCAGCCTACTCTAGTCTGACCGATCCTTTTACGGGCACTAGCTGGGGCAATACAATTCCGACCGGGGCCTTGAGTTCGATCGCGCAAAAGTTTTTGCAGTTCTACCCCGACCCCAATACACCGGCAACGTTGACTGGGGGCGGCACCGTTCCCACGACCTCTTACGTGAACGGAGAGTCGGCGAACTACTACACCAATGTATCCGAGCCCACGCACTCCAACCAAATAGATGCTCGCGGCGACCAGTACTTCGGCTCAAACCAGAAGGTCCTGTTATGGGGCCGCTATAGTCACTACAATTTTCCGCGCATATCCGGATACAACTTAAATTTCGATCCCAGTACAAATATCTACGACTCGTCGAACTTGACTACGAGCCTCAGTTGGACGATAAATCCGAACCTGATTAACGTGGGTATTTTTGGTTTCACGCGCTGGACCAATGGAGATGCGAATCCTTATAACGGCAAAGCCTTCACGCAGAGCCTGGGCTTCGGTGCATTGAACGATTTGTGGTACAACGGCTTCCCATTTGTTTCGTTCACAAATATTACGTCTCCTCCAGCGGGACGGCTCAATAGCAACGATATTGATAACACGTACTCCTATAGCGACAACCTGTCATGGACCAAGGGCGTCCATAACTTGAAGTTCGGCGGCGATGTTCGTACTTACACGTACATCGGAGGAACCGGAATAAGCACCGGCGACAACTATGGAAACTTCTACTTCAGCAATGCGGGCAATGCTATTGGTGCATTCACGGGCGTTGACTTTGCCGACTTCCTGTTAGGTATCCCTAATAACTCGAGTTATGACGATATAACCAGAGACATTAACGGCTCGGCTGGTGAATACCACGTATATGCAGAGGACCATTGGAGGGTTTCACCAAAGCTGTCAGTCGACCTTGGCGTGCGATATGAATATCGCCCAGGCTTCTACGACAAGAATGGCTTCTATGCCAACATGGACTACAGTGTGCCGCGCTCGGCAAGGGTTATCTATCCCGCCTTTCCACAGCCTAATCTACAGTCGGCAAGCACGCTTGCATCCGCGAATGCCTGCGACCCGGATGGCATCACCAACTCGAACAGTGCGACTATAAACGGCGCGCCATGTATGCCGGTTGTCTCCAACATTGCTGCAGGCCTGCCGAGAAGCTTGCGCTTCGTGGATAAGAACCGCGTCCTGCCTCGCCTTGGCTTTGCCTATCGCGTGACGAACGACGGTAAGTGGGTTGTGCGCTCAGGCTTCGGCTTGTACAACGTCTCCATCCTGGGCCAGACGTTTCATTCTTTAACTGGAACGATTCAGGGCAGTTCTTCGGCGTACACAAATGCCTTGAATACAACCACGAATCAACCACTTTATTCATGGCCGGCGATTGGGTTCGGCTCCGGAACCAGCGGCTGCACAAACTGCTACGGCACGAACGAATTTAACGCCAGCATTGACCTCCACTATCACGATGCCGAGACAGCTCAGTGGGCTTTGACCGTCGAGCATGACCTGGGTCGGGGCTACGGCATTCGCGCGTCGTACACCGGTTCCGAAACTTCCCATCTGAATTTGAAACAGGACGAGAACACACTGCCGCTCTCGAGCACCGTTTCAGCCTACAACCAACCGTTCAGCGCTCGCAGATTCCCTAACTGGGGCATCCTGATGAATTATGGTTCGCAGGCAAATGCGAATTACAACGCAATGGAAATTGAAGCCAAACACCACATGCAAAACGGTCTTCAGTTCGACTCGACATTTACCTGGGCCAGGGCTCTGTCGAATAACACTGGCGCCACCTCTACCCAGTTCTCAGGTGAGCGAGGGGGCGGGGATTTTGCCTCCTGGGTGGATGACAAGAGGCTGGATTATGGAAATACGCCAGGCCCTCGTCGCCTGCATTGGCTGACTACGTCAATCTACGAGCTTCCCGTCGGTCGCGGCAGGCACTTCGGCGCAACCATGCCGAGGGTTCTGGATGCGGTGGTCGGCGGCTGGCAACTGAGCAGCATCTTTACCTGGCAGACGGGTGCGTATCTTACGCCAGCTTTTCCCGCTGGAGAAACGGACCCATCCGGTACCGGTTCAGGGCTTAAAACATCCCTCGCAGGGTGGGACCCCACACAGGCTACACAGCATCCTGACCGTGTGGCTGGCGTAAACTGGAAGCCCATGCATCAGGGCCGCTCTGGCTGGGTTAACCCCTCGGCTTTTGCCTGCCCCGGCTGGTCTGCCTGGGTACCGGGCGAGGCGTGCGATACGGGCGCCGGTTTCAAAGCTGACGGGAAACCGGTCTCCACCTTCGGTCCCGCGCTTCCGATTGGCCGCTTTGGCAATAGCGGAATCGGCACAGTGCAAGGCCCCGGCTTCGTTCAGCTAAACGCAGGTCTCGCGAAGATCTTCTCGCTCAATAATCGTTTCAAACTCCGAACTGAAGCGAGTTTCACCAACGTAACGAACCACACCAACTTGGACGAGGATAACCTCAACCTGGATCTAACGAGCGCTAGCTTCGGTGTCATCAAAACGGGACTCGGAGGTCGCAGCGGTCAGATCGCAGCCCGAATAGACTTCTAGCCCTATAACAAGCGAATGCCCCGCCGCCTGCAAGGCGGCGGGGCGTTCACTATTTCTTGAAGATGACGTTGTTACTTGCCGCGAGCGGATTGGGGGCTGATATATGGTCTTCTCTCCCGCGGGTCTGCTACTGTTCAACTTTAAGTACGGTTCAAATCTATAGAAGTAACTAGCTTCTAGAAGTGCAAGTTGCGCTTTTTCTATAGAAGCGGAGGTATCTTCCTGCTGCCGTAGAGTTCGCATGTGTTAGGGATGTGAACAAATCCAAAATTTCTGCGCAAAGCTGAATTTAAATTTGTATGCTACATAGTATGCCTTCCGGCTATTTTGCCTTGCACCGAACCGTTGCCATAATTCTGCTTGCCTTCGCCACCCATTGGGTACACGCGAAGCAAACAAGCAGGAAGAACGCGACGGCTGCTCCTCTCATGATTGAGGCGCTCGGCAAGGGAACTTTCGCACTCAGCGGCCCATGGCAATTCCATACTGGAGATGATCCCACATGGGCAAATCCCACCTTTGACAGCTCTGGCTGGGAGAAGCTTAGCGCAGATCAGCCGTGGGGCAAGCAGGGGCATGCCAACCTGACAGGGTTTGCCTGGTACCGGTGCTCTATCGCGCTCACCCAAGCTCCCGGAGTACCTCAGGAGTTCTCACTACTGGTGCCGAAGATTCGTGATCCGTATGAAATCTATTGGAATGGTTCACTCATCGGGCATAACGGCAAGCTGCCACCCAGCCCTGTCTGGTACATTTCGCAGCCGATGCAGACCTTTGAACTTGGCCAGGTGCAGCACGGTGTTCTGGCGGTGCGCGTTTGGAAGGCACCCTTGCTCTCCGACGATTCTGGTGAGTTTGGCGGGTTTGATACAGCCCCTTTGATCGGGAGTCCCGAAGCCATAGCCACTGTCAAGGCTGCGTATGAATTTCAGTGGCTGCGTAGCCGACAGCTCCATTTTGGCGCCAATCTTCTCTGCGCCGTGATCGCCTTCCTGAGTTTTCTTCTCTGGCTGCGAGCTTCCGACCGGTGGGTCTTGTTTTGGACAGCAGGCTTTGCCGTAGCGCAGCCAGCCATCCTGCTGTTGGTGAATGCTCACCTGGGCTTGCCCTACTCTCTGGCTATGGGAGCTGCAGAGCCACTGAGCGGCATGCAGGATATATCGCTCTGGTTTCTCCTCCTCTGGCTTCTTTCCCTCCATGAGAACCGCGTCATTTGCCGCATTACGCGGATCTTCGCTTACATCTACATCGTCAGCGAGGTATTGGATGGAGTGCTGATTGCCTTGAGTGGGAATCCGCAGTGGACTAGTCTTGCGCAGATCTCCGATGCTGTGTTGGCGATCTTCTCTTTCCTCTTTGAACTTTTCCCTCTGGTTCTGGTGGGTTATGCACTTTTCCAGCGCAAGCAGTTTGATTCTGCTCGCTGGCTGGTAGCCATCCTGGCCTTCCTCGACGATATGTTGCTCGTCTTCAGCTACACAGTCAAACAAGGCCGCCAGTTCACCGGTTGGGCCATCGCGGACAAGATCGACTCGCCTCTTTTTTCCCTCGATGGCAATGGAATCTCTCTAAGGACACTCGCCGGAGCACTCCTGCTTGTTGCAATTGTTTACGCGGTCTATCACAGTGTTCGCGAAGATCAGCACCGCCAGGATGCGCTGGAACTGGAGAAGATGGAACTGCTGCACGAAAGCAACCGGATGCGGCACCATGCCGAGCACGATGGTTTGACCGGACTATGGAACCACCGCGTGATTGTCGAGCGATTGAGCCAGGAAATGATCCGCTCGCGTCGCGATGGGACGCCAATGAGCGTGATCCTGGCCGATGTCGACCATTTCAAGAAGGTCAACGATAGCTATGGCCATCTGGCAGGTGACATCGTGTTGAAAGAGATCGGCACCGTTCTTTCGCGTAGCCTGCGTCCCTATGATTGCGTAGGCCGCTACGGTGGCGAGGAATTTCTACTGATCCTGCCAAATTGCGGAATGGAAAGCGCGCTTATCCGTGGCGAACAACTGCGAGTCGCCGTGCAATCGGCGCGTATTCAGGATGGCGAGACATTGCTGCAGGTAACCGCAAGCTTTGGTGTAGCCTCGGTTCTTCGGACACATCATGAGGCTGAGGCTATAATCCGGGCTGTCGATGCCGCGCTTTATCGGGCCAAGAGCTGTGGACGTAATTGCGTCATCTCTGCCGAAGCCGAAATGGATGCCTCGATTTGCAATTTCTAGATTTGCGTCCACCGCGTAAACCGCATCGCAATTGGCGCAGAGTGCCGGCCCGCTGAATTCGGACGCTCAGGCAAAGTGCAGTTCAATCGTCCAATTTCTCCCATACCGTGTCTCCGTCTGCGAAGACCTGAACGAGAGTATAAGAAGACTTCAAATAGGCGCGAAAAGGAGAGAGTTGATCCTGGCAGGCGCTGAATTCGCATCCTTCATCCAGGGTTTGTTTCCAGAGCACATACCGCACCCGTTTGGCTTGTATTTGCTGTATAGACGACGCGATGTCCTGGCTGCGAAGAGTGTCCCAGCGCGCTAGTGTCGGCATGTAGATGGGGTTTCGTAACTGAAGCGGTATGTAAACCCCTGGCCATCCCGCCTGAAACAAGAAATCTCCACGGTGCGTATGTTCCGCAAGCCAGTGCAGCTTCCCGTAGGCCTCGGTGGTTGTTGTGCACCGTCCGCCCGGCAACTCGATTTGAACACTGTTAAATGCACGCTTAACGGCGATCTGTCGAATGGCTACAACGCTTAGCGCAATCCAGAGGGCGACAACCATAGGCCTGCGAAGAGCAGGCAAGGCGCCGATAGCCCAAATCGCAAGTACAACCGCAGGCAGAGACACCGCGAAGAGGCGCAGCCAGGTAATGCTCACCGCCACTTCCAGGAGCAGAGAAGAGCCGACCAGGGCAAGAAGAGCAACCTGGTTCCAGGGGAAAGAGTCCCTCTTGCGCGAACGCCAGCACTGCCATAGTGCAATGCCATAGACAATCGGCACGAGGATATAGACGGCTAGATAAGGCGCCAACCCAGGGATAGCTCGTGTCGTCAATGCGAGGGTAGGTAAGCCAAGTGCCGGCGGAGTGTAGTGCGTCAGATACTTGAACACATATAGAACGAGACAGTACCAGAGTCTCTCGATTCCAACCGTGACGATATAGTACGCATTCAGCAAAAGCAGCATCAGCGTGAAGGACATAAGAAGAAGAGCAACCAGCTTGATGGTCTCAGCCGCTGTCTGTCGAGCACGTACATTCCGGCACAACAAGAAGGCGGAAAATCCAATTAAAGCCGCTCCTCCATGCGCCTGATTGAAGAAGGCAGCCAGCGCCAGGAGCGCTCCAGATGCCGCAATTCGTTCCGTATTTGCCCGCTCCATGCTGACGCGCACAGCGAGCAGAACGAATATAGCTGCAAACCAATGATTGGTAGCAGTCAGGACTTTGCCGTAAATGAGTACCATGAACAGGCCTGTGGTCAGAGCGGCCAGTTCGGGCTTCATCAATTTACGTGAGATGGAAAAGCAAACGCAGCCGAAGATCACCCCGAAGACCATCACGACGATGTTCGTCGCCCCAATGGTGATGCCCAAAAATCTGAAAAACGCAGCGAATATTAAATCCGTGCCCGGAGGAGTGTACTGAAAAAAATCTCGATAAATGACTTGTCCATTGAGAAGTTGTTGCGCACCCATCCAGAAATACACCTGGTCGCCGCTCTGGAGAATCGGCACACCATGAGATGCAAAAAGATTGAAGTATAGATAGACCACACATCCAAACGCGACGAGGATGTAGTACCAGATCGCCCACTTCCAATCGGACGGCCTCGGAACCAAGGGAGCATAGTCATCGTTTCTCAATGCAGGCTTAAGCTCAGAGGACAATTGATCTCCGCGAAGGGAAACTGCGCAGGCTGCAGGTTACTTAGTTTAAGTCCTGCGATCCGAGGAAATAGACCAGCGTCTCGCTGCATTCAGGCCACAACGACAAAACCAGAGAAGCTGTGCCCGGTCGGTTGCCCAAAGTCAGGGTTGCCTAAAGTCATGGCTCCCTAAGATCATGGCAACCTAAGATATGGTTTCCGGATACAGCATCTCTGGCCTTGTGATAGAGCCCGAGCTATGGATGAGCCGCAGATAGCGGTCCGCGTGCCAGCCTTACTCTTGTGTGTCACCAATAAGCGGCGCTTGCTCTGCGAATGCTTCCTCCGTGCCGGTTCGGACCTTTTTCACAATACCTGTCCATACCGGATTGGTCTTCGATGAATCGTAAGTCCCACTGGCCACGTCCGCTTCGTAAGCTGCGCTCTTTTCCACTCCATTTTTGTACACTGGAAGCTCTTTAATCAACCTGAAGGCGGCAGCAATGACCACGCCGACGTCGTCCTTAAGATCCTCCGGCACAGAAGCATAAACCTCCGGCTTGTGCTCCTCAATCCACTGGAAGGCGATGGGCAACACGAATGAGCTCACCCAATCGCTGTAGGCATTCAAGGCTTCCATGCCGGCAATCCACGACGGGTGCATCTCCCAGTCGTGAGGACGACCGTGGACTGGAGGCTTGGGATGATGAGGTGCGCAGTATTCACAATTCTTTTTGACAATCGGCATAAGCTCCTCCATAGGATCGAGCGTGAAGTAAGGCGACTCGATGCCGGGGTGATAAAAACAATTTGTTGATTAATCAGGCGATTTTTCAAAATGCCTGTTCAATTGCAAATTTGGATTTGTGTACGTTTTCGCCAATGTTTACGGCAGGTATTTGGTACTGAAGATGAGTTGAATTCTATCATCCATGCATAGAGCTTAAGCCTAGGCCAACAGCTCCCTTGAGTGCATAAATAGTGTCGATCGGAAGATACGGTATGCATTGGTTGGTTGTGGAAGAAGCAGCAGTACTAAGCCAACCATACCAGCTGCTTCCAACGTATTGAAGGAAACAGTTACTTTATAACGATATTTTTTAGAACGAGGAAGTAGTTGCCCTTGAACACTCGCTTGGCGCGGAGAATTGCATTCGCCGTATCTTATGCCACGCCCAGAATGCTCTCTTCAAACAAGGGCGATGGTGAGTCTTTTGCCTCGCGGAAGTTACTCAAGCCAACACCAACCAGGCGAAAGCGCTGCGCCGGTCCAAGGTCAATTCGCTCTCGGAGAGAAAGCGCGATCATGGTTAACTCTTCGCATGAAACCGGGGGAACAACCGGTGTGTAACTGCGGGTGAGGATGTTAAATTCGCTGGTCTTCAACTTGAGAATTACCGTCCTTGCCATTCGCGATTCTTTGCGCGAGGCGGACCAGACTTTTTCTGCGAGATGCCGGATAAGTTCTTCCGTCTCCGATAGCGGAATATCTCGCTGGAACGTATCTTCTGCAGAAATAGATTTGGTCGGCCGGTCGGGTATGACCCGGCTATGATCTATCCCGCGAGCGAGTTCATACAGGCGTAATCCATAGCGGCCAAATTGCGCTTCAAGAGCCTTCAGGTCAAAAGCCCGCAAGTCGCCAACGGTCTGAATACCGATCTGTTTGAGCCGTGTCTCCGTCACTTTACCCACACCAGGAATTCGTCCGACCGGCAGTGGCGGAAGAAACGTATCCAGATCTCCAGGCTGAATGACAAAAAGTCCGTCAGGCTTTCGCCAATCGGAGGCGATCTTCGCTAGAAATTTGTTCGGCGCGACGCCCGCCGATGCCGTAAGAAAAAGCTCTTCGCGAATTTGCCCGCGAATCGTCTTCGCAACTTTGGTTGCGGTAGGCAGATCGGTTTTGTTTTCCGTTACATCCAGATATGCTTCGTCCAACGAGAGAGGCTCAATGAGGTCCGTATGACGCTGGAAGATTTCTCGGACTGCGCGTGACACAGCCTTATATCGCGTGAAATCGGGAGGAAGAAAGATCGCCTCGGGACACAAGCGTTCGGCAGTGATCGCAGGCATCGCAGAACGGACCCCGAAGCGCCTTGCTTCATATGAAGCGGCGCAGACGACAGAGCGGTTTCCACGCCACGCCACGACAACCGGTTTACCGCGAAGCGTCGGATCATCGCGCTGTTCAACCGATGCATAAAACGCGTCCATGTCCACATGAACGATCTTGCGAAGCATAGCCTCGCGAGGAGGATCGGCTTCGGGATGGAGTCGCGTTGCGTCTTCCATGCACTTGATTGTAAGCGAAGATAGGGCGAAAATAACAAGTATGAATCGGAAATGCGTATGAAACGATCCGGGACCGCCGATCTTCCACTACACGGTGGGCGAGTGCCGCCCTGGCTCGCGAACCGTATGACTGAACTCTGCACAGCGATTGCCGAGCACATCATTCTTGAATACGGCACCGGCGAATTTTTGACTCGGCTAAGTGATCCCTTCTGGTTCCAGGCCTTCGGCTGCGTGATGGGCATGGACTGGCACTCCTCGGGCATCACGACATCGGTCATGGGAGCGTTGAAGCGTGGCCTGAATCCACGCTTTGCCGAACTGGGTCTTGCAGTATGTGGAGGCCGAGGTCGTCATTCCGTCCGTACTCCCGACGAGTTGCGTGCATTTTCTATGAAGATTGGTCTGGATGGTGAAGCGCTCGCACGCACCAGCAGGCTTACTGCACGCATCGACAACAATGCCGTGGCCGATGGCTTTCAGCTATATCTTCATTCATTCGTTATCACCGGCTCCGGCGAGTGGACAGTGGTGCAGCAGGGAATGAATCCTGAGAACCATCTGGCCCGCCGGTATCATTGGCACTCCGCAGCCGTCCGAAGCTTTGTATCCGATCCGCATACGGCGATTCTAGGTAGGCCTCAAGGTACGATTCTGAATTTAGTTGACGCGCGCGCCGCGAAGGCTCAAGGCGCTCTCCTCGCCATTGCGAAGGAACCGATCGAGAAGTCTTTGAACGATGCACGCAAACTGATAATGCCCGCGCATCACGACGTTCAGGCAAAAGACATTGACCTGAAGCGACTGGGGGCAGTCCTCGCCGTCGCGCATGAACAGGAATTGCGCGACTTTGCTTCGCTCCTGCTCGTAGAGGGATTAGGGCCGCGGACGCTGCAATCCCTCGCATTGATCGCCGAGGTTGTACATGGAGCGTCAAGTCGATTCTCCGATCCAGCTCGCTTTTCCTTCGCACTCGGAGGCAAAGATGGGCACCCATTCCCGGTGCCTCTAAAAACATATGATGAGTCATTGGCGATATTGCGACGTTCTTTAGAAGCCGCCCGATTAGGACATGCGGAAAAAGTAGACGGCTTCAAGCGCCTTGATCGCCTGACACGAACAGTCGAAGAAGAGCGACAACCGCTTGCAGACTTCAACGCAGCCTTGACGCATGAGCGCCATATCTCAAAGTCTGTAGGCGGCAGAACCGTTTTCGACGATCGCCGTGAAAATAAAAAAGCGAAGAAGACAGGGCAGCAATCACTCTTTTAGTCATAAGACAAAGAAGGGAAGCGACGCTATTATTCGTGGCTGACATTAAGCAGGCACTTCTCCAGCACCTCGATAACACAATTGATCTCCGACGGCGGAATCTTCTGCCACAGTTTCGCTTCGATGCTTCTCATGAGGCCATCGGCAATTTTCAATAGTTCTTCTCCGGCAGGCGTCAGCGAAGCAGTCACAATACGATCATTGATGCTGTCTTTACCTCGCACAATCCAACCGGCTTCTTCAGCGCGCTGGATAAGCACCTGCGCCGATTGCGGTGTTACCTCGCACTGCCGGGACAGTTGTGCCCCGGAACTGCCGGGGGCAGTGTGGATGGCAAATAGCAGCCTGATCTGCGCAGTCGTGACCCCATAGGGACGCAATCTCTCATCCATCGAGGCGCGTAGCTGCGCCATGATGCGCTTCATCAGTTTCGCCGCGTGTCGCCGGCTTTCCTCTAATTCATTGGGCGTTCGTCTAGCCATATCAGTCTCCTGATATGATATCAGCATACTGATATGGCGACTCAAGCATATTCGCTTCCGCAATGGAAGCCAAAGCACAATCCCTGGGCGGTCGCCCTTACTGTCACCCTGGCTACGTTTATGGAGGTGCTCGATACATCTATCGCTAACGTTGCGCTGCCTCATATTGCCGGTTCGCTCGGCGCCAGCCAGGACGAGGCGACCTGGGTACTGACCAGCTACCTCGTGGCCAGTGCGATCATTCTGCCGATTTCAGGCTGGCTCTCCAACCGTTTCGGCCGCAAGCGCTTCTACATGACCTGCGTGGTTATGTTCACCGTTTGCTCTTTGCTTTGCGGCCTTGCGCCAACGTTGCCCTTTCTCATCCTCGCCCGTGTTCTGCAAGGGCTCGGCGGCGGCGGCCTCGCACCCAGCGAACAGGCGATCCTGGCCGACACCTTCCCCATCGAGAAACGCGGTCAGGCATTCGCTGTTTACGGTATGGCTGTGGTCTTTGCGCCCGCTATCGGGCCCACGCTTGGCGGCTGGATCACGGATAACTTCAACTGGCATTGGATATTCTTCATCAATCTGCCCGTTGGTCTACTCTCACTCTTTCTCTCAAATAGGATGGTCGAAGACCCACCACATCTCGTCGCTCGGAAAGAAGCTTCAAAGCATCTCAAAATCGACTTCATGGGCCTTGGATTAGTCGCTCTCGGCGTTGGCCTGCTTGAATTCACCCTGGACAAAGGGCAGGAGAAGGATTGGTTCAGCGACACCGGCATTCGCGTCTCATTCACCGCTGCCATTGTTCTGCTTATCTGGTTCGTCTATTGGGAGTGGAAGCACCCCGACCCAATCGTCGATATAAAGCTGCTCAAGAATCGTAACTTTGGTACAGCCGTCTTTCTCCAACTCGTTCTCGGCATGGTGTTATTTGGCTCTACCGTGCTCATTCCTCAATACCTGCAATCCCTGCTCGGCTATACGGCAGAACGCGCCGGCATGGTGCTGTCTCCGGCAGGCTTTGTGCTCATCATCATGATGATGATTGCAGGCAAGACTCTGGGCAAGGTCGACGCTCGTGCAATGGCAGCTTTTGGCTACTTTTGTACCGCGGTAGGAGTCTACAACCTCACCCGGCTCGACCTGACTACATCCTACGGAACCGCCACACTCTGGCGCATTTTTCAGATGATGGCGCTCCCTTTTATCTTCATCCCGATCAGCACGCTTAACTATGTCGGCGTGCCTGCGGAGAAGAGTAACCAGATATCCAGCCTGTCTAACTTCGCCCGTAACATCGGCGGCAGTGCAGGCACAGCGTTGCTTACCACCTTCATCGCCCGCACATCGCAGACGCATCAACAGGTCCTCGGTTCGAATGTTGTTCGCGGCAGTGTCGCATATAACATCTACATTACCCGTATGCAGACACTACTAGTCGGGCGCGGAATGTCCGTCGCACAGGCAGCACAAACGGCGATGGGGCAGGCTTATCTTCAGATGCAGCTTCAGGCCACGATGCTCAGCTATAAGAACGCTTTCGTCCTGCTATCAGCGCTGCTCTTCTTCCTCGTTCCGTTGCCTTTCCTCATGCGCCTGCCAAAGAAGCGCGAGAAGCCGGCACCTGAAGCGGTAGGGCATTAGAGCATTGCTTCAGGTGTGGACTTCAATAGCGTCATGGGATACAGATCTGTTCCTTAAACCGTGTCGAAATTAGTAGAGATCGATAGGTCGCGCCACGCTTCGATCTCAGCTTTAAGTGCATCGAGCTTGTCGATAACGAACTTCACAGCGTCCGGCCCGAGCAGGAGATGTGCAGGAGGATTGGGGTACGCAATGATCGTCAGCATGGCTTTAGCAGCCTTCGCCGGATCTCCGTTTTGTTTGCCGCTGCGCTGCTGTCGCATTTCGCGCTGTGGTTCGAATATCTGGTCGTAATCGGAGATCGAACGCGGTGCGCGCGTCATCGAGCGTCCTGCCCAGTCCGTACGAAACATGCCCGGTTCGACCGCTGTCACAAAAATGCCGAACTCTTTCACTTCTTTTCCAAGAGCCTCGGAAATACCCTCCAATGCAAATTTGCTCCCGTTATAGATGCCTACTCCCGGAAACGTCACGAGCCCACCCATCGATGTGATGTTGAGAATGCGGCCAGAGCGGCGCTTCCGCATAAACGGCAGCACCGCCTGCGTTACAGCCACAGCACCAAAAACATTCACCTCGAACTGACGGCGAATCTCATCGAGCGAAGACTCCTCGACAGGTCCCTCCATTCCGTATCCAGCATTGTTCACTAGAACATCAATAGCGCCGATCGTCTCTTCGATCTCAGCAGTCACTTTAGGAATCGCAGCAATGTCGGTTACATCAAGCACACGACCAAATGCCCGACCGGCAGCCTTGGCTTCAAAGCTCTTCCGCGCCTCTTCGCTGCGCACTGTGCCAACTACTCGCCATCCCTGTGTCAGAGCTTCGGTTGCCAGGGCCTCGCCAAGTCCGGAACTAACCCCGGTAATAAAAATCAATTTGTCTGCCATAATCCTGTCCCTTCATGAATAAATAAATTGGAAGTTCATCCGTACCTATCTATGGATACGCGTTTTCGCCTGAAGATTCAACACACTCTTAGGCATAAAAAGATGAGGCAAAAAGAGGCCCATCCTTTGCGGATGGGCCGTTGAATCTATTCAAGAGTCAATGTTCGTGCGACTGCCTGACTCTTTACTTCCGTATGGGTAATACGCTGTGGCCCTGGCAGAGTAGCCCTTCGACATCCTGAAGCAAGTCGAGAGACAAGGTCACGGATGCTGCAATTACAAATCGATTGTTTGGAAGTGTCAGAGACTTAACAGTCTTGAATGGGTTGATGGTGAATGTGTATTCGTACAGGTTAAAGGTTTGGGCATTCTGGCTTCCATCGTTCAGGTCTCGATAAGGCATTTTCATCGCCTTCGCCTCACCTGGATAGCCCTGTGGACTGAACCAATCGCTGAAGCTCTGCGTGAAAGTAGCCTTGGTTCCATCGGTGTACGTCACAATCACAGACTGATCCGTCTGGTTGCCCTGGACCCCTGTTCCAAGTATGTGAAGAGTGGTGAAATGGCCCTGCGGCAAGGAAATAGGCAGCCCTGTGCCGAAAACCACATTGGAGACATTGGGTGCTGCCAGATTGAAGTTCTGAGTGTTGACAACAAGATTGGATGGGCCGGATTGATTGCCTAATAGATTCGCCGAATAAGCAGCTCCACCCCCGTCAATACCACCATCTGCAGCAAAGGTAGTGCCGTCGGTGTAGATACCCGCCGCGTTATAGGCGGAGGCTAGATTGACCTGCGTTCCCAGGGCCTGCTCTGTAAGCGTTGCAGCGAGAATCACTACGTTCCGATTGTTTGGAAGAGTAATACTCGTGACACGCTTGTCACGATTGAGAACGAGAGTATATCCATACAGGTTGAACGGTCTTTGGTCTGTCGTGCCCGTTGCTGAATCGCGGTAGGGCATGGCGACTGCTTCTTGCTCACTTGGGTTTTCAGAGGGCGAGAACCAATCGCTGAAGCTCTGCGCGAATTTGGAAGTGGTACCGTCCGAATAAGTCACAGTTATGATCTGATTGGACTGGTTGCCGTTGATGCCGGTAGCCAACAGTTGCAGCGATGAGAAGTTGCCTGAAGGAAGCTTAATCGTCTGGCCCGCGCCAAAGATGGCGTTGGCTGCATTGGCCGGACCGAAGCGGAAGAGCACATCGCTCAACACTCTCGACTCAGTCAATATGTTTGAAGAGAAAGCAAATCCATCCCCATCCAGACCGCCGTTCGTGAAGGCCGTTCCATCCGTGTATAGACCATTCAAGTTATATGCCGACGATAGATTCACAGGAATACCGGCACCGCAATCTCCTAACGCAGCACTTACTGAAAATTGAACGGAAGACACAGTGTGTTGTATGTTTCCTGATGTCCCACTTACTGACAGCAGATTTCCTATTCCGGTCGTAGCGGACCTGTTCGCGCTCAAGATCAGCTTACTGCTGGTGTTGGTAGCGGTAGGCCTGAATGTTGCGCTGACACCCGCAGGTAGAGCCTCCTGCGATGACAATGAAACCTTGCCTGGGAAACCGTTCAGAGGTGTTACGCTGACGCTGCCTGTGGCTGTCGCTCCCTGGTTGAGATAGATAACTGTCGGTGTGACAGCAAAACTGAAGTCGGGCAGTGCCAACTGGACATACACCGTATGGCTTATGCCTCCACTGACGCCAGTAACAGCGACAACGGAGTTGCCACCAGGAGTAGCGCCCGTGGTTGAGACAGTCAGCGTAGCTGAACCAGGACCGGTGATCGCGCTTTGGCTCAAAGTAGCAGTCACACCGGCGGGCATTCCGATTGCATTTACCGATAGATCTACCGCGCCGTCAAAACCGTTCATTGGCATAACGTTGATTGTGCTTGTGCCCGTGGCTCCGGGTGTAAGTTCCAGAGTCAACTTGGATGCAGTCAACGAAAAATTAGCGCTGGTTGCACTGACGGGTGCGAGCGTGTCGATCATCGCCTGACCATTTGGCGAGCCCCATCCCGATGTCAGATCGTAACCAACCGAAGCCGTAAACAGGTTAGGACTATCGCTATTGAAGTCATTGCCTTGAGTTATGTCATGAAAGTCCATGTCGTAACTCGACGTCTGGCCGAGAGGATAAAAAGTGGTGTTGAGAAAGGGAACTGGAACACCATTGGCTTGCTCGTTCACCAGGGATAAAAATCCCGCCCAGCGTGGTGCCGCGAGGCTCGTGCCTCCAATACCTCCCGAACATTGCCCATTGGCGCAGAAGAAGTTATCCGTGTTGGCTTCCATTGAGATGTCTGGAATGTTTCGAAACGATGTCGATCCCTGGTTCGTGCTGTTGATTACAGGTACTTGATATGTAGGAATAGGAGACTGCGTGCTCCATCCGCCACCGCTGCCGACCCACGCTGTTTCGGATTGCCACGGACCACCGGCAGTCGCTGTTGTTAGATCCGTGCCGCCTACGTCAGTAACGTTAGGACTATTGCCTGGGTAGCCTACACCACCAACGTTTGCGCCTGAGTCACCAGAAGCAATGAATAGGTTTTGCCCCTGGGCTGCCAGCTCCATGAAGACCTGCTCATACCCAGGTTCAGTGCTCGGAGTGCCACCAAATCCAAAGGACAAACTAAGCTGCTTGGCAACGTTATCGCTCGCAGCCTGCGCAAATGCGGTCAGCGCGTCGCTGCCTGATCCGTAAGCCTCATAGACAATCAGGCCGGAGAGATTAGGCGCCATGGAGATAGCCTGTTCGATATCGATGACCTCTTCTCCGTCATCGCATCCGCCGCTTGCCGGGATGCCGGAACAAACTCCATCAACGTCGAGCAATACGTTGTAGATGGGCACGTTCAATGGTTGATTCACGGTACTAAAGTACAGCTGTACATCGCTTAGATTATAGGGTCCGAGTTCGACCAGTCCTACCGTCTGGCCGGCCCCGTCAAGCTTGACTCCAGGGGCATAAGCAGCGCGCATATCGCTGCCGAGAAACTGACCTCCCTGGCCAGAACCAGTCTGATCGCTATGCACCGTATCTGCTTCAGCATGCTTCAACATTGGGTGCGGCAGATTCAGATCCGTAAGACCATCTACAGTTAGAATCGGAACTCCCGTATCGATTGTCGGCTCCACATCCGGAGCATAGAAAACGCGATTTTCTGTCGGATGCTGATAGCGTTGCATATTCACATGGAAGGCCTCGCCGATATCGGATGCGGATCCGCTGACGTTGACAACCAGACGATTGGAAAAAGTTCGAACCACGTTCAATCGATGAGCTTTTGCAAAGCTGAGGACTTTGGCATAGTCGGTTGCAGACGGTCCAAATTGAGCCGTGAATTCCTGCACCGTCAGGTACTTGCGATACTGGGGGCTGCCAGGAGTTTGTATCTGCTGCAGCAATGCTTTGAGTTGTTGCTGGTTGCGCAAAGGAAGCGAGAGATTGAGCCGCAAAGTCTGAGATTCAGGGACACGGCTGAGCATGTGAGCACTCGCGGGGGCGACCTGAGATGCTTGCAGTGGTGTTCTTTGCGCATCAGCGGGGAACACGGATCCAAGCAGCACTACGACGGTAATTGCGAGCATGACTATGCGTAAGTTCCTTGCAAGTCTAAGCATGAGTGGGGGCCTCTCCTCTTAGCTGAATTTATTTCAATTCGATTGAGTCGAACCTGGTTTGCCACGACGATCTCGTCACGGTCTTTTTCCGAAAAGAGATCGATAATTTCGTAACAATCCAGTTCGTGGGAACGATACCATCATTTTGCAAATCGCGCACCATCGAATGTATTTTCATCTGGAAATAATAAGGATGTGCCGAAAATTGCAGCGCTCCTCTCGACGAGAAGATCGCCATCAAATCGAGAGGAGCATCATTTTATCGAATGTATCTATTGTGATCAACGAAGAACTAAAGAGTTATAAAACAAGATACAAATGCAGGCATCTTCTTAGTTTCCGCAATGGGGAAAAGCAGTAATGCGCAGCTTTGCAGCCGCATACGGAATCAGTGTGATCGTCTCCTCAGGCTGGTCACTTATAACCGGACTGATCGGCAATACGTTGGCTGCACCATCTTCAGCACGCCACTCCGTTAGCTTTCGTGCCTTCACTTTGAGTTGCACAGGAACATTGCGCGCAGTGAATGGGCCTTCGATCACCGCGGATTCAGACACAACAATGCTCTTATCTAGCTTGTCGATTTGGATGCTCAATGCATAATTCCATTGTGTGGTTGGAAATACCTGCCAATCCGCAGTCATGCCGCGATCGCGAAGCTTCACCCAACTCTCTCCAATTCCATACGAAAAGACCAAAGGTCCTCGCTCTACAGCAACGGAATTATTGAACCAGCGCGAAACACGCGGGCTCATCGGAAACGTAATCGTAACCCGATCACCAGGCTTCCACGTACGTTCAATGCGTGCAAACGATCCTGCCTCCGGCTTCAATGCGTGCTCGCCGTTTACCAGGATGGTTGTCCCGGCAGCCCATGCAGGAATGCGAAGCTGCAATGGAAAGTTCAGCGGAGCAGCAGGAGTGATCGTGAAATGCACTGTTTCGCGAAACGGGTACTCCGTCTCTTCAACAACATGAACAGGTATGCCGCGCAGAATTGTATGAACCTCGCACGGCGCATAGACCGCAGCTACAAGCCCATCCTGAGATGTGTCATCTCCCGCACCTGAAAGCATGAAGAGGCTGTTGGCAAACTTCGGCCATCCCTGGTGATAGTTGGCCGTGCAGCATCCAAAGTTAGGCTCTAACCCAAACAGGTTTGACTCAGGACCATCCGTTGTCCACGGCTTTTGATGCAGGCTACACTCAACCTGATTCGGCTCCTGGTTATATTGATGAGCCCACATATCATCTGTCAGTGTGCCTGGCAGCGCATTAAATGCAAGTCTCTCCAGCATGTCGCCAAGTACAGGATCGCCTAGAATAGCAAGCGATTGCTCCAGCGAGAACATATATTCAACAACAGTGCAAAGCTCAGAGCCCTGCGATGGATCGAGCCCCGCCAGATGCTCATCGCAAGAGAACATTCCATTCGGCAATCCGTGGTACTTATTCAGTTCCGAAATCATCTGTAGCACGGCAGCGCGATCGGTCTTAGATCCGGAAACAAGAGACCATACCGGTCCGGTCTTGATCGCCTGACCGTTATTTACACCGTGTGTTGAAAGCGCCAGATCCTTGAGCCCTTCGCCTTCTCCAAGCTTGATGTACTGCGCCGTAATGCGCTTCGTATATTTGAAATCAGCATACTGGCCTTCCCAATCGAAGCCTTGCTGATGCAGCATCCGTGCGAGATCCAGTAGATATGCCGATCCTGTCCGGTTATATAGCCAGATCACGCTGAGAACTGCATCCTGCCAACGAAATTTCCCCCAGTCGATCAACGGACGTTTAGGCAATTCCTGCAACTGATAGCGGAAGTATTTGTCCATCACTGGAACAACGCGCGGATCGTTCGTAAGCTCGGCATACTGAGTCAACACCTTAAGCATCACGAAGCGCGGCCACCAATCATTATTCGATACAGGGCCGATCATTCCATCCGCAGCCTGATGCTCCAGTACCCAATCGATGTATCGCTGTGCCTTGGTCTTGAGCCGCGCATCATCCAGCAGATAAGCAAGCGGCACAAGCCCGTCAAGATAATAAGGACCGCGCTCCCATGATTCGCCAGTACCGCCAAGCCAGCCGCTGTTAGGCCCAACATCCGCCCACGTCTCATCGAGATGCCCAGTGAGCCCCTTGGCCTGGATCTCCAACTGATTAAGCAGCCAGCCGTGTGGTTGTATCGAGCCCAAAGGCAACAACGAAAATGCACTCGCAGCAAGTGGAGCACGATTCCTGATTGCAGGCGCTGCCGTCGATGGCGAAACCGATCCAACCCTTCCAGAGATATCTGAAGCGAAAGCAAGGTCGCCCATTGACAACGATGAAGCTATCCCCAAAATACCAAGATGATTGAGAAAGCGACGGCGGTTAAAAAGTGATTCTGCAATCGGCGACAAAAGAGACTCCCAGATACAGCTTGTATTCATCGTACTGAAGTCGACGTTTCATGCGCACTTCTTTTTACACAGCATTTGAATCACGCCAATATAGAGTCTTTCTAAGAGAAATATTGGCCGATGCTTTTGCATTTTACGTACTTATGGTCCAAGTACGCAGAATGGTTTTGTTAAAGCGTAATCCATCCTGCACGAATTGCAACTAATGAGGCTGTTGCAACAATAGCCCAAAGGAACACACCCTGAAGAAAAGGCCTCACGCCGACACGCTTCACGGTTTCCTTTGAAAGCCCGCTGCCAATCAGAAAGAGCACAACAGTTAATCCGATGCGACCTAGATGACTGAGCATGGGATACACCCGAGTTCCGATGGGTAGATAAGTATTTGCCACAGCCGCAATACAGAACAGCAGAATAAACCAAGGCAACTTAACACGCGCCTCACTCTTAGTAGCCAACGCAGTTAACGCCGCCACCGGCACGATCCACAACGCGCGAGCAAGCTTGACTGTAGTTCCAATTTGCAAAGCCTGCGCACCATACTTTGCAGCCGCGCCAACTACAGAGCTGGTATCGTGTATGGCCAGCGCGGACCACAATCCAAACTGTGTCTGACTCATATGCAATGCCACGCCAATTGCCGGAAATAATAACAGCGCCACTGAGTTAAGGATGAACACTGTGCCTAGCGACATCGCCATTTCGTCTTCACCAGGTTTCGTAATCGGTGCGATGGCGGCAATAGCACTTCCTCCGCAGATAGCCGTTCCTACTGTGATCAGAAACGATGCTTTACTGGAGACTTTCAGTAGCCGTCCCAGCATCCATCCGAATACCATAGCGACTGAAATACTGATTGCCGTGTAAAGAAAGCCCGATCTCCCCGCATGAACCACTTCATGCAGATTCATTCCAAATCCAAGCGCTACCACTGCAGCTTGCAGCAAAAAATGAGAGAGATTCTTGCTGTCAAGAGAGTAAGGATGCACAAAGGAAAACCCAAAAGCAATACCGCCCAGCAAAGCAATTGGAGGCGATACAAATCCACTCGCACTTAAGATCACTCCAATAAAAAAAATCGTCTTCGCGTTCATAATCTTTCCTCTCATCTAAGTCTCTGCGCATGGTTGCGCGGAGTCCAAGCGGAAGTTCTTATACCCGATAGCATTCCCTTATACCCAGTAAGTGAAGCCGTACCACTGCAAGTTACACCGCTTGCTCATACACTTCTGCGACAATCAAAAAGTAGAATGGTACGGAAGAATCACAATGCATTGCGTGGATGGCGTGGCCATAGTTGAAGGAGAGGGAAGATGGAAAATTTCAGATTAAAGGTCTTTCGCGTAGTGGCGCGTCATCTGAATTTCAGTCGTGCAGCTGAAGAGCTTCTTCTTACCCAGCCCGCCGTCACCCAACAGATCAAAGCCCTGGAGGATGAATACGGCGTTCCTCTCTTTGATCGCAGCGGCGGCCGTATAGCTTTGACGGCAGCAGGAAGCGCGCTCTTGCCTTACGCGGATAAGTTGAAAGAGTTATCCGATGAAGCCTTCGATGCCGTCACCAGCTCCATTGGAGACAATGTCGGAAAGCTCTCATTGGGCGCGTCACAGACCATCGGCCAGTACATTTTGCCTACATTGGTTGCCGGTTTTCTCAAAGAAAGTCCGCGTACAGCGGTGACTGCAGTGAGTGGTAACACCGATGAAATTCTGGATATGCTTGCAGCGCACAAAATTCAACTGGCCATGATCGAAGGTCCAGGACTGCGTAAGGACTTCCGCATCGAGCCTTTCATGGAAGATCAGATGGTATTGGTCGTTCCCGCTAGTCATGAGTGGGCCGATACGGAGATTCGTCTTGATGACCTCAGGCACGCACCACTGCTCATGCGCGAGTTCGGCTCAGGATCGCGTCGCATCGTTGAGACAGCGTTGATCAAAGCCGGCCTCAAAAAGAAAGAGATCCGCGCAACTATGGAGCTCGATTCAACAGAGGGTTTGCTGAGCGCAGTAGAGGCCGGACTCGGTATTACATTCGTGTCTCGATGGGCCGTACGCAATCAGCTTACGCTTGGAACTCTGCGGCTTGCGCGCGTAAGCGGTCTGCAATTATCGCGAATGTTTTCGTTAGCCTATCCCACAGGCCCGGAACCAATGGGAAGCGCAGGTGTATTTCGCAGCTTCGTTCTTTCGCGCTCCCCGGATCTTGCTCTTCGCCCTACAGGAAAACCGCAAAAAGCGGCAGCCCGCGCAACATGATATTTGCGTTTGGACTGACGCTTCTTGGTTGCCAGGGTGAGAACTTATAGAACCTCGACTAACTCCGGTTCCTTATCACCCTGCCCATAATGGCTGGTCACATAGTTATCGAGGATCTGCTGAAACTCCTGCACAATGTGGTCGCCGCGCAGGGTCGTATATAACTTGCCATCGACATATACAGGAGCCTTCGGGTCTTCAAATGTTCCCGGCAGGCTGATGCCAAGGTTCGCATGTTTTGACTCGCCAGGCCCATTCACAATGCATCCCATCACCGCAAGCTTCAACTCTTCCACACCGGGGTATTGCTGACGCCACACGGGCATTGAGGTGCGTAGGTAAGTCTGAATCTGCTCAGCTAATTCCTGAAAATAAGTACTTGTCGTGCGTCCACATCCAGGGCAGCTAGTCACCTGCGGCATAAAGCTGCGAATTGAAAGCGACTGCAAAATCTGCTGTGCAACGTGAACCTCTTCGCTGCGATCGCCGCCCGGTGCAGGAGTCAGGCTTACGCGAATCGTATCGCCAATGCCGGCCAGTAGCAGCGGCGCAAGTCCGGCAGCCGAAGCGACGATGCCCTTGGCTCCCATACCCGCTTCGGTCAGTCCGAGATGTAATGCGTAATCGCAACGCGCAGCCAGATTCGTATACACATCGATCAAGTCGCGCACACCGCTAACCTTGGCGGAGAGAATGATCTGATCGCGTCGTAATCCATATCGCTCAGCGGCTGCGGCATTATCCAACGCGCTTACAACCATCGCTTCCATCATCACGTCGCGCGCAGGCTCAGGGTTAGATTTTTTGCTATTCACATCCATCATGCGTGTTAGCAGCGCCTGATCGAGCGAACCCCAATTCACGCCGATGCGCACCGGCTTCTGATGCTCTACCGCGACCTCGACCATGGTGCGAAAATTATCATCGTCCTTGCGCCCGATCGACACGTTGCCGGGATTGATGCGGTACTTCGAAAGCGCAGCAGCGCAGTCGGGAAACTTCTTCAACAACTGATGACCGTTGTAATGAAAATCGCCCACAATCGGCACGTGAATTCCGCGCTTTGCCAGCCCCTCGACAATATGCGGCACAGCGGCAGCAGCGGCATCGTTATTCACCGTTACGCGAACGATCTCAGAGCCAGCCAGCGCCAGCGCCTGCACCTGATCGATCGTCGATGCGGCATCCGCCGTATCGGTGTTGGTCATCGACTGGACAACGACCGGCGCCTCCCAGCCCACGCGGACCGTATTCGTTTCACCTGAGCCGACCTTGACTGTAACTGACTTCCTACGCTGTATATCCGCCATATCTTATAGTTTACTCGCAACCCGGTTTGGAGGAAAGAACGGCAGCATTCACCCCGAAATATAGCCCATGTCGATTAGGAAAGCTTTTTTTCAAAATAGCGTACGGTCTTGGTGCCATTGTAGATAGCCACCCGGCCAATCTCGATAAAGCCCATCGCAGCATGAAAGGCATCGGATGCAGGATTAGGCGGAGAAAGGTTCACTTCGCAGACAATTCGGCCATGTCCTGCGCGGCGCGCTTCGTCGAAGAGATCCTCATACAACCGGCGAGCAATACCCTGGCCACGCGCAGAGTCTGCAACGATAATCCGGTCGATATAGACAAAAGTATCGCGGCATTGCTTGAACCAGTTGAAATTAGGGTTATCGTACAGCGCATCCTAGTCCAGGGCGATCAAAATTGCGGTCAAACCCTGGTCAATACCTCGCCTGTAAAACGCCATATTGAGTAATCCGCCCATGCCGGATGTATCGAGCAGCGACGTTTCAGCAGCATGGGCGTTGTTCAGTTGCAGCATATTAGGGACGTTCTGCAACTCAAGATTTTTGATATCTGGCACCCGTTAACCCCCAGGATCAGGCCTCAATGGATCAAATGTATAGCAGTTTTGGGTCAGCAGGCGATTGCGGTAAACTGTGTTCATACGAATGTAGTTGGCGTGGCCCTGTAGCTCAGCTGGATAGAGCAGCGGTTTCCTAAACCGGAGGTCGGAAGTTCAAATCTTCCCAGGGTCACCATAGAATCAAATACTTACATCCTTTCTAGAAATCAGGAAAACATTTTGTGTCGCTTCTGGCGTCGGTTTTGTTAAGCCGTCATCGGATGAGAGATCGCAATCCGTTTGTACCAGGGCTGGCAGGCATCCTTGATCCCACCAAATGCACCCAAACAAAGGGAGACTTAGCCATGCCTCGCCCCTTTTGGTCCGGTCAAATACAGATATCGCTGGTTTCTTTCAGCGTCAACCTATTTCCCGCCGTAGAGGCGAAAAGTGAAATTCACTTTCACCAACTATCGCGCAAAACAGGGGAGCGTATTCACCATCAAAAGGTTTCTGGAGAAGACCCTTCCGAGGGCGATCCAGTAGAAAAAGACGACATAGTCAAGGGCTACGAATACAGCAAGGGCGAGTACGTCATGATTGAGTCCTCCGAGATTGAAAATCTCCGCATCCCTTCTCGCCATGCACTGGTCATTTCTCAGTTCATTGACCTTGATGAATTGCATCCCGCATTCTTCGAGAAGCCCTACTTTGTCGCCCCAGATGGAGATAGCCAGACAGAAGCATTCACCGTCATTCGTAAGGCCCTCCAATCGACGAAGAAAGCCGCGTTGGGCAAGATCGCCTTTGGGGGCCGCGAGCATTTGGTCGCAATCTCTGTGCCCCCCGAGGAGAAAATCGAGAGTGCAGCCAACCGAGGTATGATGGCCTACACGCTCCGCTACGCAGAGGAACTGCGTGATCCTGCAGAGTACTTCTCGGAGATTAAAAAGACCGCCGTTGATTCCGATCAGTTGACGTTGGCTAAAGAACTCATTCAGCGCAAAACTGCCAGGTTCGCCCCCGAAAAATTCCACGATGAGTACGAAGCAGCGCTGAAGGAGCTGGTCGAAGCCAAGGTGAATAACGCCCCGCTGCCGAAGGAAGAACGTCCCCGCCGTTCAGGTAAAGTCATCAACCTCATGGACGCATTGCGCGAGAGCGTCAGTTCCAGAGCGGATGACTCGGGCGATGTGCGCAGCAGAAAGTCAGCCAAGAAAGAGGCTGTAGCGCCGAAGAAAGGCATGAGCTTGGTAAAGGCTGGCGCCAAGTCCAAATCAAGCCGCAATCGCAAGTCTGCGTGAGATGCCATGACCAGCAAAGTCCCAGACAAGTCCGTAAATAAAGTATCCGCGAAGAAAGCAATCGCGAAGCAAGTAACCGTGGAGAAACGCGCACCGAGCAAGCCTTCGCTTAAGGGCAACTCCGGCTCGAAGGCCTCGGCTGCGATCGATCGGCAATTGGCTCGCTACCAGTCGATGCGAGACTTCAGCATCACGTCGGAACCGAGCGGCAAGAAAAGATCCTCCATTAAACTGGCCGATGCGTCAGCAGGATTAACACCGGCTGGGCTTCCGTTTGTCATTCAGAAGCATGCTGCTTCGCACCTTCATTATGACTTTCGCCTCGGTTGGAATGGCGTTCTGAAGAGTTGGGCCTGTGCCAAGGGACCGAGCTACTACCCTGGGCATCGACGCCTTGCCGTCCAGGTGGAAGATCATCCCATGGATTACGGAGGCTTCGAAGGAATTATTCCCCAGGGCCAATACGGCGGTGGCACGGTGATGCTCTGGGACCAGGGAACATGGGAACCCCAACCAGGCCATACAGACGTCGATGCAGGTCTTCTCGCGGGTTCACTCAAGTTCACTCTTCACGGCACGAAGATGAAGGGTAACTGGACTCTCGTACGCATAGGAGGCAAGGCTGCCCACGAGAAAAAGCCAAACTGGCTGTTAATCAAAGAACACGATTCCTTTGAACGTGGGGAGAAAGACAAACCCATCACAGAGGAGGCTCCCGACTCGGTCGTCACCAAACGCTCTCTGGATCAGATCGCAGCGAACCAGGACCACATCTGGAATTCGAAAGACACAGCCAAAGAAAATGTCGGGCAGCGAAAGAAGCAGCGAAACAATAAGAGCGAAAACAAAAAAGTTTCTTCACCGCTACTATCTGCGTATCCAAAAGAATCACTGCCCGAATTCATCGCTCCACAACTAGCTACGCAGACGACTAACCCTCCGTCGAACACGGGTTGGCTCAACGAACTCAAGCTCGATGGCTACCGCATTCAGGGCCGCCTTGATCAAGGCAAGGTTGAACTGCTGACTCGCACAGGCCTGAACTGGACACATCGCATGAAGGCAATCGCCTCAGAAGTCGCAACGCTGCCTGCCAGGTCAGCTCTCCTGGATGGAGAAATTGTGGTTCTCGGCAACGACGGCAACACCAGCTTCGCTGATCTGCAGGCAGCCTTTCAGCAGGGAGAGAAGAAGCCCCTCACTTACTTCCTTTTTGACCTCTTACATCTCAATGGTCACAACTTGCGTAACCTGCCGCTGCGTGAGCGAAAAGTCCTCCTCACCGCGCTCCTCGTGCAGTCTGGACCAGATCTCAGACTCTCAGAACATTTGAATTCGGATGCTGCAACCGTCTTCGAAAAAGCCTGTGCGCTGCATGCGGAAGGAATAATCGCGAAGCGCGCAGATGCACCCTATACCTCAGGGCGATCATCCTCCTGGCTCAAACTTAAGTGCATCCACGAACAGGAATTTGTCATTGGAGGCTTCACCTTGCCTGCCAGGGGACACGCCGGTATGCACGGCATCGGCGCCCTGTTGCTCGGCTACTACGACGCGTCGAAGAAGCTGATCTATGCCGGACGCACTGGAACAGGATTCACGCAAAAGACCCACATCCTCATCCGATCACAATTGGAAAAGCTGCGTCAGTCCGGCAGTCCGTTCTCAACCCCGCCGACAGAAGTTCGTCAAGGAGCCATCTGGGTCAAGCCCACTCTGGTTGCGCAGGTGCGATTTGCAACTTGGACAGCCGACAACCTCGTCCGCCAAGCCTCATTTCAAGGTCTGCGCGAAGATAAATCTGCCAGTGAAGTGCGCAAGGAAGAGCCAGCTTTAAACCCTCGCCCCGCGCGTCAGCTCTCAGGCTCTCGGCAGGCGTCTCATTCTGCTCCTTCACTCCGCGCGGCAAAAGCGGCTCCCACAAAGAATAGTAGTCAGACCGCCTCCCACGCCCCCATCCGGCTTACCCACCCAGATAAGACCATCGACTCTGAGTCGATGTTAAGTAAGCAGCAGTTGGCGGACTACTACTGGGCCATCGCGCCGCACATGCTCCCTCAAATCATTGGTCGGCCGCTCTCTCTCGTTCGCTGTCCCGAGGGTTTGACCAAACCGTGTTTCTTCCAAAAACACACGAGTCAGATGCTTCCGCCCGGAATAGAAACTATCGATGTGCCCGATAAGAAGACCGGTGAACTGGAGCCATACATAACCCTCTCTACACCGGACGCACTGGCCAGTCTGGCGCAAATTGGAGTTCTCGAAGTGCATCCGTGGGGCTCGCGGAACGACGACCTGGAGCATCCGGATCGCATCGTCTTCGACCTTGACCCGGATACAGCGATCTCC